>CAZSVK010000525.1:0-3676 GCA_964610245.1 uncultured bacterium
TTCGAGATCGATCTTCCCCGGGGGGCCACGCGCCCTCCGGGGTTTCACTTTTCCGTGTTTCAGTGCCTCCGTGATACTTGTTCCGGGTTTCGACTTCCGGCGATCGTCGCTTTGCGGTGAGTGAACATGCGAAGCCGCATTGCCTGCACCATCCTGCGTTGCGAGTGGCCCCTCTGGGGACTGCTCGTCGCGCTCGCCGCCGCCAGCCTCTGGTGCCTGCCGCGGCTGGAGCTGGCGTTCGGTTTCAAGAGCGTGATGCAGCCGGGCCAGGCCGACCGGATGCGGCTGGAGGCCTACGAGCGGGAGTTCCGGCTGGGCGATTCGCTGCTCGTCTACTTCCAGGGAGCCAAGCCCTTCACCGCGGCCGGGCTGAAGGCTATCCGAGACCTGGAGGGCCGAATCGAGCGTCTCGACGGGATCCAGCGGGTCTTCTCGGCGGTCGACCTGCTCGAGCCCGCCCTGAGGGACGATCACCTGCGCCTGGTGCCGATCCTGGGCGCCGAGACGCTGGCCTCCGAGTCGAAGACCCGCGAGTGCCTGGCCAGTCCCCCGTTCAGCGACCGTTGGTTCGGCTACCTCTACGACCGGGCCCATTCGGTCTACACGCTCATCATCCGTCCCCAGTCCGATCAAGAGGACCCGAAGCTAACCTTGGGTTTACTCGAGCGCATCGAGGCGGAGCTGATCGAGTTCCGGGCGCGCACCGGTATCGAATACCATCTCAACGGCCTGTTCTACCTCAACGGCGAGATGGTGCGCAGCACCTTCCGCGACCAGGGACGCCTCACGCTGCTGGGCCTGGGGCTGCTCATCGCCTGTTTCTGGGGCCTGTGGGGCAGCCTCCCGCTCGCGGTGGCGGTGATGGGCGTGCTGGCATTCAGCATCCTCCTCGCCTTCGGGGTGATGTACCTCCTCGGCGTGCCGCTCAACGGGCTCTCGGGCAATCTGCCGGTGCTCACCCTGGTCAACGGCCTGGAAGACGTCGTGCACCTGCTGGTGCTCTACTTCGCCACGCGCAAGCGCGCCGGGGGCAGACGGGCAGCCGCCGAGAGCATCCGCCAGTGCCTCGTGCCCAACTTTCTCACGAGCCTCACCACGTTCGGAGCGCTCATCTTCACCGGCGTCACCGACATGGCGTTGCTGCAGTCGTTCGGCTACGCCATCTGCATCGGCGTCGTCGTCGAGTACGTGGTGGCCATCGTCTACCTGCCGCTGATCCTCTCGCACGTCAGGGGAGACGTGACCGGCGCTTTCTACTACCGGCTCGATGCCACGCTCGCCACGCGCTGGCTCGCGCCCTGGGCCGCGGTGATCCGCAGCCGGTGGAACCTGATCTTCTGGGCCGCCGTCTGCGTGGGGCTGATCGCTTACTCGTCGCAGCAGCGCATCAACGCCAACTGGTATCGCTACTTCGTCAAGGACCACCCGGTCTCGCAGTCGCTCGAACTCCTGCGCCAGAAGCAGTTCCCCGTGACCACCGTGGATTGCACGATCTCGGTCGGGATGACACTCGACGCCTTGCTCACCCATCCGGAGATCGAGCGAGATCTCGACCTTTTCGCGCAGGCCATCCGCGAGCTGCCGGGGGTCGTTCGCGTCGATTCCTGGGCCAACGTCAAACGCTACATCGATTCGCGAATGGAGCGCCTCCAGTTCGAGTCGGGCCTGGCCCCACACTGGAGACAGGCGCGCCGCGAGGCGTTCTTCCGGCAGTACCTGGAGCTGGGCGCGTTCGACGAGTACTACTCGGCCGCCAGCCGCAAGCTGAGGCTCGTGGTGTCGACCACGATCGAGGACGCCGATGGCCTGCTCGCGCTCTCCGAGTGGATCGTGGCCGTTACACGCTCGCTCGCGACCGAGACGCTCCACCCCTCGCAACTCGTCGTCTCCGGGAGCATGGCCTACTGGGGCGCCATCATGGGCTACGTCTCGAAGACCTTCTTCGTGAACATCGCCTACAGCCTGTTGTTCATCCTGGCGGTCTTCATCTGGGTCACCCGCAGCGTCAAGGTCTCGCTCATCGCGATGGTTCCCAACGTGATGCCGATCTTCGTGATGTTCGCCACGGCGCGTGTGCTGGGCTACGACCTGTTCGAGGGGTTCTGCGTCATCGATTCGCTGGCCATCGGCAACTCGGTGAACGACACGATTCACTACATCTTCCACGTCGATCAGAACGTGAAGCGTGGGACGCCGCTTCCGCAGGCGTTGAGCGACGGCTTCCGCGAGGTCGGTTGCGCGATGGTCATCTCGAGCCTGCTGGTTGCGGTGGGCTTCCTCGCGCCGCTGGCCGCCGAGGGCAAGCCGCTGATTCTCACCGGAGTTTACATGTGCGTCGCGTGCGTCGTGGCGGTCGCGATGGATGTCTTCATGCATCCCTCGATGCTTCTCAGGCTGGGCTGCTGGCCGGGAGAGCGCAAGCCATGAGCCGGACGACTTCGGCCGGCCCGGGAGACGTGCTTCAACCAGGCGGTCGCGTGGACTTCGAGGTCCTCGAACTGGCGGAGGTGCCGAAAGACCTGATAGACGCGTTGAGTCCTCCGGAGAGGGTTGGGATGAAGCGCTTCTTCCTCGACTCCTTCGTTCACGGTGAGCTCGAGGGCATC
The DNA here is from genome assembly GCA_964610245.1 of uncultured bacterium. Lineage (GTDB taxonomy): Bacteria > Muiribacteriota > UBA6191 > JACPRK01 > JACPRK01 > CAZSVK01. The sequence goes on from CAZSVK010000525.1 coordinate 2,607, forward strand.
ACGACCTCGCTACTCGTGGCCCGCGGCCCCGCCGGCGAGTTGCTTGCCGCGACGGCGTTCAGCCGGATGCGGCTGGCCATGGACTGTATCGCCCCGGTGTGGTTGCAGCGGCTGGCCGGCTCGGTGCGCAAGGCATGGCCGGGCTTCCTGCTGCTCGACCTGCTGATGTTCGGTCTCCCGGCCAGCATGGCCGACCAGGAGACGGTCTTCGCGCCGGGCTTGCCGGACGAGACCGCCGCGGCCATTCGCCAGGCGTTCGTCGCTCGCTCGGTCGAGCTGCTTCGCCGGGAGAAGCGGACCGCCTGCGTGTGGAAGGAGTTTTCCCCAGAGGTGCGTTCTCTGTGGGAAACGGCCCTGCTCGAGGCCGGATTCCTCGACTTCCCTTCGGTGCCGGTCTCGGTGCAGCAGGTGACCTGGGACTCTCCCGAGGATTACGTCCGGCGTCTGCGCTCGAACTACCGCCGGCAGCTCGGGCTCAACACCGTCCGGGCCCGGGAGGCAGGCCTGGCGGTCGAACTGGCGCCTGTGTTCGGCCCGCACGTCGACGAGTTCCATGCGTTCTACCTGCAGGTCCTGGCCCACTCGAAGACCCGGCTCGAACTGCTATCGCCGGCGTTCTTCCACGGCCTGGCCTCCGACCCGCGGATCCGCTATCTGCGCGCGACCTTGAAGGGCCAGCCTGTGGGCGGAGCGCTGTGCTACGTCGCCCCGCCCGAGGTGCTGGTCTTCCTCTACGTCGGGATGGACTACTCGGTGATGCGCGAGGTCGATCTCTATTTCAACCTGCTGCACGGCATCGTCGGCCTGGCGAGCGAGTTCGGAGTTCGCCAGATTCGCTGGGGCCAGACCTCGCCCGACGCAAAGGGCAGGATGGGCGCCGTGCTGTTGCCGCTCTCGTTCGCGATCCGGTTCCGCCAGTCAGCGCTGCGGTTCGCGCTGCCGGCACTCGGCCCCGTGCTCTTTCCGCGGCATACGCAGATTGCGAGACGGGTGTTCGGTGAGAAGCAAGGGGAGTAAGAGCCTGTCGGGGGCGCTGCCCCCGAACCCCTGCAAGGGGCGAAGTTCGCCCC
>CAZSVK010000526.1:0-3643 GCA_964610245.1 uncultured bacterium
GCTGCATCTTCGTGCACATCCTGCCGAACGTCTTCCACATCGTCATCATCAACCTCTCGCTGCGCTTCGTCGCGGCCATCAAGGTCGAGGTCATCCTCTCCTACCTGGGAGTGGGCGCTCAGGGCGATCCGTCCTGGGGCGTCATGATCAACGACGCCAAGCAAGAGCTGATGCGGGGCGTGTGGTGGCAGCTCGCCGGCGCCACGCTCGCCATGTTCTTCATCGTCCTGGCGCTGTCGATCTTCGCCGACGCGCTGCGCGACGCCCTGGATCCCAAGCTGAAGACCTGAGAGACAGGTTTCAGGTTTCAGGTGTCAGGGAGCCTGCCGGCACCGGCTTTGACTTTGCTCGGGAGGATTCGTGCGGACGCTCAGGGAACTCGCTCGGCTGGAGGCCGCCGGTGGCCTCGTGGCGGTCGTGACGGTCATCCAGACGCGCGGTTCGACGCCAGGGGAATCGGGCGCGCGGATGCTGGTCTATCCGGACGGCCGCACTCTGGGCAGCATCGGGGGCGGCTGCATGGAGAATGCCCTGAAGCTACAGGCGCTCGAGTCGCTGCGCGAGGGGAAACCCCGGATGACCGAGCACACGCTCGACGACGAGGTCGACGAGAGCGGCATGATCTGCGGCGGCACGCTGCGGGTCTACATCGAACCGATCGCGTTCCCCAGGCAAGCGACAAGCACCTAGCGCGGGGTTCGCCAGCTCCGAGGCCGGAGGCTTGGGGCTCGAGGCCGCAGGAAGGACCATCGTCACCGGTACGAATCCTCGCACCCCGCGACGACCGCGGGCGCCGGGAACCGGCTCGAGAGGCTACTTCGTCAGCTTCGCGTGAAGGCTGACGAGCTTGGGGAACAGCCCCTCGCCCTCGCCGTTGAGCAGCGAGAACGTGCGGCCCTGCTCGATCACGCGGTTCAACACCGGGATCAACGCTGGACGTGAGGCCCCGTCGAGCTTCTCGACACCCGTCACAAACTTGTCGATCGTGCTCTGGTCGCCTTCGCGCACAGCGTCGAGGACGAGCGTGGCCGTGGAGGCCACTGCCTGCTCGTTCTGGTTCAGGAGACTCGAATAGGCGTCGGCGAGCTGGTCCTTGCCGCTGGGGCCGTCGGGCAGCTTCGAGAGCTTGCCGTAGAGGTCGAGCCGTTTCCGGAACGTGTCGACCACCAGCGCGATCGCCTCGAGGACCGGGTTCTCGATGGCCGCGGCTGCCGTCGCGCCGATCTCGGAGCCCTTGGCGCCAGAATCCATCGGGAGGGTCGGAATGTCGACCAGGTCACCGGTGGTCGGCGGAGTTCCGGGTGCGCCTCCGGCGGGCGGCTGCTGGCCACCCTCGTCGTGGTGACCGCCGAACGACTGGCCGATGCGCTTGATGGTGTCGGCGATGGTCTGTCCGGTCTGAACGAGCGTGAGGATGTTGGCCGCCACCAGCGTGATCTGGGGCAACGCCTGGGCCAGCAGCGACAGGGCCGACATGGCTAGCTCCCCACCCACCACGAGCTCGGTCAGCAGGGCATGGCTCGGTCGGGCGAAGGACATGCTCATCACCAGCACCAGAGCAAATGCCAGCGCTCTGGAGGTGGTTCTGGCCCTGCGAATCCAGCTGATCATGTCCTGGGTCCTCCTCGGACGGGGGGTCGCTAACAGCGTCAGGAAAAGTATGAGAACGATAGGGGGAGGTGTCAATGGCCCGCGTGCCAGGGCCCTCCGGACATGACTACTGATCTACTGCTCCATTTGTTTTCGATTTGTTCGAGATTCCGATTGGCTTTCTTCATGGTTGACCGCCGCTCTCTCGGGTATAATCGGGGGCGAACCACCAGATGCTTTGTCCACTCTGCGCCAAAGAGAACAAGGAAGGGGCCCGCTTCTGCGGCAACTGCGGGGGCTCGCTCGTTCAGGGGTCTGCCTCTGACCTGCTCGACGACGTCCTCGGGCTGAACACCGGCAGCGCGGCTCCGCCGGCAGCCCTGAACGAAGTCGGGCGCGACGACCTCTTCCAGAACCTCTCTGCCCGCCAGTCTTCGCCCGCGACCCCGCCGCCATCTCCCGGCCCGGCGCCGAAGCCCGTCGCCGAGTCGGCCGCCTCCCCGCGCCCGGCCGTCGCGCCCCGGCCTTCAGCTTCGCGACCGGCCCCCGCCACGCCGCCGGCCGGCCGCCTCACGATGGAGCAGATCATCGCCTCCGTGCCCGAGACGTCGGTCAACCCGCCCAACACGGTCGAAGAGGCCCGGCGCCGCTCGTCGCCCGCCGAGGCCCCGCCGCCGCCGGCCGCGCCCACGCCGCCGCCCGCCGCTCCCGCCGAGGAGGCCTCGGCGCCCGAGACCGAGACCCGCCGTGGCCGGCAGCGCGAGGGCCGGCAGATCGCCGTGAAGACCGCCGGAGCGCCCCCGCCCCTGACTCCCCTCACGTTCGGCGAGGCCCCTTCGGGCTGGCGCCGCGCCCTGGCCGTCCTTTCGGCGCTGGCGACGATGGCGCTGCTCGCAGAGGTGGGGCGGCACCTGGCCCTGGCGAACCTGGTGCTGACCAGCGTCGCGGGAGCGGGCACCTTCGTGGTGCTGGTGCTCACGCTCGTCGCCTCCCGCACCTTCGACAGCCGCCACGTCACCAAGGCTGCCCTGCTGGGGCTCGTTTCGCTCGTGCTCTGGGCCTACGGCAACGCGACGTCGCCGGCGCCGATCGTGAAACATGTCTTCCTCGAGTTCGAGGCGCCGCTGGTGCTCAATGCCGTCTTGGCGCTGGTCTTCCTCCTCGGCGGGGTGGTCCTGTTGAGCAGCCCCTGCCTGCCCAAGGGCGGCCGCTACGCGATGGCGCTGATCGCCCTGCTGTCGACGGCGAGCCTGATCGACGCCCTCGCCCGCCAGCGGCCGTTCGCAGAAGTGCTCGCCGGCACCGGCCTCGCCGCGAAGTTGCCCGGTTCGCTCGCCTATCTCGAGCCTTGCTGGGTCGGGCTGAATGCCGTCCTCACGCTGGCCACGCTGGTTGCCTTCTTCGACCTGATGCGCGGCCTGCGCGAGCGCCAGTGGGCGGTCATCGTGTCGACCGTGCTATCGCTGGTCATCTTCTACCGCGTGGGCCAGTTCGGCATCCCTGCGTTCGAAGCCGCCGGTCGCCCGGGCTTGCGGGCGGCCGTCGGAACGGCAGACGCCCTCCTTCGCCAGCAGGCTTCGAGCCGCGGGCTCACGTTGCCGGTCGTCGTGCCCGAGCCGGCCCCGGCGTCCACGGCACTTCCGGCACCTCGGACCGGGGCGGCAGCTCCCGCTACAGGCCCCGAGCCTTCGACAGTTCCCGTCCCAGCCGCTTCCACTCCGAGTTCTCCTTGAGCGCTCCGAGTGTCCGCAGCAGGCTCACACCCTCCTCGGACTTGCCGTCGGCCTCGAGCAGCACGCGGGCCAGGTGGTACAGCCCGAAGGCGTGGTCGGGCTTCCCGGTCAGAAGCTGGCGGAAGAGCCGGCGCCCCTCGTCTTGCGAGCCTGCCTCACAGAGGGCCAGCGCCAGGTAGGCCGTGTAGGTATCGTTGACCAGGTCGAGGTGGCGCGCCGTCCGCAGTTCCTGGACCGCCTTGGCCGGCTGCTGCTGCTCCAGGTGGAGCCGGCCCAGCGAGAACAGGGCGCCGTGGACGCCTGGGTTGGCGCGGACGGAG
>CAZSVK010000527.1:0-3632 GCA_964610245.1 uncultured bacterium
GGGCGGCCAGGATCTCGCGCGCCTCGGAGTCGAGGTCGAGCCGGCAGCCCTGGGTCCGCACCGACAGCCCCTCGATGCCGAGCTGGCCGGGCTGGAAGCGCAGCTTGCGGACCTGCAGGTCGGTGGTGAACGCCGGGCCGACCCACGCCAGGCCGGAGGCCGAGAGGAAGCCGGAGACGAGCGGCTTGGAGGGAGTGCCGACCGCGTGCAATTCGCCCGACAGGGTGCCCTGGGGCTCGATCCGGTCGAGGATCGGAAGCGCCTGGCCGGGCAGGAGTGCGCGCGGCGTGAGGTCGAGAAGTCGGTCGACCGGGACGGCGATGGCGTTGACGGCGAGGTCGAAGGATGGGCTCTTGAAGTTGTCGAGGGAGCCGGAGAGGGTGAGGACCCGGCGGTCGTTGAGCCAGAGAGAGCCTTCCTTGAGCCTGGCGGAACCGGTGAGGATGCTGGCCTCGAGCTTCACGCCGACATCGGTGCCGGCCACCCGGGCGGTGGCGCGCGAGACCGAGAGGTCGGCCCCGTAGCGGAGGGCCCGCGGTTCCAGGACCGGCGCGCCGTCGGCGAAGGTGAGAAAGTCGGCGCCCACGTCGAGCCAGCCGCGGCAGGCGAGGTCGAGGCTCGGCGTCTGCAGGGTCATCGGAAGCTTCAGGCGGGCCAGGTAAGGCTCGAGACCCTCGACGCCCAGGCCCTCGAGCGTGAACTCGATCCGGCCCACGAGAGGAGCCACGTAGAGTTCGCCGTGCGCGGTGGCGCGGGCGCGGCCCATCTGCCCGCGGAGGTCGACGACGAGTGGCAGGTTCGGGCCCGGCATCTCGAGGACGAGCTGCAGATCTTGCAGGTTGCGGACCACGGCCGGCTGGACCGAGCGATCCTCGAGACGGACGTCGACGTTCTCGAAGCTGAGCTTGCGCAGGGGCAGCTCGGGCACGTCCTGCGGAAGCCGGGGGAGGGGGGGCGGTTCGCCGGGAGTCAGGTCCTTGCGGCGGCCGAGCCGCTCGAGGATGTCGGCGAAGTTGAAGGTCCCGTCGGACTGGCGAATGAGGTGGAGGGAGGGCTCGACGAACCGGACCGAGTCGACCGCCAGGCGGCCGGTGAGGAGCTGCCAGTAGGAGTAGTCGGCGCGGGCCTGGCCCAGGAGGAAGAGCGGGGCCCCGGCCCTGTCGCCGGCGACACCGATGCGCTCGAGGGTCAGCCCTCCCGTCCAGCCGAGTCTGATGGCGCCCACGGTGACCCGGCGTCCGAGGAAGTCGCCGAGCGCGGTGGCGAGCTGCTGTTCGAGGAGGCCGGCGCGAAGCTGACGCTGGAGCCAGAAGAGGGCCCCGGCGGCGGCGAGAAGGCAGGCGAGCAGAAGAATGGCCAGGATGCGCCATCGGCTCCTGGCGGGCGTGGAGGAGGGGGGCAGCCTGGCTGGCGGCGGCTTCGGCGGCGGCATCGGGTGGGATGGCCGCTCCCGGGGGCATGGCGCAGATCCGGGGAGAAAGCCGGAACTATCAGGCGCGAAGCGGCGTCTTTAAGTATAGGACGGTATGGCGATGCTGTCAAAAACGGGGGAGCCAGCCAAGCTCCCCAGGCAGCACGGACGGGCCGGCGCCAGAGCACGTCTCTTCCCATCCGGTACGCGGGGGCGTGCCGATTGCTCAAAAATGGGAAACAGATTTCCCAAAACACGGAAGGGAGGGCTGTGGTTCTCTACCGGAGTCGGCTGGATGGCAGGTCGCATGAAGCCTGTGAGGGAACGGGCATGACGCAATTGCCGAGGAGGCTGTCATGAAAGGTTGTCAGCATGGCAAGCAGTTTGCTTCCAAGAAAACCTCGGGAGTTGCACCAAACAGCATTCAACCTGCCTCCAGGACCCCCTATAAGGAGAACTGCATGATTCTCAAAAGAGCACGGTTTCGGGACGAGGAAATCCTCTCGGATTACCTCACCGAGATCCGCCGGATCCCTCTCCTGACGCCGGAGAGCGAGCGCAAGCTGGCCTATCGCATCCGGGAAGGCGATCGCAAGGCGCTGGAAGATCTGGTGCTGGCGAACCTGCGGTTCGTCGTGAGCATGGCCAAGCGTTACATCAAGGCCGGTGGCCCCATCATGGATATGATCAACGAGGGGAACCTCGCGTTGATCCGGGCAGCCGAGACCTTCAACCCCGACCTCGGACTCCGGTTCATCTCGTATGCGGTGTGGTGGATCCGCAAGTACATCTTCCACTTCCTGTCGCGATCCGAGAGCCCGGTGGCCATCCCTGAGCGGAAGGCCCATGTGGTCTTCAAGCTGAATCGCATCCGCGAGTCTCTCTACCGCACCCTGAAGCGCGAGCCGAAGATGAGCGAACTGGCCAAGGAGGTCAACCTCCCCGAGGCCAAGGTCGCCCAGTTCGTCCGCGTGATGGAGAACCACGTCAGCCTCGATAGCCTGGCCTACGAGTTCCGCTTCAAGGACGGTCAGAACGACGGCGAGCAGGCGCTCAACGACCTCGAGACCCAGAGCACTCGCGTGGCGCTGTCCAGCGAGGTCCTGCGTTGCCTGAACCGTCTCAAGGAGAAGGAGCGCAGCGCGGTCGAGCTGTACTTCGGCTTCAACGGCCAGGACAAGGTCAGCTACGAGAAGATCGGCCGTCAGATCAACCTTTCCCGCGAGGGTGCCCGGCGCACCGTCCAGCGGGCCATCCAGAAGCTGTCCCGGGATCCGGAGATCAAGCAGCTTCGTCCGTACCTCGAACAGGAGTAAGGAACCTTCACCGCGGTCACCTCCGACCAGCAGCAACGGTAAGTCCCTCACGCCCACGTTCACCCTCACCCTGGGCCCCGGCCGACCTCGCCGGGGCTTTTCCTTTTGGGGGCAAACGAGGCCACGACAGAGGTATCACACAGACACAGGGGCACAGAGAGGTGTTTGACCCGGCTTCCATCAACTTCCCCTCCGGGTCTCTGTGCCTCTGTGCCTCTGTGATGGGGCAAGCTGGTGCGACTGTCGCAGCGCTGCACTCTGCGACGGCGCTCGGGACGAGACAGTCCCTGAAAAGACAAGGCGGCCCCTCGCAATGAGGGGCCGCCCGGGATGGTCGCTATCTGGCCTGCTACTGCTCGTTGCCGCCCATGTAGCCCAGGGCTCCGACCAGCGCGCGCAGACCCTCGCCGCCGATCTCCTTGCCGCCCATCTTGTCGCCGGAGATGCCCCGGTTGGCCATCGCGCCGCCGAAGCGGGTGAGGCCGCCCCAGAACAGACCGTTCATGGCGGTGGGCTCTTCGTCGCCCATGTACTTGCCGAAGCCGACGATGCCGCCTTCGACCACGCCGCCGGCAATCTGCTGGCCGCCGATGTGTTCGCCGGCGATGCCGCGGTAGGCCACATTGCCCAGGCCATAGCCCACGGCGTTCGAAGCGATGCGGGCCCCGGCGTCGTTGCGCCGATCGTAGTTGCCCGCGTAGTCGGCGAAGTTCTCGATGCCGCCGGCAGCGGCCGCGGCGCCCACGTGGCGGCCGTCGAGGTCGCCCGTCACGGCGTCACGCATGACGTAGCCACCGGTGTCACCGGCGGTGCCCACCAGGAAACGCCGGCCGAAGTAGTAACCAAAGAAGACGCGATCCTGGGGCGCCGTGTACTGGTGCCGGTTGCCGTAGTTGTAGTTCGGA
>CAZSVK010000528.1:0-3629 GCA_964610245.1 uncultured bacterium
GGCCTCACCAACCTAGAGTCTCGAAGAGCAGACCGCAAGCAGAATCAGGGCAAAGGGGGCCCCCCACCTTTGAACTCCTCTGTGGGACGCCGCGCTAGCAGTCCGCCTCGTCCTCTCCGCAGCAGCAGGTCGGAGGGAGCCCGGCGCCTTCGGGGATCGGAGGCAGAACGCGCAGCGGGTCGGGAGGCACTGACGCGAACGCGAGAGTGGGCCACAGCTCGCCGGCCAGGGCCGCGGCCTTCCCCAGAAACCCATCGGGGCTGACCTGGCCGACTCTCTCGAGGAAGATCTGGAACCAGGTCTCGACATGGTTGGCGTGAAAGGACGTGGCGGCCTCGCGGCAGACCGCGGCGCGGTCCTCCTCGCACCGGGCCAGCGCCAGCGCCTCCTTGAGGGCCAGGTAGCCGAGGAAGCCCCACTGGACCGAAACGTGGTCGGGACACTCGGCCAGCTCGGACGAGGGGTCGAACGCAAAGGCGCCGTAGTAGCCGGCCGCGTCCGCGAGAAGCGCGCCCTTGCGCCCCGGGTCGGTGCCGCCGTGGTCGCTCTCGCAGACCGGCACCTGGCCGGAACTGCCGAGCACGCGGTGGTACTCGGCGTGGAGCGCGTCCGGATCGGTCGCGGCCAGTTCCTCCAGGCGGGCCGAGCCGCCGCCCGGCAGCAAGCGGGCCAGAGCCCGCAGGTCGGCCAGCCCTCCGGCGCAAGGCGGCGAGAAGAGCAGAGACAGCACGCGGCAGCAGGCACTTCGCCCGAGAGCGTCCGAGCTTTCGGGCGTCACGGTCGGGTCTGCCGCTTCGTCCCGCGAGAGCGCGTCATCGAGGCTGGCGGTCATGGCCGCACCTCCAGCGCCAGCGGCACCCATCCGGAGCGCATCTTCCGGGCCCCGGCTTGGGAGAGGGCGCCATCCCATACGGCGAAGGCGACGTACGTGCGGTGGCCTGGGGCCATGGCCGGCGTCCCGCCAGTCGCGGAAGTCAGCGGCCTCGAGATCGCCAGATGCCACCGGCCATCTCTGTACCGGGCCTTGCCGGTCGAGCGGGACGGATTGACCACCGTGGCGCTGCCGAAGCCCTCCGCCAGCAGGTCTTGCACCGGTACGGTCCCGGTGGTGTGGTGCGTCAGGTTGGGGTTCCCGGCGGCGCGAGCCGGCATCAGGCGAGTGGCGATCTCGCCGGCGACGGCCTTCGGGGCGACCTCGTCGGAGTAGTGGTCGTAGTACATGTTCGGAAAGAGCGTCTTCGGCGTGAACTCGACGCCGTCGGCGGCATCCTGCCAGGCCGCCTTCAAGAGGTGCAGTTCCACGGGGCCACCGGCCTGGCCCATCGTGGCGGCCGGAACGTCGGGGCCCGGGTTGACAGGGAGCTGGATGGCCGCCGCGTCGGAGAACCGCGTGGCGGCGAGCAGGCGGTTCTCGGTGGCGTCGGTCCACTCGAGCAGGAAGGCGATCGACCGCCCGTCGTGCAGGGCGTGGACCTCGACCTCGGGGACGCCGGGCGTGAGCAGCTTGGGCTCCGTGACGTCCTGCACCATCAGGGGAACCTTGGCCGCGAGGGCCTGGCTCCACTCGGCGGCGTCGGGCTCGGCCGCGGGCAAGACGGCGGCCGCCCTGGCCACGACCTCGAGCGGAGCGGCGGGCGCCTGGCCGGCAACGGGCCGCGCGAGCAGTGCGGGCAGGACGGCGGCGAGCGCCGCGAGCCGGACCAACCGGCAGACAGGACTGGACTGGAGAGGATGCGACACGATGGTCTCCCTCGTCGGGCGCCCGGGGCGCCGGGTCACGGGGTGTTGAAGCGGCTGACCTGGAGCTTCTCGTCGTAGGCTGTCCGGATGGTGACAGGCTCGGTGATGGGGACGCTGACCAGCTCGGCGCCGGCCTCGTCGTAGGCGATGGCCCTGTCCCTGGTGCACTTGAAGCGGTGGATCGTGCGCTCGGTGGCGCCGAAGAGCGTGACCAGGCCGGCCAGCACGTGATCCTCGCGGCCCGCCCGGTAGGCGGTCACCGCCGCGGCGGCGTGGGGTCCGAACATCTGCGTCAGGAAGGCGGGCGGCACGTGGATCGGCGGGATGTAGTAGATATTCGGCTCCAGGCCGAACTGCGGGAACAGCGGCAGGGCGAGCTTCCGGATGTGAACCAGGTAGTCGAGCGGGTTGTCTTCCTTGGCCTGGTCGGGGGTCGACAGCGTGCCCTGCAAGCGGATCTTCCCGATGCAGTTGACGAAACACTGCGGCTGCAGCCCCTGCTCGAGCTTCGGATAGCAGCCGATGCACTTCTCGCTCGTGCGGGTCATCGGGTTGAAGAAGACCTTCTTGTACGGGCATGCGGCGGTGCAGTCGCGGTATCCGCGGCAACGGTTCTGGTCGACCAGGACGATGCCGTCCTCGGGCCGCTTGTAGATCGAGCCGCGGGCGCATGAGGCCAGGCAGGCCGGATAGGTGCAGTGGTTGCAGATGCGCGCCAGGTAGAACATCCATGACGCGGTGTGGATGCCGGTGAGGAAGGCCCCCTTGTCGGCGCCGCCCGCGCAGTCGTCCTCGCCCAGGTTGGGGTGGGCGTAGTCGCTGTCCTCGGGCCGGAAGCCGAGCGCGCGCTGACCGGCCTGGGCCGCCTCGAAGATGGTGCGGCCCTCGTAGACGCCGTTCGCCCAGGTCTGGGGCCCGAGCATCGACAGCAGCTTGACGTCCCAGGCCAGCGGGTAGTAGCCGTAGGGCTTCGACTCGACGTTGTTCCAGAACATCGTCTCCTGCCCGCGGCCGCAGGTCCAGGTGGTCTTGCAGGCCAGCGTGCAGGTCTGACAGGCGATGCACTTGTTGATGTCGAAGATGGCGGCGAACTGCCGCTTGGGGCGGTTTTCCGGGTACCAGTAGCTCATGACCCGGCCGAGCTGATGGTTGTAGACGCGAGCCATCGTTCAGATCTCCTTGGCTGTCGTGAGTCGGGAGCGGCCCCGGCTCAACCCTTCTTCTTGGTGGCCACGAACTCGCCGGCCAGGTAGCGCTTCTGCTCGTCGTGCTCGTAACGCGGGCGATAGCCGAGCTCGGCCGGCCGCCACAGCCCCTTGCCGTCCAGGCCTCCCTCCTCGGCCTTGGTGATCTTGACGATCGACTCGCGCGGTGCCCCGGTGGGGCAGTGCACGTCGGCCAGGAACCCGATGCCGAGCGCCTGCCCGGCGCCCTCCTTGCGAACCAGCGTGTCGGTCATCAGGGTGGGCTTCAGCCACGCCCGCGTGCCCGACTGGTGAGAGCCGGAGCGGAACATCGCCTGGTAGCCGGTGCTCGGGCTCTTGGCCAGTCCGTCAGCCCGGGTCCGGGCCCCTTCCATGCTTCCCGGCGTCGCGCCGTACATGTTGAACCACATCCGCGTCACGCCGCGCGGAGTGCCGGGATAGTAGCGCGCCCGGCACAGCAGTCTGGCCACCTCGGCGAACGGATGGCCCGGCTTGGCGCCGCGGAACGGCCGGTCGGAGGGGTCGGAGTCGATCCAGACGTAGTCGCCGTCCTCGACACCCAATCCCTTGGCGTCGGCCGGATTGATGTCGACGTACCCCTCGGTCACGTACGGCTTGCGCTTGTCCTGGCGCGTCATGTCGCCGAACGGGCCGAACCAGACGGCCACGATGTCGGTGTCGATC
>CAZSVK010000529.1:0-3536 GCA_964610245.1 uncultured bacterium
CTCCTCGGAGCGCTCGGGCTGTCCCTCCGCGAGGGGCCATCGCTCGACGGCATCCAGGTCGACGGCGTGCCTGCGAGCGACCACCAGGGCCTGGTCGAGACACTGACGGTCGCTCCAGCGATGGAACGTCGCAAGCCGATCCCTCACGCAAGGCGTCGGCGTCAGGATGCAACGATTAAGGTTGTCGTTGGGCACCCTCGCGAGCAGCAGCTCGGAGTTCACTCCGGGTGCTTGGAGCAGCGCACGCGCCTCTTCTCGAGCGCATAGGTGCCGCCGTCCGGGCACCTGCAGCCGGCCTGCAGATAACCGCCGGCGATCATCTGCGCCTGCATCGACTCCGAGAGGTCAGTGAGGCCGCTGTTGTGATCGAGGTTGAACATGTCCAGGGCCCTTCCCAGCGTGGCCTGGCTCTGCGTGCAACTCGCCGTTCCCCAGGCCGAAACGGTGGCGGGGACCGGCGGCTCGGGCCTCGCGGGCGCCGGAGGGGCGGTGCAACTGCACCTGACAGTCTCGTTCTGCCAGCTCAGGACGCCTCCGTCCTTGCACTCCACTCGCGTCTGCATGAAGCCGTTTGCCACGAGGAAGGACTGTACCGACCGGATATCGCAGGCGGGCTGCAGCCCGTGCCTGGACCGCAACTGCGAGAGACCGTTGTCCAGCTCGAGGCGAGCGAGGTCGCATGGCCGGGAGACGGTCGAACGCGAGCTGTCGTCGGGACACTCGAAGACCAGAGCTTCCCGGTAGTTGAGCGGCTTGACGTAGGCCGCCAGCGCCCTGAACTTGCCGCGCAGCGCGCGTGGCGCCAGCACCAGGTCGCGCGCCGGGTCGTAATCGTCGAAATCCCTGTCGTTGCCTGACATGCCCAGGATCTGGACGTCCGGCCGGATGATCGAGCGTGTCCGGGTGCGCGACAGAGGGTCGAGGGTCAGACCCTTGATCTCGTAGCTGTCGCGGGGCGGACGGCCGTTGACGGCGCGGAACTCGGCCAGCATCGAAGCCGCCGTGACCAGGTCGCGCATCGCGAGAGTCTCGGCGACCCGGGCGCCGATGTCGCCGTAGTTGGCCAGGCACGTGGCGAGCGCGGAGTTCCGTTTCTCGTGACCAGCCGCCAGGAAGGTCTTGACGTGGAGCCGGACGCAGCCGTCGATGAGTCTCGCCTCTTGCTTCAGGCAGTCACGCACCCCGGCGTCGTACTCGTGCATGAGCCGGATCGCCTCCTCGGCCTTGCCGCTTCCCCCCGACACCTTTCCCACCGTGCCCCGGACCATCCATTCCACAGTCTCTGAACTGCGGTCGAGCGCCTTGACGAGTTCGGCGCGGAAGTCCCAGGCCATGCGCAGTTCCTGGATCGCGAGGGAAACCCGCCGCATCTGCTCGGAATCGAGCCCCCCCTCCATCAGCTTGTTGCCGAGCGACTCCCAGGCCGACCGTTCGATGCCGACGGCCGTCATCGCTTCGATGAGCATCGTGGAAGAGCGCAGCAGTTCCATCCCTACCCGCAGGGCCTGCAGGTCTCGACGGATCGCCGTGAGCGGCTCGCCGTGGGCCTGCCGCAGCCAGCCACAGAACAGAGCCAGGGAAGCCACCTTCCTCGCCTCGCGGAAAGGGGCCGCCGGCTGGCCAGGCACATTGAGGGGCTCGGCGAAGATCGAGCTGCGCATGAGCATGTCTCGGGTCATCCGGACGGACGATAGCGAGATCTCCTTGTCCAGGGCCTGCTCGAAACCCCGGAACCCGGGCAACAGGGCGAGCATGGCCTGCTCGCGATCCGCGACCCAGTCGCCGACGGGACCCTCGGACGGGAGTTCCGGGAGGCCCTTCGTTGCCCGGGACAGCGCCTCGAACGCTGCCTGGGCCCGGAGCTGACTGCACGAGAACAGAGCGAGGAGAACGGAAATGCCGATGGCCCGAAACCACCTGACGGTCGAGGCGCGATTCAAGGAGCCCTCCCGATGCGAAACGGCCGGTTAGTGAAAGGCCCGGATTGGCTTCAAGCCGCACGGCGTCCGCACGGTGAAGAGTAGCGCAAACCGACCGGAAATCCCGGCAGCGCGAAACCCGCAACCGTGGGCTGCGGCTTCCGCCTCGCCGGTGCGCGAGCGAGCTACCGCGGCACCTCGCCCCCAGGGGTGACTCTCGGCTCTGACTGCGCCCTCTCGGCGATGGCTGGGGGGGGGAGCGTCCTCCGATCGGGCATGGTCCTTGCCCTGGCGTGCGCGGGTCCACCGCCCGGGCGGTCCCTCCGGAGGAAGGCGATACCGACAGTGGGCCGACTGTCCTCCGGAAGAGCCCTTCGAGAGGAGCGCCCCCCGTGAGAACCTCGACCTGGGCCCATGGGAAGTTGAATTCGAGGGGCACGGCAGAGCGCGCGCACGGAAGGTGGGGCTCGTCGCCTCCGGGGGTGGTATCCTCCGCCCCGACATCCGAATCCCGGCCGCCCGGCCGACCCCGACCAAGGAGCTGACTCCCGAAGATGATGGACTGGAACGCGACAGAGCAGATCCTCAGTGCCGACAGCCAATTCAACGGGGGCCCCGATCGGGTGAGCGACCTCGACGAGTACCGGGCGGCCTTCGCTCACTACGATTCCGAGTTCCAGGTCGTGGTGTCGCCGAACCTGCCGCGGCTGATGCCCACGGAGCGCAACTTCGAGAGCATCAACTTCTCCGACCGCTGCGTCCTCGTCAGGGCCCACGGCCAGGAGGCCTGCGGGAAGCCGGTCGAGTTCTACCAGTCCCACATGCAGAGGTCGGAGTGGGACGTCGACTACAAGTTCCGGCGGGACGAGTTCGCCCAGCACATCACCTCTCACGGCGAGGAGCTCAACGGCCTGTACCGCGACGCCTTCCGGTGGAGGCCCCGGGGCGAGCCGATCGACGGCTTCGTGGCCCATCGCGCCGGCGAGATCTTCGGCTACACCGACCCGGAGATGCGGTCGATGATCACCGCCTACCTCACCCAGAAGCCGGTGAGGGCGCTGCTCTTCTTCGACATCGAGGCCGTCGACAAGTACAACCCCCAGCGGATCTTCGAGGACCCGGTCGGCCACTTCCGGTGGATGGAGCCGGCGCTCAGGACCATCCAGGAGTTCCTCCACGGCCACGGGGTGTCGACCAGCGTCAACGCCACCGGGAAGGGCTACCACATCCTGACGAGCGTGCCCCTCTACGCCGACGGGCGCCAGACCGACGCCATGATGATGCTGATGCAGGCCGGGGGCTACCTGCAGCCCGAGACCCTCGACCACCTGGTCGCCTTCAGCCGCGGCGAGAAACACCACCAGCCGACGCCGGCGCTCTCGCAGTTCGCCTACCAGGGCTGCTGCCGGCTCTCGCAGTACGTGGTGGCCAACACGATCGACCAGATCCGGGCGGAACTGCGCCGGGGCGGGATGACCGACCGGGTCGGGCTCACCGACAACCTACCCCACCAGATCTCCCTGGACCTGACGAGCGGTCTGCGGGAAGTCAACATGAGCTGTTTCGGCTCCCCGGGCTCGGTCTACAACAAGAACTGCCCGTACTGGATCATCCGGA
>CAZSVK010000530.1:0-3534 GCA_964610245.1 uncultured bacterium
CCAGGGGAGAACTTCTCCCCTGGCGAGGGTTCGGGAGCGGAGCTCCCGACAGGGTTCTCGCTTCCATCACAGCCTCCGGCCCCCAACCCCTCGGCCCTCGCCTCCATCGTCTCCCGCAGGATCCGGCCCGTGTGCGAGGCCTCGCAGCGGGCGACCTCTTCCGGCGTGCCCACGGCTACCAGCCGGCCGCCGCCATCGCCGCCCTCGGGGCCCAGGTCGATGACCCAGTCCGAGCACCGGATGACGTCCATGTGGTGTTCGATCACCAGCACCGAGTCGCCGCGCTCGACCAGGCCCCGCAGCACCTCGACCAGTACCCGAACGTCGTCCAGGTGAAGTCCGGTCGTGGGCTCGTCGAGCAGGAACAGCACGCCCTTCCCTCGCCGCGAGCCCAGCCGCAGGTGGGCCGCCAGCTTGAGCCGTTGGGCTTCGCCGCCCGACAGCGTGTTCACCGGCTGGCCCAGCCGCATGTAGCCGAGGCCTACACGAGTCAAGGGCTCCAGTGAATCCAGGACCTCGCGGTCCCCGGCGAAGAAGGCGGCCGCCTCGTCGGCGGTCATCTCGAGCAGCGCCTCGACGCTCTTGCCCCTGAGCCGGACGGAGCGCACCTGCTCGCCGAAGCGCTTGCCGCCGCAGACGTCGCAGGGCACGAAGACGTCCGGCAGGAACTGCATCTCGACCTTCTCGAACCCCTCGCCCCGGCAGGCCTCGCAGCGGCCGCCCGGCACGTTGAACGAGAAGGCCGCCGCGCTCAGCCCGCTCTCGAGCGCTTGTGGCGTCGCGGCCAGCCGCTTGCGAAGCAGGTCGTAGGCGCCGACGTAGGTGGCGGGGATGGCCCGCGAGGTGCGTCCCACGGGCGATTGATCCACCAGCACAACGTCGTCGAGAAGCCCGGCGCCGTCGACCCCGTCGCAGACGGGCTCCGAGCCTCCGGTGCGGCCGAGCGCCCGCTCGAGCGCCCGGTGCAGCACGTCGAGCATCAGCGTGCTCTTGCCGCTGCCGCTGACACCGGTGAGCGCCACGAGGCAGCCGAGGGGAATGCGAACGTCGAGGCCGGCGAGATTGTGGGCGCGGGCCGCTCGAACCAGCAACTCCCGGCCCGGAACCGGTCGGCGGCGTTCCGTTGGCTGCGGGATGGCGACCTTCCCGCTCAGGTAGCGGGCGGTGAGCGAGTGGGCCGACGCTGCCGGCAGCTCACCCGGGGGACCCTGGAAGAGGACCTCGCCTCCGGCCGCGCCCGCGCCGGGGCCCAGGTCGATGACGCGATCGGCGCCGCGAATGATGTCGGGATCGTGCTCGACGACGAGCAGCGTGTTGCGCAGCGAGCGAAGTTGCCGCAGGATGCCCAGCAGGCGCCGGTTGTCTCTCGCGTGCAGACCGATGCTGGGCTCGTCGAGCACGTAGAGCGTGTTTACGAGGGAGCTGCCGAGAGCCGCGGTGAGATTGACGCGCTGGACCTCGCCGCCCGAGAGGGTGCGCGACTGGCGGTCGAGCGTGAGGTACTCGAGACCGACCTCCACCAGGTAGCGCAGGCGGCTCTCGACCTCGCCGGCGATGAGCGCGACCGCCGGGTTGCCGCGCTGCTCGGCCAGGAGCCTTTCGAAGAAGCCGTGCAGCCTGCCGACGGGGGTCATGTTCAGCTCCGAGATGCTCTGCCCCATGACGCGCGTCAGGAGCGCGTCGGGCTTGAGGCGCGAACCGCCGCAGGCCAGACAGGTGGTGTAGCTGCGGTAGCGCGAGAGGAAGACCCGGACGTGCATCTTGTAGGTCTTGGTCTCGAGCCAGCCGAACCACCCGCGCGCTCCGTAGAAGACGCCGTCGCCCTCCAGGATGCTCTTGCGGGCGGCCTCGGGCAGCTGGCCGAACGGGACGTCGAGCGAGATGCGATGCCGCCGGCAATGGTCGTGCAGCTCCCGCCGCTCGTCTTCCGTCGACTCGGTCGTCCAGGGCTTGATGGCGCCCTGACGAAGGGTGAGGCCTGCATTGGGGACGACGAGCCCGAAGTCCAGGTCGATCGTGCGGCCGAAGCCCTTGCAGGTTTCGCACGCGCCGAGCGGGCTGTTAAAGCTGAAGTGATTCGGGGCCGGCTCGCGGTACGATAGCTCGCAATCGGCGCAGTGCAGCCGCCCAGAGAACGCCAGCGTTTCGAGCCCCTCCACCCGCACCGCGGCGGCGTCGTCGCCGTAGTGATAGGCCTGCTCGAGGGCCTCCTGCAGGCGGGAGAGCCGCTCCGGCGACCAGACCAGCCGCTCCGCCACGACCTCCACCGAGCCGTCCTCGTGCGGGGGGGCCGAAAGCTCCGCCAGTTCGCCCGGCGCGCCGTCCCGCAGCACCACGCGGCTGAAGCCCAGCCCCAGCAGGACCGACCTCACCTGGTCGAACGGCAGCTTGCCGGCGGCCTGTCGCCGGAAGGTCACGAGCAGCCGAGCGCCCTCTCCGGCGGTGGCCGCGACCTTCCGGGCCGCCTGGGCCGGGGAATCGCGTCGCACCGGGCGGCCGCATCCCCGGCAGTGCATCACGCCGGCCCGCGCGAACAGTAGTTTCAGATGGTCGGCGATGTCGGTCATCGTGCCGACGGTCGAACGCGACGTGCGCACCGGGTCGGCCTGGTCGATGGCGATGGCCGGCGGGATGCCCCGCACCGAGACCACCGCGGCCTTGGCCATCCGGTCGAGGAACTGCCGCGCGTAGGCGCTGAAGCTCTCGACGTAGCGCCGTTGCCCCTCGGCGTAGATGGTGTCGAACGCCAGCGTCGACTTCCCCGAACCGCTCACGCCGGTGACCACGACGAGCTGTCCCAGCGGGATGTCGAGGTCCAGGTTCTTCAGGTTGTTCTGCGAAGCGCCCCGGATGCGCAGGCAGGCGGTGGACGAGAGACGTGAAGGCGATGACACGGTGAGGTGCGGCCGAGAGCGAGGAACGCGCGAACCGGCGGAAGGCCGGCCGGCGCCTGCTGCAAGTTACCACCCGGGGGAAGCAGGCGCTCAGCCGTCCGCTTGCAGGGTGCGCAGGTACTCGCGGAACTCCTTGCCGATGTCCTCGCGCCGCATGGCGTACTCGACCGTCGCCTTCAGGAAGCCCATCTTGTCGCCGGTGTCGTAGCGCGTGCCCTCGAAGACGTAGCCGTAGATGATCTGCCGCTTCAGCATCTCGCGCAGGGCGTCGGTGAGCTGGATCTCGCCGCCCTTGCCGGGCGGGGTGTGCTCGAGGATGTCGAAGATCTCGGGCGTCAGGATGTAGCGCCCGATGATGGCGAGATCGCTCGGGGCCTCATCGGGATTGGGCTTCTCCACCATGTCGAGCACCTGGAAGATGCGGTCCTCGACCTGTCTGGGCTGCACGATGCCGTAGGAAGAGGTCGCCGAGCGCTCGACCCGCTGGAGCGCGACCACCGAGCACTTGTAGCGCTCGAACACCGCCAGCATCTGGCGCATGCACGGCACCTCGGAGTCGATGATGTCGTCTCCGAGGAAGACCGCGAAGGGCTCGGCGCCGATGATGTGCCGGGCGACCAGGATGGCGTGGCCCAGGCCC
>CAZSVK010000531.1:0-3530 GCA_964610245.1 uncultured bacterium
TCCTCGCCGCCGCACTGGCCGTCCTCGCGTTCGCGGGTGTGGCCCGCGCCGCGGCCGATCTCGAGGTCGTCTACCTCGAGCGCACCCCCAAGTACCCCGGCTATCAGGACCGCGTGGCCTACGTCGGGAATCGCCTGTTCGAAGACGACTTCTATCCCTACGAGGTCGACGTGGCGACGAGCCTCCGTGAGGTGCGGCAGGCGGAGGATGCGGACGGCTCCTCCACCGACCAGTCGGTGCCGCTGGTGGAGGCGCCCGGCAGGCGAGAACGCGGCGGCCCGCCCCCCGGTCCGGCTCCTCGACGCTGGCCCGAGGACGGCGAAACGGTGACGTTCACAGCGCATGTCCTCAACCGGGGGCCCGGCGAGGCCGGCCCGTTCGAATACGCCTGGCGGCTGGATGGCAAGGTCGTCGAGCGCTCGACCTGCGAGGTCGTCCTGGCGCCCGGTGAGATGACCGAGCTGTCCCGCGAGTGGGCCTGGGAGTTCGCGCCGCACCGAGTCAAGCTGGAGGTCACGCTCGCGGGCGATCCCCGCCAGTCAAACGACTCGGTCGAGGACTACACCAACGCCCTGCAGCTCTTCTCCTTCATCGACCGCGGCTACGTCAGGCGATTCCAGGCCGACACGGCGAAGGTGAAGAACCCCACGACCGACTCCGTCACCGAGTGGCTCCAGAGGCACCGGGTCCGGATGAACGAGATGTTCGAGAAGGCCGGCTCGCCGCTGCGCTGGCGCTTCGATCTGCTGGGGTTCCTCGACGACGGCGAGCCCACGCCCGCGATCGATCGCCCGCTCTACGATGGGGCCTTCCCCACGCGGTTCACACTGACCGACAAGGATTGGCGGCTGGGCGCCAGCGGCTACTACGACGCGGGAGAGGACATCGACTACGGCTATCTCCACGAGGTCGCCCACCAGCTCGGCATCGTCGACCTGTACCGGATGAACGTGCCGCCCGAGCAGAACCAGGTCAACCACGAGGCCTACAGCACGCGGCCGTGCCTCATGACCGGCTGCGCGCACTTCATCTCCGAGCACACCGCGCTGGCGATGAAGTCCTGGCATGGCAAACGTCGCGGTTACTTCGGGCAGTACCTGTTCGATCTGCCGCGGACGATCCGGCTCAGGTTCCTGGACGCGACAGGCGAGCCGCTCGCGGGGGCCGAGGTCGCGGTCTACCAGAAGGTCGAGACGCCGGGCAAGGGCGAGCACATCCCGGACCGGGTCAAGTTCAGCGGAGCCACCGGCCCGGACGGGCTCTACACGCTGCCCAACGTCCCGGTCGACCCGTCACTCTTCTGGACCGACACCGGCAACGTCCTGAGGCCCAACCCCTTCGGTTACCTCAGCAATCACAGCGAGAACGGCGTGTTCCTCATCCGGGTCGAGAAGAACGAGATGGTCCACTGGGCCTGGCTCGACATCACCGAGCCCAACATCGCCTTCTGGAAGGGTCAGCGGGACGAGGCCACCTTCGAACGCAAGACCGGCATCGGACGGGGCGTGACGCGCCAGGTGCCCCGCGACCTCTGCGAACTGAACGCCGCGAGCTGGCACTGCTGGGCGCAGGACGGCTCCATCACCCTGGCAGACGACCGGCAGGTGCTCCACGACGGCCGGGCCTCCCTGCGGGCCGACCTCACCGGCGGCTTCGACAACCTGGTGCGCTTCCCGGGCGACACCCTCGCCAAGTGGGACCTGAGCAACCTCCGGGAACTCCGTTTCAGTGCTCTCGCGAGGAACAAGAACCCGTTCCAGAACGCCAGTCCCTGGGTGCGGCTCGGCAATCACAAGAAGGGCTACTTCGAGTGGCACCCCTCGAGCGACGTACTCAACGAGGCCCGCGACCACTGGGTCACCTTCCGCGTGCCGATCGCGGGCGACGAGGTCTGGAAGCGCTCGGTCACAGGCAACCCCGACCTGGCGGACATCAACTACTTCGAGCTGCACGCCGACACCTGGGACTACGGCTTCACGCTGTGGTTGGACGGCGTGTCGCTGGAACCGTGACTCGAGGCGGGCCCCCCCGGCCGCACCAGCACCGTTGCAACCGCATCGGCGTGGAACGGCCGCCAGCCCTGCTCGAGCAGTGCCTTCGTGAGCGGCGAACCAGTGGGGAAGAGCGTCCAGTCGATCCGGTGCTCCACCAGACGCTCGCGCCATCCCGGCGCCAGGGTTGCCATCGTGAGCCAGTCCACCGAGAGCTTGCTTCCGTAGAGCACGTTGCGGCCGTCAATGAAGACCGGCGTCCCGGGCAGCGCCCAGGCCAGGTATCCTCCCCACGAGTAGTCGTTGAGCAGCCGGCCCTCCGGCTTCTCGCGCGCGAGGCCGCTCACCGCCTCGGCGGGAAACCGATCCGGCGGGAAGCCGGCCGGGGCCGAGCCAAGCGCCGGCGGGAAGCTCCCGGCCAACGCCAGGGCGGCCGCCAGCAGGGGCCAGAGCAATCCGTCCGCTCCCTGGAACTTCGCCCGCAAGGGCCCCTCGGCCTCGAGCACTTGCGCCAGCGCGGCCCCCGCGCGTCCGGAAGCACCCGCGAGCCACTGCAGCGCGCCGGTCGCGCCCAGTGCGGCGAAGGGAGCCATCCAGAGCAGGAATAGCGGGATGTGCCGCACCGACTCCATCATCAGCCACGTGCCCGCGAGCAGGCAGGCCCAGCCGGCCGCGCGCGCCGGCCTGGGCAGGAACGGCATCGCCGCCAGCGCGAACACAAAGAACGCCCTGAACGGACGCGCTGGGCCCCGGAAGTCGGGTGACTTCCACTCCTCGGTCAGGTCCAGGACGGGCTTGGCGCTGAGCGTGCCGAGGATGTCTCGGTGGATCCCCCAGCCGTAGGGCCCGGCGAAGGTCGCGGCGAAGGTCACCAGCCCGAGCAGCGCCCACCCGAGCACGCCGCGCCGGGTGAGTCGGCCCGGGCCGCCGGCCAGCTCGCCGAACGCAAAGAGAGCCAGGACGATGCAGCCGGTGGGCCAACCGCCGTGCAGGTTGACCCAGAGCGGAGCGGTCAGCGGAATCGCCCAGACGGCTCTCGTTGGACGACGCAGGCGACGGTGCAGAAGCGCGCACCACAGGGCCATCAGCAGCCAGGTGAACAGATGAGGCCGGGCAAACCAGTGAATCGACGAGAGCCAGAAGGCCCAGCCGGTGATCGCCAGCGAGACGAACAGTTCGGCCCCGGCCGCCAGCATCGTGTGGCAGAGCAACGCAAAGGTGCCGGCGATGACCGCCGCCTCGGGCGTCAGCAACGCCAGGAACCCGCCCGCCTCGAGTACCCGCCAGAACACCACGTCCGAGAGCCACTCGAACGCAACCCAGGGGGCACCCGGCACCGTCCACGAAAAGGTGTCGCACCGCGGCACGGCCCCGCTCTGCAGGATCAGCTTCCCGGTCTGCAGGTGCCAGCCCAGATCGCCGTCTCCGAAGAGCCAGTGCGGTCCGGTGGAGAGCACCTTCAGAAAGGCGAGCAGGAACACCAGGGTCGGAAGCGACGGGCTGCAGAGGCGGCGGAGCAAGGGGTTGGGGGTTGGGGGT
>CAZSVK010000532.1:0-3519 GCA_964610245.1 uncultured bacterium
GGCGCCCTTGATGCGCGTCTTGGCGTAGGTGGGGAACTGGATCTTCAGCTCGGGGTTGAACTTCTCGACCGCGTCGATCAGGCCGAACAGCCCGTCGCTGACCAGGTCGTCATAGCTGACGCTGGCCGGCAGCCCGATCGCCATACGGCCCGCGACGTACTTCACGAGGCGCACGTTGCGGACGATCAGCTCGTCCCTGACGGCCGGGTTGCCCGTCCGTCGATACTCCCTGAAGAGGCGATTGAGTTCCTCGCTGGCCTCGTCGACGACCTCGACGGGGGTCTCGACGGCTTCGTCGACGGTGGGCGGCACAGGGCCCGGGATAGCCTGCTGATGGGTCACTGCGTCCAGGTCGCTCGGTCTCTGCATCGGATCACCTCGGGAAGGATGGGGCGAGTTCGGGTCAATGCCGTTTCAGTTATCGGCACGACACGAAGGGGTTGCGGAGAACATTTTTTGTCACCGCAGAGGAACCGGGCTCGGTGTGGATGCGGACCGGCGACGCCGTCGTCACGCTCGCCGCGGTGCCACCGGTGTCGGACAGCGTCATCCGGACCGGCACCCCCGTCTGGCCCGGCGTCACCGAGGCGGCCCCCGGGGAGATCGCCGAGATGCGAAGGACCATGCCGGTGCGGGTAGGCGAAAGCGCCAAGACGGAAGTCCGAGGCCGCATGGTCCTCCGGCGGTCGCACCGGCCCGGCCGCAGCCATGAGTTGCATCACCGGAACAGCCAATTGCCACGTGGGTTTTCGTCGGTCTCTCCACACGACTTGATTTGAGTCCGGCCTAACGGTGACTTGAGTCGCCGCGACCTGTTGCGAACCGACCTCCGGCGCGTGGTACAGTGCCGCGACGCCACGACTCACGCCAGGAGGCCGCCCGACATGAACGCTCAGGAATTCCCGCCCCCCGCCAAGCCCGATCAGTTCGTGACCGCTCCCACCACGTCCGCCGATTCGCGGCTGGACGCCGGGATCTTGTTCGTGGGGGCCGGCCCCGCCGGCCTCGCGGGCGCCATCCGCCTGGCCCAGCTCCTGGAGACGGCGCCGGAACTGAAGGAGTCGCTCGGCGAGATGCCGATCGTGGTCCTCGAGAAGGGCAAGTACCCGGGCGCCCATCTGCTGTCGGGCGCGGTGGTGAACCCGATCGGCTTCCAGCGGCTCTTCCCGGAGATGAAGGTCGAGGATTTCCCGTTCTACGGCCCGGTGCCTGCCGAGTCGGTCTACTTCCTCACGAAGGGCGGCTCGTTCCAGTTCCCTGTCGTGCCTCCGACGATGCACAGCGCGGGCTGCCACGTCGCTTCGCTGAGCAAGGTCGGCCGCTGGCTGGGCGAGAAAGCCGAGGAACTGGGCGTGACCGTGCTCAACGAGACGGCGGGGCAGAAGCTCGTGGTCGACGGCGGTGCGGTGCGCGGCGTGCGGGTGGGCGACAAGGGGCTCGACCGCAACGGACAGCGGATGGGCAACTTCGAGGAGGGCATCGAGATCGCCGCCCGCTACACCGTGCTGTCGGAGGGCAACCAAGGCCACCTGACCCAGGCGGCGCTGGAGCACTTCGGCGTGGGGCGCCCCAATCCGCAGATCCACTCGCTCGGCGTGAAAGAGGTCTGGGAGGTCGCGAAGCCGCTCGACCGGATCATCCACACGATGGGCTGGCCGCTGTCGCTATCGGCCGGCGCGAGCGAGTTCGGCGGCAGCTTCTGCTATCCGATGGGCAAGGACATGGTCTCGATCGGGCTGGTGGTCAGCCTCGACTACCGTGACGCGAGCCTCTCGGTCCACGACCTCTTCCAGGAGATGAAGCTGCACCCGCTATTCGCGGAGATACTGAAGGGCGGCAAGCGGGCCGAGAAGGGCTGGGGCGCCAAGACGATCCCCGAGGGCGGCTACTGGTCGCTGCCCGAGAAGCTGCACGTGCCGGGCGCGCTGGTCGTGGGGGACAGTGCGGGCTTCGTGAGCGTGGCCTCGCTCAAGGGCATCCACTACGCGATGACCAGCGGCATCCTGGCGGCCGAGACCCTCTTCGAGGCCCTGAAGAAGGGCGCCGATCCGGCGGCGGCCGGGTCGCTCGACTCCTACGACGCGGCGGTGCAGCGCAGCTTCATCCGCGACGACCTGTACAAGGTGCGAAACATGCGCCAGGCGTTCCGGTACGGGTTCTTCACGGGCGGGGCGTTCGCCACGATGATGACGCTGACCGGCGGGGCGTTCCCGGGCGGGAAGTGGCATACCGAGCCGGACGCGGCGGCGCCGCTCTACGACGGCAAGCGCACCTTCGCCAAGGCCGACGGCACGATGACCTTCGACAAGCTGGCGAGCACCTATGCCAGCGGCAACCGAAGCCGGGACAACCAGCCGTGTCACATCCTCCTCAACGAGTCGGCCCCTGCCCTGCTGGGACAGTGCTGGCTCGCGATGTGTCCGGCCGGCGTGTACGAGTGGCACGAGCAGGACGGCAAGAAGGTCCTGTTCGTCAACGGGCCCAACTGCGTGCACTGCGGGGCCATCACGGCCAAGGGCGGCCGGCTGACGCCGCCCGAGGGCGGTAGCGGGCCCGAGTACACGATGATGTGACGGGAGGCTGGAGGCTGGAGGCTGGAGGCCTGAGGCTGGAGGCTGGAGGCTCGAGCGGCTGGAGGCCTGCGCCGAGGAATGGTTCAGGGACTGGCGCGCGGGGCCCAGCGGACCTGGCCCAGTTCGCTGTGCCAGAACCCGGTGGCCAGTTGCATCGGGTCCTCGTTCGTGCTGCCGCTGGTCGAGAACTCGACCGTCTCGCCCGGCTTCACCAGCCGGACCACGCCGGAAACCGGCCCCACCAGGCGGCCGTCGCGCAACTGGAAGAAGGTCTGGATGTTCGCCTCCAGGATCTCGTCGCCCGAGCCGTTCGTGAAGCGGCCACGGGCCTCCACCGAGCCGCTATCGGGGAAGAGTTGCGAGTCTTCCAGACGGATGGCGGCGAGCCTGGCGAGATCGGCCACGGCGGCGGGCCGGCCTCGGCCGCTGGGATCGACCCACCGGCTGCGACTCGAGGCGGCGGACCCGTGTTTCGTCGTGAAGCCGGCCACGGCGAACAGGAACAGGAAGAGTGCCGAGGCCAGCCCGAGCTGCCGCCAGTCGAGAGGGTGACGTAGCGGAGGAGGAGCGTCCGAGTCGGAAGCCGACCGCAGCGCCTCCAGGCGGGCCCGGATCCTGTCGCCGAGTGCGCCCTGGGGCTTGCCGTACGCGCTGAGGAAGGTGCGGCCGCAGCAGGGGCACTTCTTGGCCTCGGACGGCAGCTCGGTCGAACAGTGTGGGCAGGCGAACATGGGGCGGGTTTGCTCGGGCTCCCGAGCATTATGACTGACGCCGGCAGGAGAGCAAGAGCGAGGCCACCGAGGGGGGTGCAGTCGTGGAAGGTGGCGAACGGCTCTAGTTCGGGTTCTGCCGGGGACGCTGTCCCGAGTTATGGACAGATCGTCGAGAATACGCGTCAGCATTGGTACTCGATGGCCTACTGGGGGCGCTGCCCCCAGCCCCCCGC
>CAZSVK010000533.1:0-3519 GCA_964610245.1 uncultured bacterium
AGACCTGGTCGGAGCCCTGCACGACGCGGATGTTGCGGTGGCCGGCGCTGTCCGAGAGGACGAACTCCTGCTGACTGCCGTTGCCGCGGAAGGTCTGGCGGCGCTGGCGCCCCTCGGGGCGGGCGGCGGTGAGGGTGACGAGATGGTGACGGCCGACGAGACCGGTGACGGTCGCGGCGAGGGCATTCTTGTTGTAGAGCAGGAACGCGGTGTCGTCGAGGGCCAGCCCCATCCGGCCGGCGGCGGCATCCCAGCGCTTGCCGTCGATCGAGACGAGGAGCTTCTGGTCTTCCTTGCGTTCGAGGGAGTCGTCGAACGAGACCTCGAGCTTGACGTTCTCGAAGAGGGTGCCGTCGACGTCGAGGCGCAACGATTGCTCGAAACCGTCGCCCTGCAGGAAGAGAGGGTTCTCCTGCAAGAACTGGTTGAAGGACCCGCTCTGGCGATAGCCGCGGTAGCGGAACTCCTTCTGGCCGGAGATGTCCAGCTCGGCGCGCAGGGCGCCGGCGAGGAACGCCAGGAAGAGGAGCGTGAGCGCTACCGCGCGGCAGGCGCGGCGAGTCCACGAGAGAGCAAGCCACGGAGGGCTTTGCGACGGCATGAGTGCGAACGAGTGCTTTGGCTGGTGAGGGTGCGCTGGGTTGTAGGGGTGGTGGCTGGGCTTGCGGTGGTGTGGGCGGGGACCTCCTCGGGAGTGGTCAGGGGTCGGGTGTCGGGTGTCAGGGGCCGGATTGCGGCACCTTCCGGCTGAGCGGCTCGGGCCTCGGGCCTCGGGTCTCCAGCCTCCGGCCTCGAGCCTACGTTAACTCCTGCGTTATCGGGCTGAGGTTGAGATCCGACAGGCGGATCTGCTGGGCCAGCTCCTCGACGGTGAATCGGTGGCCGTGGGCCCAGAGGCTCTTGAGGAACTCGCCCGCGGCCGGGCGGCTGTACCAGCGCTTGCCGAAGCGGTTGTTGACGATCTGGCGCAGCTCGGCCTCGAAGATCCAGGCCCGCAGGAAGTGGGAGCCGTAGAACGAATCCTCGACGTCGTGCAGCGCCATGGCCGGATCGGCCGGCACGTGCAGCGCCTTCTCGAGGGCGTCCCGGTACTGGGCGCCCAGACGGGGGAAGTCGTACTCGTCGCCGGTATGGAGCTGCGTCTCGAAGAGGAACTTGGCGGCGTAGCGGCGCAGCAGGTAGAGCTTGCGAAGCTGGTTGAACTCGAGGAAGTCGGAGTCGGCGGGGATCTTGAGGAAGTCCCAGCACCAGTCGTCGTTGAGGGTGAAGTACTGGAAGAGGAACGCGTAGGTCTCGGTCATCGCGTAGTCGCCCAGGTACTTGAACTCGAACGCCTCGTCGGGGTTGGTGAAACTGTAGTGGAGTGCGTGGCCCACCTCGTGGAAGAGCGCCAGGCAGTCGTTCAGCCCGCCCTGGGGCCGCATGTTGAGGTAAATGCGGAAGGGCACCACGACCGGCGTGCAATGGGCATCGGGGCTCTTGTTCGGACGGTCGACGCTGTCGATCGTCAGGTTGCGCATCTTCTTGAGGTCGATGCCCAGGCCGAGCAGCGTCCGCTTCAGGATGCTCATCAGCTTGCCCTCGGGGAAGTAGGCGTCGTAGGGGCTGCCCCGGAACAGGAACTTGGTGTCCCAGAACCGGAGGTCGCTCGCCGGCACGCCCAGGTGGGCGCGGGCGAACCTGTCCAGCCGAGACTTGTAGTAGGACTCGGACGCGCCGAGGAAGGCCTGGAGCTGTCGGGTGAGCAGTCCGAAATCGACGCGGAAGAGGAACTGGTACAGCTCGGCGTAGGAGCGGCCGGTCATCGCGCGGGCCCGCTCGTGCATCTTGCGCACGCGCTCCAGGTGCAGGCCGGAGAGGTCGGCGATGACGCGCTGCCGGCCGAGGTAGGCCTGCTCGCGAAGCGCCCGGTCGGGCTCGTTGGAGACCTTCACGGAGGCGGAGTGGAAGCTCAGCTCCTCGCCGCCGACGCGCAGCGCCTGGCCGGTCTTGATGGCTGCCAGTTTCTCGTCCTCGTCGAGCACGCAGATATCGATGGCGTTATCGACGGCGAAGGCCAGGAGGTAACGCAGACGTTTTGCATCCTCCGGGGCAGCCTCGCGATGAAGCGACAGCAGCTCCTTGATCGACTCCGGGGAGAACAGCGTCTCGTACTTGCGGTAGATGGGAACGAGTTCCAGGCCGGGCTTGAGACCGGCCGTGTGGCGGTGCTTCTCGAAGTTGAACTCCGAGACGAAGCGCTGGGCATCGTCGCGATAGGCTTCCAGATCCATCGGTGAAACCTCCTGCTGACGGAGTGGAGCCGCTCCCATGACGCGGGCGCCACTCCGAACTCTACGCCCGCGGGTGGCAGAGCCGGAACACGGCGCGCAGATTCTCGCGCGTGAGGTGAGTGTAGATCTCGGTCGTCGAGATGTGAGCGTGCCCGAGCAACTCCTGCACGAACCGGATGTCCGCGCCGTTGTCGAGCAGGTGTGTGGCGAAGGTGTGCCTGAGGGTATGAGGCGAGATGGTCTTCAGGATGCCCGCGGCGCGGGAGGCGGCGCCTACCATCTTCCAGCACGACACCCGCGACAGGGCCCCTCCCCTGGCGTTGAGGAACAGCGCCGTCACCCGGGGCCTGACCGGGAACTCGGGCCGGGCGAAGGTGAGATAGCGATCCAGTTCGGCGCGAGCGCCCTCGCCGAACGGGACGATGCGCTCCTTGTTGCCCTTGCCCACCACCCGCAGCGACTGCTCGTGCATGTCCACCGTCTCGCGGGTCAGGGAGAGCAACTCCGAGATCCGCAGACCACACGAGTAGAGGAGTTCCAGGATGGTCCTGTCGCGCTGGCCCAGGTGGATCGAGACGTCCGGCACGGCGATCAGGCGGTCCACCTCGTCGGTCGTCAGGAACACGGGCAGCTTGCGCTTCGGCTTCGGAGCCCGGAGCAGGGCCGCCGGATTGGTCGACAGCACGCGCTCCTTCACCAGGAAACGGAAGTAGCCCCGGAGCGCCGCCAGCTTCCGGGCTATCGAGGAACTCTCCAGCTCGAGCCGGCCCAGTTCCTCCAGGTAGCCGGCGAGCAAGGCGGGCGCGGGCGGCCCCTCTCCTGCCCCGGGGAAGTTCAGGAACTGCGCGAGATCGCGGCTGTAGGCCTCGACTGTATGAGGGGAGTAGCCGCGTTCCACCGCCAGGTGGGCCAGGTAGGTCTCTAGATGCGACTGGAGCATGAACAGGACAAGATCGGCGGACAAAGCGTGGGCTTTGTTACCTCTATCGGCGCGAAGAGGCTCGGGGCTTGAGGCACGAGGCAGGGGTTAGGGGTTGGGGGTTAGGGGTTAGGCGCCGGGTTCCGGATCCCTCCGGGTGCACGCGTCCAGCCTCCAGCCCCAAGGCTCAAGCCTCAAGCCTCGAGCCCCAAGGCTCAAGCCTCAAGCCCCTCCCTAACCCCCAACCCCCAACCCCCAACCCCTAACCCCTCCCAAGCCGTCCCGGACTCGCGGACTCCCCGGATTTCCGCGCCCAGCGCGCCCCGC
>CAZSVK010000534.1:0-3498 GCA_964610245.1 uncultured bacterium
GGGATCAGGAGTCAGGGGTCCGGGGTCACAGCCCCGCCCCTGCCCCGGTGCCCCGCCCCCCTCCTGACACCTGAAACCCGGGGAAAAGGTGAGACACCAGCGTGCCAGGCCGGTGTCTCGGGGGAACCACCCTTCCCTACGGGAATCGATTTCGTTTGCTAGCTTGCCATCTGCTGCGGCTCGACCACCGCGGCATGCTCCTCGAGCTGCCGCCGCAGGGCCTTGGCCGAGAAGTAGATGTAGTCGTCGGAGGGGCCGGTGATCTGGACGTCGCCCTTGAACAGCAGGATGCGGTTCTTGCGGAACAGGATGTTCAGTTCCGAGAAAGGGAACGTGATCTTGCCCAGGAGCTTGCGCAGGTTCTCGATGGTCGCCCGCAGTTGCTGGATCGAGAAGCCGTTACTCCTCAGGATCTCGGCGACCTTGAGCTGGATCAGGTCCGGGAACGTATAGAGCCGGTACTTGCCGCGCCGGCGATACGAGGGACTGATGAAGTTCGACTTGTCCCAGTACTGGATCTGCCGGTACGACACCTTCACCAGTTCCCGGATCTCCTTCGGAGTGAAGAAGCTCTTCATGATGGATTGCCGATCCTTCCCTTGCTGCGTCTGAGTGCTGCGGCTGGAGTGACCTTGGTGTACTGCGCTCCGACCATGCTATCGGCGCGCCAGACTCCGGCAATAACGCCAAAATATGCGGATTACAGAACAGGAGCCGAAAATCGGCATCCCGCCGCAGGCGGCCGCGAGGTGCGCGGCTCATGCCCGGCGCATCCGGAAACCGACTCCGGCCGGCCGGCGACCGGAAGCACTCATCCCCGCCCGCCGGAGCGAGACGCACGGCTCAGAGGTTGTGAGGAAATCGAATCCGGCCTTTCTCCGGGGGCTCTGCCCCCGGTCCCCCGCCAGGGGGAGAGCCTCCCCCTGGACCCGGCACGGATTGCACGCAGTCGGGAGTCGGTTCTCCCGGCAAAGGAAGACCTGGCATGTACTCAGGCAAGTCTCCCACCAGCCATCGGGGGGTGCAGGGGTGAACTTCACCCCTGCCGGGGGGGGCGGGGGCGGAGCTCCCGACTGGCCTCTCTATCTCTTCACAACCTCTCAGTAGTAGTCCAGCTCCTGGCTCGACAGCAGATAGCCCGCCAGTAGCCTCGCCACGCTCAGCGATTGGAGCGGATAGCTCATGAACCGGAACACCCGCGGAAGCAGGTAGGCCGGCCGGAAGTAGAACCGGCGGTAGAAATGGCGCTCGGCCCAGGCGGCCCGGGCGGCGGCGGGAGGCTCTTCGAACAAATCCGCCGGCTCCGGCAGTCCCGGCGCCCCGGCCATCTCGGTTCCAGGCCAGGCCGCCAGCCGGGTGACGACGACGTAGTCGAGCCGGGAACGGATCGCCAGCTCGACGCTCGCCTCGAGGTCGGCCAGTTCCTCCCCGGGGAAGCCGACGATGAAGAATCCCAGCACTTCCAGCCCGGCCCGTCTCAGCCGCTCGACCCGCGCCGGCATGTCCGAGGCCCGGATGCCCTTGCGCGTGGCCTCGAGAAGCCGCTGGGAGCCGGACTCGAAGCCGGTGTCGACCCGCCGGCACCCGGCCTTCACCATCGCCGCGATCAACTGGTCGTCGAGCAGTTCGAGCCGCGCCATCGTGGTCCAGGACGGGCACCGGGGCAGCGCCGCCAGCCGCTCGCACAGCTCCATCGCCCGCTCCCGCTGCATCCCGAACGTGTCGTCGGTGAAGCGCACCGCCCGCACCCCATATCGGGTCGCCAGCATCTCGACCTCGGCCGCGACGTTGGCCGGCGAGCGAAAGCGGGCCGTCTTCCCGTAGGTCGTCACGCAGAACGTGCAGGGATACGGACAGCCCCTGGAGGTCAGCACCGACCACATCGGCACCGGCTGCAGCAGCTCGCGGTAGGGCGAGAGTGCGAGACCCCGCGGCTCCGCGAAGGGCAGCCGGTCGAGCTGGTCGTCCGGTCTCCGCGGGCCGTTGTCCCGCAGGCCATCCCCCGCTCGCCAGACCAGCCCCTCGACCCCTTCGGGCTCCCTGCCCGCCGCCAGGGCCGCCAGCAATCCGGAGAAGGTCTGCTCGGGCTCATCCAGCAGGACGAAGTCGCCTTCCGTGACCTCCAGGAAACGGGCCGGATGCCGGCTCGACAGGAAGCCGGTCGCGCCCACGAGCGCGTCGCCGCACGCCTCCTTGAGCCGCCTCGCGAAGCCGCAATCCATCCGGAACGTCGAGAACCCGGGCGTCACGATCGCCACGTCCGGCCGCCACCCGCGCGCGATCTCGAGCGTCCGGCTCTCGTTCGCTCCCTCCGCCACCGCGTCCAGCAGCAGCACCTGGGCCTGGTGCCACTCCCGGGCAATCGCCCCGAGCTGCGCCAGCTCCAGCGGCGGATAGAGGAACCCTCGAGCCGTCTGGGTGCCGCAGAACCGCCGGGCGACCGGCGTGGGGCTCGGAGGATTGAGCAGCAGGACGCGCGGCGCGGCGACGGGCCTCGCACTGAAGGGGGAAGTCATCGGGTGGAGTGGCCTGCCCGCGGCTTTCTCCGAGCCGGAGACTCCAGCCAGATGCAGCGCAGACGATGCTGACCTGGAACGTACCACCGTTCGCGGCACCTGTCATCAACCGAGGTCCTTACCGGCCGAGAAGGTGGAGCAGCGCCGGCCCCCAGCGGCTCTCGCGCGCGAAGAGCGTCTCGTGATACGGATGGCCCGCGAACTCGCCGGCCTGGCGCGCGCCGAAGCGCTCGTCCGCGCCGAGCCGCTTCGCCTCGCGCCAGAGCCGCTCGACCGTGGCCACCGTCGCCGGAGTCTTAACGTAGACGTTCAGTCCGCTCAGGTGCGCCATCCGCTCGTTGTGGCGGTGGGCCATCACGGGACTCCTCGAGTCGGTCTCGTAGAGTTCCAGCGCGGCCCGGGCCCGTTCGCCCACCCGCCCCGGGTGCTGCCCGAGCCGCCGCAGCAGGTCGCCCGCGTCGAACTCGAAACCGCAGAACTGCGGGTCCTCCGCCGGCAGCATCGCCTCCAGTCCGGAACTGTCCCGGCCGGGGTCGTCGAGGATGGCCCGCGCCACCTCGCCCAGCGCGCCGGCGAAGTTGCGCAGCCGCTCCAGGTCGATGGCCGACGCCGCGAGCGCCGTGTCGATGCCGTTGCGGGCATAGGCGTGCCGACCACGGACCGCCAGATCGTCGAAGTAGGCGCGCAGCAGGTCTCGCGTCGACGGCTGCTCGGGCTGCGACAGCATCCGGTAGAGGAAGGCGTCGCCCGGGACGTTGTGCCTCGTCTGGGTCGCGAAGGCGAACTGCGCCACCTCCGAGACCTCGTAGAGCAGCTCCGTGCTCGCCAGGTTGCAGCCGTTGAGTATGAGCAGGTCCAGCTTCCGGCCGCTCCCGGCCGCCGCCCGCCAGCCGTCCCTCAGGTCGCGGCCGAACTTGTCGACCGACACCGCGAGCGCGCAGTCCTCGACCAGCGAGCGCCCCTTCACATGCGAGCCGTGGTT
>CAZSVK010000535.1:0-3496 GCA_964610245.1 uncultured bacterium
GCACCTTGGCGACCATGCCCGAGAGCTCGCTCGACACCTCCACCTTGTTGGTCGGTTGCAGGTTGCCGGTCGCGGACACCTTGACCACCAGCTTGCCCCTCGCAACCGGCTCGGTGTTGTGGCGCGGCCCGGCCGGCTGGTTGGCGGAGTGGAGCCCCGGGAGCGCCACCCCTGCCGCGCCCGCCCGGCTCGAGCGCCCGGCTCTCGGTTGCCGCCAGCCTCGGTCTGCTCACGCTGCTCTTGACCGTGGAGGATGGGATGCTGGCCACGGAACGGCAGGCGGGGTGGTCCCGTCGCTGGGTGCGCTCAAGGTGCCGGTCAGCCTGGCGCTGAGACAGGTGGTGCACCGCCGTGTGCGGCTCCCGGCAAGGACCTCGAGCAGGAACCGCTCCACTCCAGGATGACAGTTCCAGGCACCTGCTGCCTCCGCGAAGACGAAGGCCGGGCACCGCTCGAATTCCCGGCGACCGGACCGTTCTCCCCTGACAGCGTTTCCACCCACCTTCTTCGGGCCGAGGCCCACGACTACCGGGTCGAGAAGGCGCGCAAGCACGCAGCTTCAGCTCTCCAGGCGGGGAAGCGGATCGACGATGCCTGCCTCTACTCGACACTCGAGGGCTTCGTGGACTACCTCTTCGGCCGCATGGAACGACTCCCGGAGGGCAAGCTCTTTTCCAGCCGCCCCCAGGCGGGCTCCGCGCCGACTGGCTGATCCGGTCGCGGATTCCGGCTTGCGCCGGTCATACTCGAGGAACTGGCCCGCGACCGTGACATCCCGGGCTTGGTCCGGCTCGCGATCCGGAGCGATGCGTGCTTGTCGGGGCCGCAAGGCGCTGCCCCGAGTTCCCGGGTCCATACGGAAGCGCAGACGGTAGTTCAGCCCGAGAGCGTCACCTTCCCGGTGTCACCTGTTGGGGCTGCGGCCCGAGGGGCCCGGCTCAGGGGAAATCTGGAACTCGGCCAAGGTCTCTGCGCCGTCCTCGGCCAACTGCGCTGACAGCTCGACCAGCCACTTGAACTCATTCAGGAGTGCGGCGTTCAGGCCGTCGAGATCCGACCAGGGGGCAGCGCCAGCAGGCGCAACCGCTGCACGCCGCGCGATCACTCTTCGTAGCAGCGCCTGGCACTGGCGCCAGCGTGCGCCAGCCCGCTCGAGATACTCGTCGGTGAGCTTGATTGCCTCCTGACGCGCCGCGTCCAAGATGGAACCGGCACAGGCCGGGTCCCGCTCGGCAGCCGTCCGGCCGCCCGGACACCTGGCCAGGCGGCCGTCCCTCTGCTTGACCAGGGCCCTCTTCCGTTGACGGAAGCTGGCCCTCTCCTGCGCCCATTGCATGGTGAGCCGGAGCCGTTCGGAGGCCTCC
The DNA here is from genome assembly GCA_964610245.1 of uncultured bacterium. GTDB lineage: Bacteria > Muiribacteriota > UBA6191 > JACPRK01 > JACPRK01 > CAZSVK01. The sequence continues at coordinate 1,365 of CAZSVK010000535.1, forward strand.
GCCAGCAGACCGCTGTCTACCGAAGCAAGACCAGGGCCCTTCTTTGCGGCAAGCTGCGTTCCGGGAGGTGGCCTCCTGGACATGAACCGCTCCTCGAGGGTACGGAGCTCCGTCTTGACGGGGAGCTGGGCGACGTCCTGGCCAGCAAGCCAGCGATTGGCTGCCGCTGCCGTCGAAACCGGTGGCGCGACCAGTCTTGCGAGCAACGCCTCGGCCCTCGAACTGGCGCCGGCCGCCCAAAGCGCGCTCGCGGATACGCTCAAGCCGAGCGCCACGAGCGAAGGTGCGATTCGGAACAGTGGGGGACGGTTCATGGGAAGCTCCTGCGTCGAGTGCGAGGCACTTGGCCTGTGGATGCAGGCTCGCCTGATTCGGATCAGATAGCACGAGGGCTCGGTGGTTTGCACACTGAACTTCCCCGCTGGCCGTAAGGAATTTCCTCACGCACAACCCTTCGAAAAGTGTGCGACCATTTGGCGTGGTCGGCAGCTTGCCGCGCGCTGCCAGAGCACTGTGACAGATTCCGGGCGGCCAGTCGGGAGGCCATCGCAATGAAACGTCTCTTCGCTCTACTACTTCTTTCTCTTGTACTGGCGGCCAGCCCTGCCCGGGCGATGCAGCTCATCGTCAAGACGTCCGACGACAGGACGGTCACTCTGGACGTGGAGCCCGCCGACACCATCAGCAACGTCAGGGCCAAGCTCCAGGATAAGCTGGGCGTACTGCCGGAGCTGCAGCGGCTGATCTTCGCGGGGAAGCGGCTGGAAGATGACCGCACCCTCTCGGATTACGACATCCAGAAGGAGTCCACGCTGCAACTGGTGATCCTGCTGCCGTCCGAGGCCTTCAACTGGACGCTCGCCAGCCCGGCCACCTCGCCCGAGGCCCGACAAGCTCCCTCGATGGTCTACGACAGCGGGCGCCAGAAGATTGTGCTCTTCGGGGGCAGCGCCAAGGACTCCGAGAACTCGACCACGTTCGGGGATACGTGGGAGTGGGACGGCACGAACTGGGTCCAGATGACGCCTGCCACCTCGCCCCCCGGCCGATCGTTCACCGGCATGGTCTACGATCGCGGGCGGGCGAGGACCGTGCTCTTTGGAGGCCTGGACGGGGCCACGACGATCCAGGACACGTGGGAGTGGGACGGCACGAACTGGACGATGATGGAGCCGGCCACCTCGCCGAGCGCGAGGATTGGTCACGCGATGGTCTACGACCGCGTCCGCCAGAGAGTGGTGCTCTTCGGGGGCTTTTACATCAGCCTGTCCCCCTTCGAAGCCACCCACTTCCAGGACACCTGGGAATGGGACGGCACGAACTGGACTCAGCTCGGCGTGGCCGCGTCGCCGGAGGGTCGAGTGGGCGCCAGCCTGGTCTACGACAGTCGGCGCCAGAGAGCGACGCTCTACGGCGGTGTCCAGATCGTACTGCCTGGGTTTGTCCCCCAGTTCCAGCCTGGCACGTGGGAGTGGGATGGCAGCAACTGGACCCAGATGAGCCCGGCCACCTCGCCGGGCGAAACGTCCGGGGAACTGTTCTACGACAGCGAGCGGCAGGTCTCGGTGTACTACGCGCACGGAGTCGCCGGCTCCGAGACCTCCACGCCAACGCAGGCGTTAGAGACGTGGGAGTGGGACGGCACGAACTGGGCCCACGTGAACCCGGTCTCCTCGCCCCCGCTCCGCTTCGCCCCGGGTATTGCCTATGACGAGGCCCGAGCCAGCACGGTGATGTTCGGCGGCGGGGACCCCTCTGGTCAGAACTGCAATCGGGAAACCTGGACGCGTATCTTCGCACCCCTCCCGGCGGCGCTCTCCGCCGGGCCGCTCCATGCGCCGGCGACCGTCAGCCAGGGCCAGACCTTCGCCGCGTCCGTGGCTGTCACGAACACCGGCCAGACGATGGCCCGCATCGCTTCGACGGCGCTGGACTTCAGCCAGTCGGCTTTGACGGCAGTGCCAAGCGCGTCGAACCCGACGACGCTGGCCTTCGGGATATCCGCGACTTTCTCCTACTCGGTCCAGGCGGCGCCTGGAGGCACTCCCGGCGCGTACACGCCCACGCTGGTGATCCAGGCAACGGATTTCGGCACGAACGCCAGTGTCGACCTGTCGACGCAACTGACGCCC
>CAZSVK010000536.1:0-3485 GCA_964610245.1 uncultured bacterium
CCCTGCAACCTTGCCGGCCGGGAGGCCCCTTGCCGGTTCTGCGTGACGCCTCGAGGTCAGGCGTTCGAGGCGGCCACGCCGTCTGGAACTTCCTGCTGCTGCTGGTTGCCTTCGCGGTTTTCCTGGCGGCGGCGATGGCCGGGATCGTCTGGCTGGGTACCGGCCGGGCCTCCTCGCCCTCCGCCGTCGACACCCCGATCCGAGGGGTCGTGGAACTCAGCCGCCTCGATCGCATCGAGGTCGGGCCCGGGGGCGACTGCCTGTGGGAGCGCCAGTTGCGGCTGGCCAACAACGGCATCGACGAACGCACCGAGTTTGCGGTTCGCTTTCCGGGGGAGGCCTTCCTCCCGTTCGAAGCCTACGATTCGAGCGGCTGGACGTACCGGACCTCTGCCCGATCCGAATCGAACGGACTGAGACTGACGATCGCGCTCTCGCCGCCCTTGAAGCCCCTCGAGGAGCGCCGCCTGATTCTCCGGGCCCGCGTGAGGGGGCTCGTGAGGCTCGATCTCCCCGGCTCGGCTCGCGCCACGCTGACGCTGCCCATGTGGGGCCTGGCTCGGGCCAGCGGCCCCAACTCGCTCATCGTGAGACTGCCCCCGGGCGCCAGCGCGCACCCGGCCCCGGAGAGCCTGCCGTGGCAGACCGTGGTGGCGCAGGGCGACACCGACACGCTCGTGTGGCGCCGGCTCGAGCAGCGGGAGCCTGGCGATCGGGTCGAACTGGTGCTCTCCGCCGGGACTTTCCGGAGTGGTCTGCCTGCGCGGGCGCCCTGGGATGCCGGGCGGGCTCGGGTCGCCGCGGCACTGTCGTTGACGTTACTTCTTGGGGCGCTTGCAATGCTGTGGCGCGGCCCGGTGCGATGGCACGAAGCGATGCTGGCGCTGGTGATGGGCGTGCAGTTCGTGCTGTTCCTGCAGCCGATGCTGCTCGAGGACAACCTCGCGTATCTCGCCTATGCCCGGAGCGCGTGGCTCGACGGAGACCTGGACCTGGCCAACGACTTCAAACTCTACAACTCCTATCTCATCTTCTCGCCGGACCCGCTGGAGCCTCCGGGTCCGACGGGTGCCGCGGTGATGCTCGCGCCCTTCTTCCTGCTGGGCGGCGCCTTCCGGGCCGCCCTCCAGTGGGCCGGCTGGATGCACCCGGCGAACGGATTCTCCTGGCCCTACCTGGCGGCGATGGCGCTCGGTGGCTACTTCTATGCCTTTCTCGCGGTGGTGCTGTCCTACCGCATCGCCCGCGACCTGGTGGCCCCCCGGCCGGCCGCCGCCGCGGCGCTCGCCATGGCGCAGGGTACCAACCTGTTCCTCGTTACCTACTTCTGGACTGCCTGCACCCACGCACCCTCGGTCTTCCTCGTCACGCTGTTCCTGCGGCTGTGGCTCGCCGGCCGGGGCCAGCGCTCGACGGGCGGCTGGGTGATGCTCGGGCTCCTCGGGGGGCTGGCGACCCAGACGCGGTATCAGAACGGGCTGTTCCTGGCCCTTCCGCTGCTCGACTTCCTGGGCGCGCCGGCTGTCGGGCCGCGCGACGGGGCGCCGGGGAAGTGGCGGCGCCTGGTCGGCCGGCTGGCCGCCTACGGTGCGGCGGCGGCTCTGGGCGCGTCGACCCAGGTGATCCTCTGGTGGATGCTGCAAGGGGCGCCCGTGGTCGACAACTACGGCGTCAGCGCGGGGCGGTTCGGCCACATCCTCGAGCGGCTGCCCAAGCTGCTCCTGGGCAAGAACTCGCTGTTCGACAGCAGCGGTATCTGGGTGAGCATGCCGGTCCTGGCTGTCTCGTGGCTCACGCTGGCGTGGTGCTGGCGGCGAAGCGGCTGGCCGGTGCGGCTGATGGGGCTGGCTCTGGTCGGGCAACTCGCCGTGGTCTCGTCGTACGACACCTACTGGGGCCGGCTCATCTACGGCTCGGCCTATCTGGTCAATTGCACCGCCATCAGCACCGTCGGCCTGGCGATGTTCCTGGCCGGCGCGCGCCGCCGCGGCGTGGGCAAGTCGCTGCTCGCGCTCGCGCTGGCCGCCGCCTGTCTCTGGCAGATGCGGCTGACCGCGCGCCAGCTCGCCTTCGAGCAGATGACCTGGCCGGGCAGCTACTCGCTGACCGGAATGCTCGAGCAGCTCTGGCATTTGCCGCCGGCGATCGAGCAGGCCAACTATCGCGTGCTGTCGGGCAACTTCGGGCATCTGCTCCGCGAACTGCTCACCCCGGGCGGCGAGACGGTGCCTTCGTTCGCGCTCCTGGGGGCGGCGGTACTGGCGATGGCCCTGGGAAGCCGAAGGTGGGGCCCAGCGGCCTCCGGCGCCGAGCCGCGCGCCTATCGCGGCGTGGCGATCGTGCTGGCCCTCTACTGCCTCGCCGCAAGCGCCGTGGCCTGGCGGGTCAGCCGGACAGGCCGCGCCCTGGCCTGGGAGCACGACAGCCAGCGGGCGCCCGGAGTGATCGGGATCTCTCACGTCGTCAATAGCTGCAACGGCCCCCAGACACTTCCTCTGAAGCAGCCCGGACCCTATCGCTGGGTTTATCTCGTGACGCATCTCGCGGGCGGCGAGTCGACTCCGCAGGAACAGGAAGTGGCGCGGATGACTGTCAAGGCGACGGGCGGCCGGCATTGGTCGTTCCCGCTGAGGGCAGGCCTCGAGACGGTGTCGGGCGACGCTCTGAGGCCCGGCTCGGCGGCGGCGCACGCCGTGCCCTGGGGCCGGATCGTGCACCAGTGGCGCACTCGGGACGCTTCGAGCGTGCCCTACTGGGGGCTTGGCTGCGTGGCCGACGTCGACCTTGGCGGCTCCCACAAGCTGGAGTCGGTGACAGTCGAGCCGATCCACGGGGCGCCGACCCTGCTGGTCAGCGATCTGGTCGCCATCGGGGAGCGCACGACCGGCTCGACTCCGGCCACCGCCTCGGCGACCGGTTCGAGAGGCGCGGAGCCCGGCGAGCCGGACCTCACAGCCCCAGCCACTCCTCCTTCAGTTCCGTCAGCACCTTGATTGGCACGCCGAGGATGGTGCGCTCGCGCGGGATGTGACAGGCCTGGCAGATCGCCGGCAGCTGCTCCCAGCGCCCCGAGGCGAAGGCCTGCCGCAGCGCGCGCAGCGGGTCGCCGTTCCAGACCTGCGACAGCGACAGCTCGCGGACGCTGCCGACCGGCAGCCGACCCTCGATGTCCAGACAGCATGGGACCGCGGTTCCGTCCCAGAGGATCGCCAGGCCGCTCCATGGAGCCGGGCAGCGGGCGGGGGGAGATCCGGAGTCAGCTGGGGGCGCTGCCTCGCTCGCACCGAGGCTGGAGGCTGGAGGCTGGAGGCTGGAGGAAGACGCGTCGGAATCTCCGCGTGGCTCGACGACGCTCAGGTCAGGACTAGCCTTGTGCGGCACTTTCGTGGACTCGATCTTGCGCGCGAGGGCAAGAGTCCCACCAGTCATTGGGGGGGCCAGGGGCGAACTTCGCCCTTGGCGGGGGTTCGGGGGCAGCGCCCCCG
>CAZSVK010000537.1:0-3485 GCA_964610245.1 uncultured bacterium
TGAAGACGGCCTCCTAGAGGCTCGAGGACCGGCAGAGCTGGTTGTGCTTCGGGAAGGTCATCTGGTGACCGCCGACCAGCCGGTGGCTGGTTCGGGAGACCGACTCGTGGGTGAGGACGGCCGCGCCGCTCAGGGTCTGACCGGGCCCCAACAGGTGCCGCGCCTTGACGCCGGAGTGCTCGAACAGGAACCCGGGCTGCAGACAGTAGTGGGCGTAGCACGGGGCCAGCCGCTCTTCCAGTTCCTCGGAGGTGAGGCGGATGGGCGGCGTCTCGTGGGCGAGCGATTCGATATGGACGCGGTCGTAACGCATGCGCGGAGGCCCCTGGGGCCGTGGACCGAATTCTAGAGCATGGGACCGACCGCGCGCCAGACCTTTGTGGATTCGTGACGTCGATGCCGGCGCAACGGCACCCTGCAGCAAACCATAGGAGCCTTTATCAGAGTGCGTTTGACGCGCTTTTGCACAGACCGGACAGCGCGCCGGAAGAGGGCTCCTGGATGTGCCCAAATGGCTCGAGCACCTCTTCTCATTGCCGGGTCCAGGGCAGGGCACTGGTCCTGGCGGGGGGCCGGGGACAGCGCGGGGCAGACGCGACATGGTCGTTGGCCGTGGACGGAACCCGGGGGCCACCCATTGCGGGAACACGAACGATCGTCGACAATTCAGATTTGTGAAGCTGCTCAGCTACAACGTCAAGGACGGCGGACTGGACGAGAGGGGCGATCGCCTCGACGCCCTGATCGAGGTCGTCCGAGCAGCCGACCCCGACATCCTCTGCGTGATGGAGGCTGCCGGGTGGCACCCGGTGGGCCGGCCGGGGCAGTCGGGTGCCAGGCTCGCCCGGTTCGAGGCCGGTGTCGGCATGCGCGGATGGATCCTGGAGACCGGCTCGGCCAGTTCGATAGGCACCTTCCTGCGGCCGGGGGTGTTCCCGGCCGACGTCTCCGCCGCCCGTGGGACCTTCTTCCATGGGGCCCTGGTGTTGACGCTGGCGGCGGAGCAATCACGCCCCCTGGTAGTGGTAGCGACGCACCTGCACCCCTTCAGCGCCACCATGCGCGCGGCGGAGGCCGAGGCACTCAGCTGGCTCGCTGCCCGTGCTTCCCGGTCAGGCCCGGTCGTCCTCGTGGGCGACCTCAACAGCGTCTCGGCCGAGGATGCCGCCCGCGGCCTGCAGCCGACGCAGCCTGCGGAGGGCTGGAACGTGCGTCTGCTCGACAGTCGGGGCGACCTGGACTTCACGCCCGTGGCCCGCTTGAAGCGAGCGGTGCTGGTCGACTGTTACCGGAAGATGAACCGCTCGGTCTACGGCCCGACCGATCCGACGCCGGCCTTCGACCACGGCGAGGCCGGCCTGCGCATCGACTTCGTACTGGCCAGCCCCGACCTGGCGTCGCGGCTGGAGTCTTGCCGGGTCGTGACCGAGCCTCCGGCCGAGAGCGCCTCCGACCACTACCCGTTGTTGACCGAGTTCGAGCTGCCGCCGGCGACAGGCTGAACGGGTGAACGAGAAGCGCCCCCCGGACCCGCGAGGGTCCAGGGGGCGAGTGCTTCCGTCAGGCGTTGCCCACCTTCCGCCGCCGTTGCCGGCAGGCGGGAGAGCGGGACTACCGGGCCGCGGGCAGGGCGAGCTTCACGTGCGGGTCGCCGAAAGTGACGTACCGCAGCGTGGCGTCGACGCCCTGGACGCCGGTAGGGAAGATGTCCGAGCACTCGGCGTAGGCCAGTGCCACGGCCTTGGCAACGGTGTCTCCCTTGGCGGCCTGCTCGCAGAACCGGACGCCCCACCAGCCAGCTCCGTCGAAGCTGACCGAGATGTAGGAGGCGATCGCCGACCCGGCGCCATGCCGCAGCAGGACCGGACCGGAGTTGCCGTTGGCCACCAGGCAGGCGTTGAAGACGAAGGTGCAGCCCCACAGGTCCTTGAAGGCGCTGTCCATCTCGGAGGAACTCATCTCGGAGCCCATGGTGGTCAGCCGGCCGCGGAGGCAGGGCCACTTGCTCTCGCCGTACTTGCAGTCGGCGTTGATGCCGGTGTCGTTGGCGAACGGGAAGAAGCAATCGTCATCGCCGTGGCTGCTCGAGTAGAAGAGCGTGGCGCCCTTGTTGAGCTGGGCGACGAACCCGACCGCCTCGGTGTTCTCGAGCGGATCCTTGAGCGGGCGAGTCGAGGGATCCCAGCCGTTGTTGAACTGGATCTTGAAGCCCGCCTTCTTGATCTCGGGGTAGGAGCCGGTGTCCTTCTTGCCGGGGACGCCGATGATCTCGTTGATGTAGTGCGGCTTGCCGAAGTTGTCCTTCCAGGGGCCGTAGCTGCCGCCCTTGTCGTGGTTTCCCTCGTAGGCCACGAACGAAAGATGGGCCACGCCGGTCGCAGGCGAAACCTTGAAGAACTCGGTCTGGAGCGTCGAGCGATCGATCACGGCCAGGTTCTCGGTCGGCTTGAGCGGGAGACGCCCAACCAGAGCGCCCGGCTTCTCGGGGGTCAGCGGCGAGCCGATGATCTGGCGGTCGAACGTCAGAGGGATGGTGCCCTTCTTGCCGTGGCTGGCGAAGAGCATGACGGTCTCGAGAGCGTCGGCCTTGTCGAGCCCCTTCTCGGCCAGCCACTTGAAGAAGGCCTTCGAGTCGGCGGAGGCCGCCTCGAACATTCCCGGGACGCGGGGCGGCTGGACCTCGAGCTTCGTGATCGAGTGGGCGGCCTTGGTGGCCGTGATCATCTCGTGCATCCGGGAGGCGCTCGCGATCAGGCGAGCGGGGAGCTTGGCGACGAATCCGCGGTAGTGGGCCGCGGCCAGGGCGGCCGGCAGAGCCTGCTGCGCGTTCTCGACGATGCAGATGGCGTGGGTCTTGGCGCCGTCGAAGATCTTCTTGGCGAGATCGTCCGAGTTGATCGCCTCGCCACCGCGCGAGTAGCGCAGCACCGAGCCGGAGATGGAGGCAGCCGCGGCGGCATTGGCGGCCAGGATCACGTCGTCGTCCGACACCGTCTCGGGCATCGGAAGCGGCTCCATGGCGGCACGGGCCCGGCGGCCCGGCTTGGCCAGCGCGGCCAGACCTTCGGAGATGGCGACCGGATCGCCCGCCAGGACCACCTCGGGCGGATTCCCGAGACCGGCGCTGAAGGTCTTGCGAGTCTCCTCGGAGACGTCGCCGACGTAGACGACCCGCGTCAACGCCTTGCCCGCGAACAGCTTCTTCCAGGCCTCCAGCAGCAGCTGGTTGACCGGCAGTTCCAGCTCGTCGCTGACGACGAGGGCCTGCTTCACGCCGCCGTCGACATAACGGACAGCCGCGCTCACGGCCGAGATGGCCGACAGCTGCGACGCGTTATCGCCCGGAGTCACATGAACGACGAACACTTCGGGCAGCGCTGTGACCGTGTCGGGCACGTCGGCCAGGACTGTCGCCGCCAGGAACGGAACCAGGAGAAGGACCAGAAGACCCGGTGCAGGATGAAGATGTCGTCGCCGTAGGTGAA
>CAZSVK010000538.1:0-3462 GCA_964610245.1 uncultured bacterium
CCAGGCTCACCGCAACCGCCACGCACATCCTGGAACCCAGCTGCTGGGCGTACGCCGTGATGGTGACCTCGATCGTCGTGGACATCAACCGCTCCCGGGCCCTGCATGCGGCGGCCGCGAAGTACTCCAGCCAGGCGCTGGAGGCCGACGCCATCCACTTCTCTTCCGACATCCTCTCGTCGGGCGTCGTGATCCTGGGCCTGATCGCGACGCAGGCGGGGCGCGTGCTCGGGAAGCCCTGGCTCGAGGCGGCCGACCCGGTGGCGGCCCTGTTCGTGGCGGGCGTCGTGCTCTGGGTCTCCTTCGGCCTCGGCAAGCGCACGGTGGACGCGCTGGTCGACCGCGCTCCCGAGGCGCTGATGCCGGCGATCGAGAAGGCGCTCCTGGGCCTGGCCGACGTGCTCGCGTGCGACCGCATCCGGGTCCGCACCTCCGGCCACCTGACCTTCGTCGAGCTAACGCTGGCGTTTGACCGAAACGTTCCTCTGGCCAGGACCCAGGAAGTGGTCGGCCACGCCAGGACCGAGGTGGGTCGTCTGGTGCCGGACGCCGACGTGGTGGTCCAGGTCGAGACTCGCAGCAACCCCGAAGAGACGGTCCAGGAGCGCATCCGGGCAGCCGCTGCCGAGCTGCGGATGTCGATCCACAACATCGCGATCCACCATTGCGGTCAAGCTCGGCTCGTGGAGCTGCACCTGGAACTCGAGGGCACGCTGCCGTTGAGCCAGGCCCACGCGGCCGCCACGGAGCTGGAAGAGCGCATCCGCCGCGAGGTGCCCCGGCTGACCGACGTGCTCATCCGCATGGAGGGCCGTCGCAGCCTCAAGTGGGACGGCGAGCTGCCCCCCGAGGAGGCGTCAGTCCTGAAGGAACGCCTGACGGAGGCGTGCCGTTCGGTGCCCTCGGTGCTCGAGCTGCGCGACCTGGTCATCATGAGCGAGGTCCGGAACCTGTCGGTCTCGTGCCGGTGCATCTTCCCGGGCGACATGCCGGTGGCCGTGGTCAATGCCAGGACCTACGAGATCGAGCGTCTGTGGCGCAAGACCGACTCGCGCATCGATCGCATCACCATCCACCAGGAGCCGGCGGCCGAAGTCGCGGGCTGACACTCGGGGCACCTGGGGAGTAGGATGACGGCGGCCTGCGCCAGCCAGCGCGGGCCGATCGAGCCGGGAGGCAACGAGATGGCGAAGGCCAAAGACGATTCGGATGGCGGCGGTAAGTTCGTGCAGTTCGCGCTGTACGCGGTGGTCGTTCTGGCGCTGATCGGAGTGGGCCTGGGGCCAGTCAGGAGCTGGCTCAACCGCACCCAGAAGGCCTCGCTCAAGGCGGGGCTCAAGAACATCCGCGATGCCTACACCGCCTTCTACACCACCAAGTCGCGCTATCCCGGCGACAACCTGCAAGACCTGCTGATCGTCAACGGCGGCAACATCCAGGAGTGGCCGATCGATCCCACGAGCGGGTCGGGCTCCGTGGTCACCTCTCTGACGGGCGCCGGCGGCTGGTTCCACGACACCCAGAAGCACGACGTCTTCGTCAATCAGCTGGGTGACGACTACTTCGGGCAGCCGTACAGCCAGTACTGACCGGGCCGCTCAGACGAGCTGGCGCAGCGCGGCCGCGAGGTCGGCGCAGTCCTTGTAGCGCCGCGCCGGCTGCTTCTCGAGGCACCGCAGGATGAGCTTCTCGACCGCGGGCGAGAGTTCCGGCCTGTGGGCCGTCGGGGGCGTCGGCGGCTGCATCATGATCTGCCCCATCAGGTCGTCGCCGTCGAACGGCAGCTTCCGGGTGACGCACTCGTAGAGCGTGACGCCCATCGCGTAGAGATCGGTGGAGCTGGTGACGCCGGATGCCGAGAGCTGTTCGGGCGACATGTAGGCCGGCGTTCCCATCATCGTGCCGGTCCGGGTGAGGGCGGTGCCCTCGGCGGCGTGCACGAGGCCGAAGTCGATCAGGATGACGCGGCCGTCGCGGTGCAGGTAGATGTTGGCCGGCTTGATGTCGCGATGGATGAGCCCCCGCTCGTGGCAATAGCCGAGCGCCTCGACGGCACGCTCCAGCAAGCGCATTGCCCTCACCGGCTCCAGCGGACCCTCCAGAGCGATCAGCTCCGAAAGGCTGGTGCCCTCGAGATACTCCATCGCGTAGAAAGGCACCGGCTTCTCGGAGACGTCGTAGATCTTCACGATGCCCGGGTGCTCGAGCGCCGCGAGCGTCCGGGCCTCACGCAGGAAGCGGCGGCGCGCCTCGCTCTCGCTGGCCAGCATCGGGTTCAGGACCTTGATCGCCACCTGGTTGCCGGTCTGCTCGTCGGTGGCCCGGAAGACCACGCCCATCCCGCCCTGGCCGACCATCCGCGGCGCCTTGTAGCGCGGCGGCAGGGAAGAGACGAGGTTCTCCTCGAGCTTCTGCTTGGGGTTGCTCGCCAGGGCGGCATCCACCCGGGCAAGGCATGATTCGAGATCCCGGAAGGAGCGGTTGACCGCCGCGATCGACGAGTAGAACTTGCGCGCCTGCTGCAGCTCGTCGCACGCCTCGAGATCGGCCGCCAGCGCGTAACGCTGTTCGAGCGTCAGCTGGCGCAGGTCGAGCTGGTCGAGCACCTCGAGCGCCGGCCGGGATTGCTTGTCGCCGAGGAACGCCCGGCCGAGCAGCAGGAGCAGCCCGGGCTTCTGGGCGTCGGCGGCCGATCGCAGCGCCTCCTGCAACGGGGCGATCGCCGCGCCCGGACGGCCCGCGGCCAGGTGGCCCATGCCCAGCTCGACGGGACTGAGCGAGGCCAGGTTCTTGCGTTCCGCCTCCCGCAGGGCGGCGCCGAGCGCGTCATCGACCTCCTGGAGAGCGGTCTGCAGGGCCGGGCAGCGTTGCTCGCCACCCCCGAGGCCGGCGAGCGTCTGGGCGAGGACGGGCAGCGTTCCGGCCGCCTTGTGCTGATCGAAGAGGAATCGATAGACGGCCGGGCAGTCGCGGCTCGCGGCCAGGGCCCGGGTGGCCACGGCCAGAGCGTCGGCCTTGCGCCCCTGGGCCTCTCGCAGGCGGCACTCGGCGGCGAGCATATCGGCCCGTCCGGGGTTCTGCGCCACATGCTCGTGGAGCTTCTCGAGGAAGAGTTCGGCGACCACTTCGACCCGGCGGAAGGTCGACAGCAGCTCCCCGATCTGCCCCACCAGCCGCGCCGAGATGACCGGCCGCGTCATCCCCGTCTCCAGGGCGAAGAGCACCAGCGGCGCCAGCGAGTCCTGCCAGCCCTCGATCAACTCCTTGTAGACCGGGTACATCTCGTCCACTCGGAAGGGGCTCTTCGAGGTCATGGCCGCTCGACAGAGCACCTCCCGCGCCTGGGAGGCGTCGGGCTTGAGCGAGCGGGCCTGCTTCGCCCGCAGGAAAGCCTGGTCGGCCTCGCCCGTTTCGAGCAGCGCGCGGGCCACGGCCGAGAGCACCTTGACCCGATCTGCCGGC
>CAZSVK010000539.1:0-327 GCA_964610245.1 uncultured bacterium
AAGGCTCACGGCGCGGGCTGCCCGGCCGCCCTGCTAGAGGGTGGGGCTCCCCCTCTCTCGCGGCGGCGGTTGACAGGGAGTCGCCCGTCGACTATCCTACAGATGTCTTGACCTGGCGGCCTTTGGGGTCACGGATGGGGGAAGCATGTGGGCCACGAAACTCGGTGACAGCAGAGGGGCCGATGCGCTGAAATCCCGCGTATCGGCCAGGGCCAGCTGCGGGTCGACGACCAGGCGCATCAGGGAGGGCCAATGACCTCTCCCGGCCAGTCCATTCTGCTCGTCGACGACAGCGCTCAGAACCTGTCGTGGTTGGAAGCGGCGCTG
>CAZSVK010000539.1:376-3459 GCA_964610245.1 uncultured bacterium
CACGTTCGAGCGCGATTTTGCGCGGGCCCTCGTCGACGTCATGAGGCCGGAGATGGACGGTCACGAACTGGCCGAGCGCCTCCGGGCGAATCCTCGGACCCGGCATCTGCCCATCATCTTCATCACCGCCTCCGATGACTCCGAGGCGGCAAGGTCCAGAGGATACGGTGCCGGAGCGGTCGACTACATCGTCAAGCCGTGCAATGGGTCCTTCCTGAGGGCCAAGGTCCAGGTGTTCCTCGAACTCGATCGGCAGCGACGAGAACTGCTCGAGAACGAGCATCGGCAGGAAGCTCTCGTCAAGCTCAGGACCCAGGACCTGTCCAGGGCCCTGGACGAACTGGGCCTGCAACGAGACGACGCCCAGAAGACGGCCCGGGAGCGGGACGCGCTGCTCCGCGCAACGCGAACTGTTCTGACCGAGCCTCGGTTCGAACTCGCGGCCGGGCAGATCTTCGAACTCTGCCGCGAACTGGTTGGAGCCAAGGTCGGTTACTTCGCCCTGCATTCCCAAGGCCAGCCGATTGAAGTAGGGCTCGCCCTCGAGCAGGTCGGGGTCACCTATCCCGTGGCTCGCGACCGTCCGACGCCCGTCCCGGGCCCGGACGAAGGGGCCAACGGCGGCGGTGGAGTGCTCTGCGACAACGATTACGCCCCCAGCGAGTGGCAGGTGCCTATTCCGAGCGGGCCCGTTCCACTCGAGAGCGTCCTCTTCGCGCCGGTCCGGGCCGCGGCCGAGGTCGTGGGATGGCTGGCCCTGGCCAACAAGCCAGGCGGATTCACCGAGGACGACGCCAGGCTCGGGAGGGCCTTTGCCGAGATCGCTTCGGTCGCCCTGAAGAACTGGATGGCGAGCCAGGCCCTCGAACGCAGCGAGAGTCGGTTCCGCGCCTTCTTCGAGAACGCTCCGGACTACTGCTTCATCTTGTCACCGGCCGGGCGCGTCATGGACGCGAATCGCGCGGCGCTCGAGACGCTCGAGTGGCAACCGGATGAACTGGTCGGACAGCCGCTCGCCGCCATCTTCGCGCCGGAGTCGGAGCCGCTCGTCAGACAGGCCTTCGAGACCTACGGGCGCGCCGGCTCGGTGGTCAACGAGGAGCTGACCGTTCTGGCGAAGGGCGGCGAGAGACGGACCGTCCTTCTCTCGATCAACGGGGTTCGAGACGAGCGCGGCGACCTGCTCCATTCGCTCTGCGTGCAGCGGGACATCACCGAGCGCAAGCACTCGGAAGGCGAGCGCGCCGCCGCCCGCATGCGTCGCGAGTCGCTCAATCTGCTGCAGCACTCTCTGCTCGCTTCGGCCCCCCTGGCCGAGAAGCTCACAAGCATCACCGCGGCCATCGTCAGGCTGTTCGACGCCGACTTCTGCCGCATCTGGCTCATCCGCCCCGGCGATCGGTGCGAAACGGGTTGCGTCCATGCCTCCGGCGCGGACAATCCCAACCTCTGCCGCCACCGCGATCGATGTCTGCACCTGGTGGCAAGCTCGGGCCGCTACACCCACACCGATGGGCTGATGCACAGTCGGGTTCCCATCGGCTGCTACAAGATCGGCGGCATCGCCTCGGAGGGCTGCCGCAGCTTCTTGACCAATGAGGCGACGGTCGACCCTCAGGTCCACGACCACGACTGGGCGCGCCGTCTCGGGCTCACCGGCTTCGCGGGCTACCAGCTCCGCATGCCGGATGGACCCGCGCTGGGCGTTCTCGCGCTCTTCTCGAAGCATGCCATCTCTCCGGACGACGACTCCAGACTCGAAGGCCTGAGCAGCACCATCGGGCTGGTCGTCCAGAAGGCTGCCGCCGAAGAGGCCCAGGCGCGGCTCGAGACCCAGCTCAGAAGCGCTCAGAAGATGGAAGCCATCGGGAACCTCGCGGGAGGGATTGCCCACGACTTCAACAACTTGCTCACGGTGATCCTCGGCAACACCGGCTTTGCGCTGGACGAAGTCGGCGAGGGCGAGCCGCTGCGCGACGCTTTGCTGGAGATCCAGATGGCCGGGGACAGGGCCGCGGGACTCACCCGGCAGTTGCTGGCCTTTGGCCGCAGGCAGAGGCTGCAGCCCAGGCTGCTCGCACTCAATCAGGTCATCGCGGATCTCGAGAAGATGCTCCGGCGGATCATCGGCGAGGATGTGGAGCTATCGCTGGTGCTGGCGGCCGACCTCGGCCTGACGATGGCGGATCCGGGCCAGATCGAGCAGGTGGTCATGAACCTCGTGGTCAACGCTCGCGACGCGATGCCCGAGGGGGGAAGACTCACCATCGAAACCCGCAACGTCGACCTCGAGACGGCTCGCGCCTCGGGCGACGGCCGGGCGAAGCCTGGTCCGCAGGTGCTTCTCGCGGTCAGCGATTCGGGCTGCGGGATGTCCCCGCAGACGCTGGAGCGGATCTTCGAGCCGTTCTTCACCACCAAGGAGAAGGGGAAGGGAACGGGGCTGGGGCTCGCCACGGTCCACGGCATCGTGGCACAGAGCGGTGGCGCCCTGGAGGTGCAGAGCACGCCCGGCGCCGGGACCACCTTCAAGCTCTGGTTCCCGCGGGTTCCCGCGGCGACGCTGCCCACGTCGGAGCGCCCGGCGGCCGCGGCGCGCGCCTCCGGTAGCGAGACCATCCTGGTCGTCGAAGACGATGAGACGGTGCGCGACCTCGCCAGCCGGATCCTCAGCGCCGCCGGCTATGCCGTGCTGACCGCGGCGAACGGTCCGGAGGCCCTGCAGGTGAGTGAGACTCACCAGGCCCCCATCGACCTCCTGTTCACCGATACGGTGATGCCTCAGATGAGCGGAGCGGTGGTGGCGAACCGCCTGCTGGCGAAGAGGCCGGGGCTCTCGGTTCTCTTCACGTCGGGATACGCCGACACCACGGGCGCCGGCGCGGTCCCGAGCGGCCCGGCTGCCTCCTTCCTCGGAAAACCCTTCACGGCCGATTCCCTGACGCGCAAGGTCCGCGACGTTCTGGACAGCAGACAATCGCCTCCCGGCCGCTCGTGAGCCAGCCCGGCCGCTCGCCCGTCAGGCGTGGACGAGGGGCGGCGGTTCCTACTGAGGCTGGTGGGGCTGGCGGGTCAGCCGCTGG
>CAZSVK010000540.1:0-3417 GCA_964610245.1 uncultured bacterium
GGGGTGCAGGGGTGAACTTCACCCCTGCCGGGGGTTCGGGGGCGGAGCTCCCGACCGGTCTTTCGATTTCTTCACAGCCCCTCTCGCCTGGTGCGCGAGCTTGGTGTTGCTGGCCCTGGCCGCGTTCGAAGGCGGCAACGTCGCCATCCAGGCGCGACTCGACTGGCCGGCCGGCTTCTCGGCCGACAGCTGGTCAGGACCGGTTCCCACCGCTTTCCCCGTTCCTGGCGCCAGGCCGCCTCTCCTGGCCAGGCCGCGGCCGGGCGCGGCCATCGTTCCTGCCTTCTGGCATGTCTCGCTGACGCCCGAAGTCCTGAGCGTCGCGAGCGCCGCCCGGCTCACGCTCCGCGCCGTCTCTTCCGGCGACCACCCGGGGGGTGTGCTCGAACTGGCGCTTGGCCGGCCCGCCATCCGCGTCAGAGTCCTCACCGACAGTCCCGGTTCCTTCGACGTCCAGGTGCCGCCGGGTCTGGAGCTGGGATCGCCTCGCACGGTGCCGGCGCCACCGTCGCCTGCCAGCACCGGCGATCGAACGGTCTCGGCCGACTGGTCCGGGAGGCGGCTTCGCGTCTTCAGTGGCGGGGCCTCGTGGGAGGCCGCGACCCCCGAGAACTGGCGGCTCGATGCGCTCGACCTCTCGTCGGTCGTCTGCGATCACGCGCTCGAGTGCCTTCGCGTCGATTCGCAGAGCCCGCTCGCTCCCGGCGTATGGAGCACCCGCGAGTTCCTGTTCGAGCCGGAGAGCTTGTCGGCAGGCAGCCACGTGCTCGCGGCCGCCGGGCTTTTCGGGGCGCTGCTCGTCGGGTGGCTGGGATTGCTGGCCCTGGGACGGCTGGCCGCCGCCCGGACGGCACGCCGCGAAGGCCGTGCGGGGCCGCCGAGAGCAGCGCCGGCTGGGGCGCTACGGCTGGCCTGCGTGCTGGCCGCGGGAGTCGCCGTCGCTTCGTCCACGACGGGCGCCGGAGAGGCCGGCATGCTGGCCCGATGGGTCACGAGTTTCACCGTGGTCGTCCTGGCGGGGCTGGCGGGGCTGGCCGTGCTCCACCGCAACGCACTGTTTGGACGTCCCGTGACCGCCGGGACCTCGGACAAGCTGCAACTTGCCGTGCTGGCGCTCTGGACGGCGGCGCCGGCCTGGGGACTGTGGCACGTCTGGGCCCTCTCGCACCGGGTGCCCGAGCTGCTGGAGGTGGCGCTGGCCGCGGGGGCGGCGGCCGCGGCGAGCTTCCCGCTGGTGCTGGCCTGGGGAGGGCGTGGGCGGGCCCGAGGTTTGGTCTTCTGGAGCGCGATCGCGGCGCTTCCGATGGCTGCCGGCTGGCTGTCCAGCCACGGCTGGCCGCCCGAGGCGGATGGTCCTGGCCTGGCGTTGCTGGCCGGGTTGACCCTGGGCGCGGTTCTGCAGGGGCTCTTGCTCCTGGTGCATCAGGACGGTCTGCGGCCGGTGGGAGTGCTGCTGCTGGGCCCCTTGCTGGCGCTGACTGTGGCCGGAGAGGTCTACACCAAGCGGTACGTGGGACCGGTGATGCTCGTGGGGGGCTACTATCCGTACTACGTCTGGATGCAGCCGGAGAGCGTCGACGACCCGGTCGACCTGCAGCACGTCCGGCCCTTCCGCGGGCGGACGCCCGGCCCTCGCCGCCCCGAGGTCTTCCGGGTCGTGGTCCTGGGGGCCTCGGCCACCTACGGGCTGGGGATGCCGGCCGACTCGGTCGAGGACTACCCCTCCCTGATGGCGCCGTTACTGTCGGAGTGCGCGGGCGGACGCCCCGTGGAGTGCATCAACGCCGGGGTCCCCGGCTTCACTTCGGAGTTAGGCCTGGAGCTGTTCCGGCAGAGGCTGGTAGGGCTGCTGCCGGATCTGGTGATCGTCTGCTTCGGCACCAACGACCAGGCCGACGACTGCGCCGGCCCCGGGCTGGACAGGCGGCTGCTCGAGCAGGAGCGCAAGCTGGCCGCCACGCCGGCGCTGCTGACCCTGAGGAGCATGGCCCGCCGAAGCGGTCTCTATCTGACGCTGGCCCGGGCGGCCATCACGGGGCAAGTGGCCGACGTGGCGGGCCTGCGCTACGGCCAGCCCTTCGGTTTCGGCGGGCTGACGCTGCCTCGCGTGACCCGGGCCGAGTACCTCGAGAACCTGGAGTCTCTCATCGCCCTCTCGAAGCGTCAGGGCTTCCGGTTGGCGCTTACCTCTGACGTTTACGCCGAAGACCTCGCGAAACCCTGCGGCTCGGCGGGGGCCGCGAACTGGGCCGGCGGCTGGGTGCCGCTCGCGAGGAACCTGGCGCAAACCCGGGGAGTGACCTGGCTCGAGGCGCGGAAGGCCTTCTGCGACCCTTCGATACCGGCTGAGAAGCTCTTCTTCGATGGCGTGCACCTGACAGTCGACGGCCACCGGGCGCTCGCCCGAGAACTGGCTCGCCAGCTCTGTGCCGCGGGGCTGCTCGGGGCCGCCCCTCGGCCCGGTGACGGGCGGTGAGCGGCCGGCCCGAGCTTCAGCGGAGCTGCCGGGCGGGTCTCGGCAACTCCGGCAGCTCGCCCGCGTGGCCCGAGCGGGCCCAGAGTTCGCGCCGCACCAGCAGGTAGACGGGGCCGCAGGGGGTGCGGATGGTCTCCAGGATGCCGTAGGCCCGGTCGATGCGGTCGAGCACGAACGGATCTTCCGGCACCCCGGCCTCGCCGGCGGCCAGGACCCGGCCTGCCTGGGCGACATAGCCCCAGGCGTTCCGGGCCCAGTACCGGCCCTGCTCCGGATCCGCCTCGAGCGTGGCGCCGGAGAGCAGCAGCAGGTCGGGAAGGCCGGCGTCGAGGTCTTCGAGGAACCGGCGGTACTCCGACCAGTTGTAGCCGAGGAGATCGGCCCGCACGCCGGGCGTCGGCGACACGCGGTCCGCGAAGGCGATCGTCTCCGACTTGGCCGCGCCGAGCGCCTCCAGGGGGTGCACCGCGAAGGTGCCGGGCCGCGGGTCGGTGAAGAGTTCGACGCTCCAGCGCAGGCGCCGGAGCTGGAGCTGTTCGGTGAGGCCGAGATCGAGAGCGTACATCCTCAGCCGAGAGTCGGTCGCCGTCAGCGGTCCGCATTGCGCCGGCAGACACGGGTCCCCGAAGTGGCCCCAGGTGAACTGGAACGACTGGAAGGCCGCGGCGGCGGCCAGGCCCAGCAACGCCGCGCGGCGCCCGGCGGTCCACCGCACCGCTCCCAGGCCCGTCGCCGCGCCGGCGGCCAGCGCCGGGAGTAACGCCAGCAAGTACCTGGGCTCCTGGTGCGGGAACACGGGCAGGACGGCCAGCGGGAGCAGGATCGAGAGGGCCGCGCCCACCGCGAACCCCGGTCGTTTCCAGAGGACCAGGGCCCAGCCGGCGACGTGGAACGACGCCAGCGCCGGCCCCACCGCGAGCCGCAGGGGTGCGAGGCACCAG
>CAZSVK010000541.1:0-3416 GCA_964610245.1 uncultured bacterium
ACCCCTAACCCCTGACACCTGCCTTCAACGTCCCGAGATCGCCATTTCGCGCAGCTTGAACGTGGGACAGCCGGTGCCCGCCCAGAAGCGCAGGTCGCTCCCGATCTCCTCGATGCCCATCAGCATGTCGCGGATGTTCGAGGCGATCGTGACCCGCTCGACCGGATGGGTGAGCTGGCCGTTCTCGATCCAGACGCCGCTGGCGCCGATCGAGTAATTGCCGCTGACCAGGTTGAGCCCCATCCCCATCAGGTCGGTCACGAGCAGGCCGGCCGGCACCGACGCGATCACCTCGTCGCGCGTGGCGGTGCCCGGCGCCAGGTGAAGGTTGTGAGCGCCGATCGAACCCTCACGTTCGTAGGAACCGCGCTGCACGCTGCCGGTCGGGTGAGCGCCCGTCTTCAGCGCGCTGTAGAAACTGTGCAGGTAGGTCGTGAGCACGCCGCCGTCGACGATGCGCCGGTTGCTCGTCGGCACCCCCTCGCCGTCGACCACGCTGTTGGCGTAGCCCGCGGGCCGGTCGGCCTCGTCGATCAGGTGCACGTGCGCCGGCGCGATGGCGGCGCCGAGCTTGCCCGCCAGGAAGGTCTCGTTCAGCGCCACCCGCTCGCCGTTGACCGCCCCGATGATGTAGCCCAGGAAGCGCAGCCCGACCCGGTTGTCCAGCACCACCGGGGCCCGGCAGCTCTTCACCGGGCGGGCTCCCAGCTTGCGCGCGGCGACGGCCGCGGCCTCGCGCCCGACCGCTTCGGGTTCGATCGCGGCGAACCGGCGCACGGTCTGGTACTGCCCCCCGACCTGCCGCTCGTCGCCCGCGCTCGCGATGACACCCAGCGACACGCCGCAGTGCGTCTTGCGCTCGCGCGCCAGAAGCCCTCGCGAGTTGGCGTGCACCTTCTCGAAGGTGCCGTCCCAGTAGCTGGCCTCCTGCGTGTTGTCGATGCGAGGGTCGGCCGCGTAGGCGGCCCCTTCCATCCGCCGCAGCAATCCCAGCTTCTCCTCCAGCCCGCGCCGGGACAGTTCATCGTCGAAGAGCGACAGCTCGGACTCGCCGCGGGCTTCGTCCGGCAGCCGGTTGGCCTCCTCGACGGAGGTCTCGACGGCATAGTCGAGCGCCCGCCGCGCCATCTCGCGGATCGCCTCCTCGGAGAGCACCGATCCGGTAACGTAGGCTTTATGCCGGTCCTTGAAGACCTTGAGCCCGAGGCCGGTGACGACCGCCTGTTCGAGCTTCTCGACCTCCTGCTTGCGCGCGGTCAGCGACAGGTAGTTCTCGACGGTCAGATAGGCCTCGGCCTCGTCGGCGCCCGCGGCCAGCGCGAGTTCGATCGTCTTCCGCGCCAGGGCCGTCAAGTCCTCGGGGGTCCGCTCCGGGTTTGCCATCGAAGTCCTTTGCCCGCCGCGAGGCGACGTCAGCCCCGCGTACCGCCGACGGTCATCGCGCTGACCAGCACGTGCGGCTGGCCCAGGCCGACCGGGACATATTGCCCGTTCTTGCCGCATCCTCCGAAGGAGAGGGAGAAGTCGTCAGCCACCATCGCGATCTTGCCGAGCACGTCCGCCCCCTCGCCGACCAGGGTGGCGCCCTTGACCGGCGCGGTGATGCGGCCGTTCTCGATGAGGTAGCCCTCGCTGACGCTGAAGACGAACTGCCCGTTGGTGATGTCGACCTGGCCGCCTGTGAAGTCGGCCGCGTAGAAGCCCCGCTCGACCGACGCCACGAGGTCCTCGAACTTGCACGGACCGGGCTTCATCACGGTGTTGGTCATCCGGGGCATCGGCGTGCAGCGGTAGTTCTCGCGGCGCGAGTTGCCACCGTCGCGCAGCCCCATCAACGATGCGTTGTAGCGGTCGTACATGTAGCTGACCAGCACGCCGTCGCGTACCAGGCCTGTTTCGCGAGTCTCGCCGCCCTCGTCGTCGACGCCCAGGCTGCCCCAGTGGTTCGGGATGAGGGCGGTGTCGTCGATGGTGACCATCTCGCTCGCCACCTTCTTGCCCAGCATCCCCGTGAACCGGCTGGTGCCCTTGCGATTGAAGTCGGCCTCGATCCCGTGACCGATCGCCTCGTGAAGCAGCACCGCCCCCCAACCGTTCGTCAGCACCACCGGCAGGAGCCCGACCGGCGCCTCTCGCGCCTCGAGCATCCGAAGCGCCTGGATGGCCGCGCGGCGCCCGACCTCGACCGGGTCATGTTCGACGAACAGCTCGAACCCTTTCATCCCGCCGACGCGGCTCGAACCGCTCTGACGCTCGCTCCCCTCGACGGCGACCACGGAGCAGGAGAGGCTGGTGCGGACCCGCTCGTCCTCGAAGAGCCGTCCGTCGGAGGTGGCCAGCAACACACGCTGGACCGCGTCACGATAGAACACCGAGGCCTCGCGGATGCGCGGGTCGTGGGCCCGGGCGCCCTCGTTGGTCTGCCGGAGGATCGCCACCTTGGCGGCGCTGGCCGCCTGGTCCGGGTACTGCCGGACCGGCGAGATCAGGTGCGATCGGCCAGGCTGGAGGCCGACTTCGATCGGCCTGACCTCGTGCGCGGCAATGCGGCCGGCCGTGCGCGCGGCCTCGAGCAGCGAGCGCTCGGAGACCTCGCCCGTGTGGGCATAGCCGACCATCTTCCCCGAGATGACGCGGACGCCCACGCCTCTGACGACGCTGTACTGGATGTCGCGGATCTTCCGGTCCTGCAGAGTGAGGGCAGTACTCACCGAATCCTCGGCGAAGAGGTCGGCGAAGTCGGCCCCGCGCTCGAGCGCCGCCGCCAGGATCCGGCCGACCGTCTCGGGCGAGAGCAGGCCGTCTTCCATCCGCCAGAAGGGAGGCTCGCCGTGGAACACGCTCTCGTGGGCCGTCGCAGTTGTCTCGGTGCTCATCCAGGAAGATGATCCGACGCGGGGCCAGGCAGATCCACATTTATCTTTGTGTGCACCCCCGGCCGCAATTCGCGCTGGACAGTCACGGATCGGGTGCCTATACTGGAGCGGCTTCGGGACCATCGCGTCCAGGGTGCGAGATGTTCATTTGCTCAAAGTGCGGCGCCGAAAACTATCCAGGAGTCTCCTACTTCGAGAGAGCCAAGGAGCCCGGCAAGATCTGGATCACTTGCCAGAAGTGCGGCACCTTCGCCATGCACCCGTATGAGGGCGCACAGACGCTCGATCTGAGCGGCCTGAAGCGACAGGGTCTGGCGGTGGTCGACACGTTTCGCCACGGGCTCGAGGCCGCGGTGGATGCCTACCGCAGTTTCGTCGTGCGTCCGATTCCCGAGGGCGAGTGCGAGCAGTTCTACGTGAAACTCGTGGCCAAGCTGGCCGGAGTGACGCTCACCGAGGCAGAGGCCGAAGAGGCCTGGTGCACGGTGCTCGACCACAAGTGGTACCTGAGCGAGAAGGCCGGCCGGGACGTCGGCATCC
>CAZSVK010000542.1:0-2164 GCA_964610245.1 uncultured bacterium
CCCGGGGTCGCCTCTCGAGGCAGAGGCCGTACTCCTCTACATCTCCGACACCTACGGATGCCTCGGCTATCCGGACTGGCCCGGCGGCGTCTCCCGCCACAAACTCGTTGCCGCCCGCGAGCGCCAGGCCCACCCCGGCGCGCTCTTCATCCACACCGGCAACGCCCTCTCGCCGTTCTACTTCTCGCGTTATGACCGCGGCGAGTTCTATGCCGGCGCGCTCGACAGCGTCGAGAACGTCATCTGGAACCTGGGCTTCCACGACCTGGACTTCGGCTGGAAACGCCTGTCGGAGCTGCGAAAGACGATGCGCTCGACCAGTGTCCTCGGCAGCAACCTCCAGGCCCCGTCCGAGCCGCCTCAACCCTGGCTCGTGCGCGAGGTCGGCGGCCTCAAGATCGGCTTCCTCGGCCTGATGGAGCCCCAGGCGCCGAAACTCACCGTCGTCGGCTGCTTCGACGGCCTCGGCATTTCCGACCCCGTCGCCACCGCCCGCGAGATCCTGGCCAAGCACCGCTCCGAGGTCGATGTCGCCGTCGCCGTCGCCGACCTCGCCGAGGACGACGCCGAGCGCCTGGCCCGCGAGGTCACCGGCCTCGATCTGGTGCTCGGCGGCTCTCGACACGCCCGGGACTGGTACACCTTCTTCGAGGGGCGTCCCGCGAGCGAGGTGGTCCTCCGGACCCGGCCCGACGGCAGCCGCACGATGTATCTCAGCGGCCCCAGGGACGGCTTCGAGCTGGCCAAGGTCACCATCCGCGCCCGCCGCGAAGGCGGCCGGTGGAAGGTGAGCGCCCTCGAGCCCTCCATCATCCCGCTCCCCAAGGATGCGCCGGCCGACCCGGGGCTCTGGCCCCGCGTGCAGGCCCAGTTGAAGAAGCTCGAGGCCGACGGAGGCGCGAAGATCCTGGCCCAGCTGAAGCAGCGTTTCCCCGAGGGCCTCGACGGCGCGCGCTTCAGCCGCTGGGTGGTCTCGGCGTTGCGCGAGTCGGTCTCGGCCGAGGTCGGCGTGATGAACGAGGGAGCGCTGTTCAAGGCCGACTTTCACGCCGGCCTCTGCACCCGCGACGACGCGGTCACGGCCCTCTACCTCGACAACATCTTCTGGGCGCCCAACCACGTCGTGAAGCTGCGCCTCCTCGGCAAGAACCTGCTCCAGGTGGTCGAGGACGGCAAGGACGGGAAGCTCCTCTTCAGCGGACTCACCCAGGAGAACGGCCAGGTGAGCATCAACGGCCGCCCGCTGAAACCCGAGCAGCATTATCTGGTCGCCGCCACCAACTACCTGGTCGATCAGAGCCCGAAGAGCCGGGGCTTCGCCGCGGCGCAGGAGACCCAGCAGCGGTTCCGGCGGGCCGGCGGCAGGCTGCAGCCCGCGACGGGCGGCGAACAGGTTTCGCTCGGCTCGATGTTCCGCGAGCAACTCGAGCGCTGGGGCAAGGCCCACCCCAAGACCGACGGCGCGGAACCCTTCTAGCTGTCGCCCTACCCCCGGCAGCGCACCGTGGACTTCCGGGGCATCAACGTGACCGTCTCGGACTACGACGCCCGCCACAACGAGAACTTCACCCAGGTTCGCAACCCGCGCATCGCCACCCCCGACGTCCGCACCGTGATGGGCGGCGGCGAGGTGCTGGTGCAGGACGAGACCCACGACCGCGCCTGGGACACCGGCGCCCGCTTCGGCTACCAGGGGTTCAAGTTCCGCAACATGCCGGTCTACAACCCCGTCGACGAGCTGTTGCTCTACAGCCGCTACGTCGACCGCTCCCGGACGCTGGGCGGTCAGCTCTTCTCGCTGACGTTCCACCCCTACGCCGAGCTGGCCAACGATTGGATGTATCGGCAAGATCTGGAAAACCTGCAATACAGCCAGTACATCGTCCGCATGAGCTACCACGATGGCATGCTACTCCGGCGCCACTGGACCGGAGGATACAGCGGGAACTTCTTAGGGATGACGGGTGGGGAGATCGCATCGTTCTACACCGACCGCGACGCTTTCCTCGGCCCTTACCGCACACCGGCCAACCCGCTGGCGGTCGAGGCCGGCCGCTGCTCTAACTCGCTTATCATCGGCGACAATGCCTGTACATCATTGCACACGGCCCTCCATCTGGCACCCGGCGAGAAGCGCCAGGTTATTTTCGTGCTGGGTATCGGC
>CAZSVK010000542.1:2174-3400 GCA_964610245.1 uncultured bacterium
GCTACGCCGCGCGTCGCCTCCACCACTCCGCAGAGCGCCTGCGCGATCGCTACAACGCCGAGCTGGCCAACGACTCCGAGTTCACCGCCACGCGCGGCAATCCCAAGCAGAACGTCGTGCGGACCTCGCTCGGCGCGGCGGGCTCGGGCCCGGGCCAGCTCGACGAGCTGCGGCTCGCCGCCTTCCGGGAGTACGACCTGCACGACGAGTACAGCACCGACGGCGTGAGCCTGTACTACCGCTTCCGCAAGCCGTTCTGGGGCGTGCGCTTCGAATCGGACGCCGACGTGCGATACTACTTCGACACGAGCCGCTATGGCCGCGACGACCTGCAGTACGAGGCCTACAGCAACAATCAGATCGTGGTTCCGATCACCGACGGCTTCTCGGTGACGTTCATGGGTAACCTGTTCCTCTATCGCGGAAAGGTCGTCGAGGAGACAGGCTCGAACCTGTTCCTGGGCGTGGGCCTGCGCTTCGACAAGCTCTGGAAGCCCGCGCACGAGGCGTTCTAGAGTCGGGAGTCGGGAGTCGGGAGCAATCACCTGTTGACAAGTCGTCGGTAACGCTTCCACTCTCGGCTGTAGACTCTCGTCTACCGGCTCCGGACTCCCGACTCCCGACTCGCTCATGTCACTCTTCGATCTCTCGGTCCTCCAGGACCTGCAGTTCTGGCACGGGATGATCCCGTGGATGTTCTGCCTGGGGCTGGGTGGATGCTTCTGCCTCTGGGCGGTCGCCTACCTGCTCCCCTTGCGCCACACCGCCTGGGCGGTCGAGCGCATCGCCTCCCTACCGTTCTGGGCCGAGGAGACCATCGGCATCGACCACCGCCGGGTGCGGGCCTCCGAGCAGATCCAGGCCTGCGCCGACCCCCATCTCGAACAGTCGTTCAACCTCTTCAAGAGCCAGTGGAGCCGCCACATGGCGCTCGCCCACGGCGTCCAGGTCAGCACCGTCGACGTTGCCGACGTCGTCACCGTCGACAGCCTGATGCCCGAGCGGTTCGCCACGTGGTTCTCGCCCTCCATCCCCGGCTTCTTCACCGGCACCGGCCTGCTGGGCACGGTGGTCGGGCTCGTGCTCGGCCTGAAGGGCGTCGGCTTTGGCGGCGGCGGCGGCGCGGCCGAGTTGATGGGGCCCGGAAGCGACTTCCTCGGGACGGTCCAGCCGCTGCTCTCCGGGATGTACACCGCGTTCGTGGCGTCGATCGCCGGCATCACCCT
>CAZSVK010000543.1:0-1392 GCA_964610245.1 uncultured bacterium
GGTGACGTTCAAGGAGATCATCACCCACGACGTCTTCCGCAAGAACGAGGCGCCGCTCACCTGCGCCATCGGCAAGGAGATCACCGGCAAGCCGATCGTCGCCGATCTGGCCCGCATGCCCCACCTGCTCGTGGCCGGGGCGACAGGCTCGGGCAAGTCGGTTTGCATCAACACCATCATCTCGAGCCTGCTGTACCGCTCCACGCCCGACGAGGTGAAGCTCATCCTCATCGATCCCAAGGTGGTCGAGCTGGCGCTCTACGACGGCATTCCCAACCTCATCACCGAGGTCATCACCGACCCGCAGGACGCCACCGCGGCGCTCCGTTGGGCTGTCCTCGAGATGGAGCGGCGCTACCGCTATCTCTCCAAGTTCGCCGCCCGCGACATCCGCAGCTTCAATCGGCGGCTGCAGGTGGGCGACCTGAAACCTCTCGATGACGTTACTCCCGTGCCCGATCGACCGATGCCCTACATCGTGCTCGTCATCGACGAGCTGGCCGATCTGATGATGCTGGCCCGCAAGGAGATCGAAGACGCCATCACGCGGCTGGCGCAGATGGCCCGGGCCATCGGCATCCACCTGGTGCTGGCCACGCAGCGGCCCTCGACCAACATCATCACCGGCGTGCTCAAGGCCAACCTCCCCTCCCGCATCGCCTTCAGCGTCTCCAGCCAGGTCGATTCCAAAGTCATCCTGGACGGCGCGGGCGCCGAGAAGCTTCTCGGCAGCGGCGACATGCTCTACTCGCCGATCGGCCAGGCCAAGCCGATCCGCCTCCAGGGCGCCTACATCAGCGAGGACGAGGTGCGCAACCTCGTGGCCCATCTCAAGACCTGCGGCGACCCCGACTACAGCAACATCGTCGAAGAGGTCATGGAGCCCGACAACGACCTGGTCGGCGACGGCCTGGCCGACGACAAGTTCGGCGACTGCGTGCGCATCGCGCTGGAGAACCAGGAAGCCTCGACCTCGATGCTGCAGCGCCACCTGAAGATCGGCTACAACCGCGCCGCCCGGATCATCGAGGCGATGGAGGCCCGCGGCATCATCAGCGGGCCCGAGAGCGGCAAGCGGCGCAAGCTGCTCATCACCGCCGCCGACGCCGAGCGCTACATCGGTTCGGAGGCCTGAGAGACAGGGGTCGGGGGCAAGGGGTCGGGGTCAGGGCCCCAGACGCGGGGGCCGTTGCTCGGTCCGGTCATTGCGCTCGGAGGCCGCGCCGGCAATCTGGTGCTGCGTTCCGCGGCCGGAACCGCGCGGTTGCGCGGCCTCGAATCCGGGTGCCCGTGAGCGCCTCTTGCGGCGCCGGGCCGTCCAATGCTCGTGGGAACCGTCCTTCCATCGACGCCGTCGCTGCGATACCCTGAACGTGCCTCGAAACCGGGCCT
>CAZSVK010000543.1:1402-3382 GCA_964610245.1 uncultured bacterium
CTGTTGCCCAGCTCGCCACCGTGACCCGGCGCGCACCTGACCTCGAGCCCCAGGCCTCGAGTCTCGAGCCTCCCATGCCCCTGCCTCCCATTCGCCTCACCAACTCCCTCTCAGGCCGGATCGAGCCGCTGACCACCGCCACGCCGGGCCGCGTCTCGATGTACGTCTGCGGTGTGACCGTCTACGATCACTGCCACCTGGGTCACGCGATGTCGGCGGTCTGCTTCGACGCCATCCGGCGCTACCTGGAGTACCGGGGCTACCTGGTCGACTACATCTGCAATTTCACCGACGTCGACGACAAGATCATCCGTCGGGCCGAGGCCGAGAATTCCGGCTGGCTCGAGGTCGCGGAGCGCTACATCGCGAGCTATCTCGAGGACATGGACCGTCTCAACGTGAAGCGCGCGACCATGTATCCGCGCGCCACGGCGCACATCCCCGAGATGCTCGCGCTCATCCAGCGCCTCGTGGAGAGCGGCACCGCCTACCCGGTCGACGGTGACGTTTACTACGACGTCTCGAAGTTCGCCGGCTACGGCAAGCTCTCGGGCCGCAAGGTCGAGGAGTTGCTGGCCGGCGCGCGAGTCGAGGCCGACACCCGCCTGCGCCATCCCGCCGACTTTGCGCTGTGGAAGTCCTCCAAGCCCGGCGAGCCGAACTGGGACAGCCCTTGGGGCCCTGGCCGGCCCGGCTGGCACATCGAGTGCTCCGCGATGTCGACCCGTTATCTGGGCGACACCTTCGACATCCACGGCGGCGGCCTCGATCTCGTCTTCCCGCATCACGAGAACGAGATCGCCCAGGCCGAGGCGGCCACCGGCAAGCCCTTCGCGACGCACTGGATGCACAACGGCATCCTCAACCTCGGCGGCTTGAAGATGTCGAAGTCGATCGGCAACGTGCTCGGACTGAAGTTGCTGTTCGAGAAGCACCCGGCTGACGCCTTGCGTCACTACATCCTGGGCTCGCACTACCGCAGCCCGCAGAACTACGAGGAAGGGGCCCTCGACAAGGCCCAGCGCGCCCACGCCCACTTCGACAACGTCTTCGAACGGCTCGATCGCGCGCTTGCGGCCGGTCCCGCGGCCTCCGGGACCTGCCCGGCGGGGGCCGACCCCGGCGAGACGATGTCCGCCGCCGTCGCTCGCGCCACCGCCAAGTTCCACGCTTGCATGTCCGAGGATTTCAATACCGCCGGCGCCCTCGGCGCGCTCTTCGAGCTGGCGGGCGATCTCAACTCCGCGCTCCAGGAGGTCGAGACGAAGGGGCTCGCCGAGAGGGCGACCGCGCCAGCCGCCCGGGCCCGAGCCGCTCTTGCCGAGCTGCTGGGCGTGCTGGGGTTCCGCACCGGCCAGCCTCGCCGGCGCGCCGAGACGCAGGGGGCCTCCGAGTTGACCGGCAAGCTGGTCCAGCTGCTGGTCGACCTGCGCCTCGAGGCCCGGAAGTCCAAGAACTTCGCCCTCGCCGACGGAATTCGCCAGAAGCTCTCCGAACTCGGCGTGGAACTCAAGGACACCGCCGGCGGCACCAGTTTCAAGTTGCCCTGAACGCCAGGTTTACGACTGTAGGCACCGATTGAACAAGCTCGAGAATCGCATCCTCTACGGCATCCATCCCGTCTCCGAGGCGCTGTCGGTCCACGGCCGCGTGCTCACCCTCTATCTGGAGAAGGACAACAAGAACCCGGCGCTCCGGCGCCTGGCCGGCATTGCCAGTCATACGAAGGTCCCGATCGAGAACTGCGATCGCGGGGCGCTCTTCCGGCGGTGCCAGTCCCCGCACCATCAAGGGGTCGTGGCCGAGGCGGCGCCCCTGGCCAACGGCAGTCTGAAAGGTCTTCTCGAAGACCGGCCCAACCAGCCGCACACGGTGCTGCTCATCGACCGCGTCCAGGATCCGCAGAACCTGGGCAACATCTCCCGCTCTGCCGACGCCGCCTGCGTCTCCCTCGTCTTCCTACCGGCGAAGGCCACAGCC
>CAZSVK010000544.1:0-2867 GCA_964610245.1 uncultured bacterium
GGGCCGGGCACCGGTCCTGGCAGGGGCCCGGGGACAGCGTCCCCGGCGGAACTCGTACCAGCGCGGCTTCCCACTTTCTGCGCGCGCACCCGGCGCGGCGCAGCCTCGTGACGACCGTCACAAGATTCTGCTAGATTGCCAGCGATGTTCACGCATTTCGACGATGCCGCCCTGACCTCGCTCCGCTCGATCCGTGGACTGGCTAGCAAGCGCCGCGCGGCGGTGGGGCTGCTGATGCTGGGGTTGGCACTCGCGGGAGCGCTGCTGGCCGGAGATCACGCGGGCCGCCCGGCGGACGTCACGGCCGCCGACCGGTTGACCCTCGGCGGCGCATCCGTCGCCGGCGTCCTCGAGAGGCCCGGCGAGTCGGACTTCTTCTACGCAGAACTCCTCACGACCGACAGTGTCGAGTTCCGCACCGACCTGGGCACGCTTACCGACCCGGTGCTGACCGTGCTGGCGGCGGACGGGCTCACGGTGCTCGCCGAGAACGACGACGTGGATCTGGGCGATCGCCGCTCGCGGGTCGTGCTTGCGCCCACGGCCGCCGGGCGGTTCTACGTGAAGGTGTCTCACTTCAGCCCGCGGCACGGCACCGGGAGTTACTCGGTTGCGATGAGCCCGGCCCCCACCGGGCCCTTCCCGCCCGACGACTTCCCCGACACGGCGCTCGCGAGCGAGCGTGAAGCCAACGTTCTCGTCGCGGACGGACCCCACCTGGAGGGCACGCTGGAGCGCTCCGGCGATCTGGATTTCTTCCGTTTCGACGCCCTGCGCACGCGGGTCTACGAGATCGAGGTCGTGCCGGGGTCGCTGGACGATCCCGCGCTCGAACTGCTCGCCCAGGACGGCGAAACGGTGCTGGCCGCCAACGACGACGCCGGGGGCACGACAGGCGCCCGAGCCGGCGGATTCCGGCCCGCGGTCGCGGGGACCTATTTCGTCCGGGTCAGGCACACGGTGGGGCGAGGGCGAGGGACGTACCGGGTCGCACTGCGCTCGCAGCTGGTCGCACCCGACGACCGGCACGTCAATTCGCCGGACCTGTCGCAGCGCGTCAACCAGGCGCTCGTGCTCGACAGGTCGGTCTCGGCAGGCCTCGAGGTGACGGGCGATGTGGACCTCTTCAGCTTCGAGGCGGTGGCGATGCGCACGCCAGGCCTCTTCGACACGGACGGCGAGCTACAGCCGGGTTTTGCGGTCGCGCGGTACGAATGCACGCTGCAGACCAAGAGCGACGTCCCGGTCGAGGTCGCGATCCTGGGCACCGATGGCCGCACCGTGGTGGGCTCGGCCGCGACGGGCGTGGACTCCACGGCGACGGCGGCCTTCGTGCCAGAGCTGAGCGGGAGCTGCTACGTGCGGGTGGCCGCGCGGCCGCCGGGCGGTCTGGCCAGCTACACCCTGCGGCTCACGCGCTCCACCGCGTACCAGTTCGGCGTCGGGAGCGGTATCTCTCCGGACCCGGCGCCGATGCTCTCGCTCTCGGTCGGGAGCGACTCCGCGTCGGCCGTGGCCACGGTTACCGCCAGGGGCGACCCGGCCACGCTGGCCTCGGCCCGCGGGAGAGTCGCCTACGATCCGGAGGTGCTGAAGTTCGTCTCCGCCGAGACCGGGCCGGCCGCTTCCGGCGATGCGCTGGCAGTCGAGGAGACCTCGCCCGGCACGCTCGAGTTCTCTCTCGACGTTCCTGCCGGTCTGCAGGGCCGGCTGGGCCAGATCGTCCGCCTCCGGTTCGCGCGCCTGGACCCCGCCCTGCCGCCGGAGCGACTGATCGCCCTGCGCTCCTACACCGCGTTCTCGCCGACCGAACGTCACTCGGAGAGCGGCCCCGCCGCCGATGGCGGACCCGACCGGCAGGTAGACTGGAGCCCAGGCGAGGCCACGATTCCCGACCCGCTCGATACCGTGCGGGGGACGGTCCGGCCGTTCGTCCGGCTCGACGGGCGAGGCAGCGCCGACCCGGGTCTGCCGGCACGGCCGCTGACCTACCTGTGGACGCTGCTCTCGGCCCCACGGCCGGTGACCCTGAGCAACCCCGCCGGTCCGGTGCCGACCTTCGCGCCGGTGGCGGCCGGCACGTACCAGTTCGGGCTGACGGTCGACAACGGAGCGCTGGCGAGCCTGCAGGATCGGGTGAGCGTGCTGGTGCGCCGGCTCAACCATCCGCCGACGGCACAGGCGCGGGCGCGGCGGCTGGACGTCGCCCTCGAGGCCGGTCCGGCCGACCCGCCGCTGGACGCCCCGCCGGGAGCCGCGGTCGAGCTGGACGGGCGCACCTCCGTCGACCGGGACCGCGACGACGCGGGCCACCTCTCCTATCGCTGGCGTCAACTCGCCGGCCCCGCGATCGAGCTCACGCCTTCGAGCACGGCAGCGGTTCCCCGGTTCACGCCCACGTCAACCGGCCTGCACCTCTTCGAGCTGGTGGTGCGGGACCCGCCGGGAGCGCAGAGCCTGCCGTTCTCTCTCGGGGTCGACGTGCTGCAGCCGCCGGGTACGCCGACGCGCCTATCGCTCGTTTCGAGCGCCTCGACGACCCCGAGCACGGGCCCCGACTTCGCCGACGATCGCCTGGAGGGGACCGCCTCGAGCCTGCGCGTACAGCACGGCAGCCGGGTCCTGCTCAAGGCGGTGGCGATCGACCCGGACCTCTCGGTCCCGCCGCTCAAGCACCGCCTGGGGTTCCGGTGGACCCAGCTCTCCGGCCCGCCAGTGGAGGTCGAGACGAGCGTGTTCCCCGCGGGCGACAGGTTAACGTCAGCACTATCTTTCGAGGCGACGACCTCCCGGGTGCTGCTCTTCCGCTGCGAGGCGATCGAGACCGACGCCGCCGACGTTCCGACCGGCGCCCGCGCCCGGGCGCA
>CAZSVK010000544.1:2877-3381 GCA_964610245.1 uncultured bacterium
GCCCGGCGGATCCGGCTGGTGGTCGAGAACCCGCTGGCCAGGACGCCGGTGGCGAGGGCCACCCTCGGCCGCCGGACGGGAGCCAAGGGGTCGGTTCCGGCCGCGGCGGCCGAGACGGCGCCCTTCAGGCCGGGCGAAACGGTCGTGCTGGACGGCAGCGATTCGACTCGATTCACCACGAGCGCGCTTGCGTTCTCGTGGTCGCAGCTCGAGGGGCCGCAGGTGACGCTGAGCAATCCGTTCTCGGCCGTGACCACCTTCGCACTGCCCGATCCCCGGGACCAGACGGTGCGCACCTACGCCTTCCAGCTCCTGGTGGATGACGGCTCGCACGCGAGCGAGCCCCTGGTCGTGAGGGTCGACTCGCGCCCGCCGCCGCCCATCCGGGCGACGCTGCCGCCCGCGCCCGGGGCCGGCCTGCTCTCGCTGCCGCTGGATCCCTCGACGACGGGCCACCCCTTCGAGGCGTCCGATCTGGCGAGTGCGCTCGGCGGCCAACCTCTC
>CAZSVK010000545.1:0-3362 GCA_964610245.1 uncultured bacterium
GGGACGAAGTCCCCGACAGGGATTGAAGTTCAACGAGGCCCCCCGCATGACATGCTCCCGGCTGACCGGGTCCACTTCCTTCGCGTACAATGGAGCGCGACAGGAGGCACCGGGTGGCGGAAGCGGACGGGGCACAGACGGCACGGCTCGGAGTCGGCGCCGTCCTCGGCGGCTGGCACCTCGAGGCGGTGCTGGGCCAGGGGGGAATGGGCGTGGTCTTCCGCGCGGTCCACGAGACCAGCGGCCTTCAGGCGGCGCTCAAAGTGCTGCACGTCAGGGGCGGCGCCAGCGTCAGCTCCCTGCGGCGCTTCCAGCGCGAGGCGAAGATCCTGGCGCGGTTGAGGCACCCCTCGGTGGTGACGATCCTGCAAGCCGAGCTGGAACACTCGCCTCCCTACTTCTGCATGGAGCTGCTTCCCGGGGGCACTCTGACGCGGCGCATCACGGCGGCCGGGCAGGCCCACGGCCGCGGACTGGCGGCCGGTGAGTTGCTGGCCATCGCCCTCGACCTGGCCGACGGTCTCGCCGCGGTGCACGCCGAGAACATGCTGCACCGCGACATCAAGCCGGCCAACGTTCTCTTCGCCGCCGATGGCCGGCCCAAGCTCGCAGACTTCGGGCTCGCAAAGGCGCTGGACATGACCTCCGTGACGCACGAGCAGAGCGTCATGGGGAGCATGCCCTACCTGGCACCCGAGTCGCTCCAGCGCCGCGAACCGGACGCGCGCACCGACCTGTACCAGCTCGGTGTGACCCTGATGGAGGCAGCCCTCGCGGCGCCCCCTTTCGCGCCCGAGCAACTGTTCGCCTTCGCCGCCGGACGCCCCTTCCCCGCCCTGCCGGGCGTGGGCCAGGCGCGGCCCGACCTGCCGGCCTTCTGGGGGCCGGTGTTCGAGCGCCTCCTGGCGGTCGACCCCGCCGAGCGTTTCCAGTCCGCGGCCGAATTGCTCGACCTGCTGAAGGCCGAACAGGGCGAGTACTCGGTGCTCGCGCCAGGTCCGGCCGAGCGGCCGGCCTCGGCCACGCCGTCGAAGAGGGTCCCCGCGGCGGAGCCGGCGCCCCGCGTCTCCTCCAGGCCGCAGGCCGCCCGGGCCCACCCTTCCGGCCAGGCCAATCCGCGTCCGGCCACCGGCCCAGCCCCTGGACCGGCCACCGGCACGCGGCCCGCCGGTCCAGGCTGGAGTCTCGCGCTCGCGCTCGCGACGATCGCCTTCGGGGCCGGCTGGTGGGTCGGGGCAGGCTCCGGCTCCCGCGCCGTCCCGGCGCCTGCCGTCCTCGCACAGCCTCCATCTTCGCTCGCGGTCCCGGCGGCCCCTGCCGCGCCGGCGGCCCCGGCGGCCCGCGCCGCGCCGACGGCCCCGGCGGCCGTCGCGACGGGCGCGACCACGCCGACGACTCGCCCCGACGACGCGGCCGGTCTCGTGACCCTGCTCGCCGCGGAGACGAGCCTGTCTTGCGCGGTGGTTCCCGTGACGAAGCGCTCGGCGCCCGCAGCCGCGCCGACCACGTGGCACGCGACCGTCTTCGTCGTCGACTCCGGTTCTCTGGAGTCGGCTCAGCTCAAGCTGCGAGGCGTCGGGGCCGTTGCCGCGAGCTGGTCGGCGCGGCCACACCTCGCGCTGGAATCGGTCACCGATTCCTTGAGGGTGGCCGACGTGCCGCTGGCCCGGCCAGTGCGAGGGCCCGACGGCACCTGGGGTCTGACCCTGGCCGCGGGTGTCCTGCACGAGGGCTACAACCGGTTCCGCATCGAGCCGGGACAGGCGCTACCTCCGGGGGCTCTTGCGGTCAGGCTCGAGCTGGCCCGCCGGCCCTCCTTCGCCCGACCGCCGCCCGTCTTCTTCGAGTACCGCGACGGCAACGCCTGTCCGTCCGACCTCGAGAACGCGCTCGACCGGGCGACGGCGTTGTGTGCCGGAGGGGCGGGCTACTCGGCCCTGGAGCTGCTGAGAGCTGTCGCGACGCGTCATCCGAGATGCCGCGCCGTGGCGATGCGCTACGCCGACATCGTTTTCGAGGTGAACCTCTTTCGCAAGCAGTTCGACGAGATCCGCGACTCGGACTTCGTCGGCACCTTCTGGGAGGGCGAGTTCGCCGGCGTGAGCGAGTGGGACGTCCGGAGCAGGGCGCACGATCTCTTCAACCGGATGAACCGCGTGCTGCCTCGCTGGAAGGACCTGTGGCGCCGCTTCGCCCGGTGGTCGCGCGAGAGCGGCGACTACGAAGCCGGCACGCGGATGAACCGCTGGCTACTTCTGGCCACGCCGGCCGAGGCCGAGCTGTGGTGCGACCTGGCCGACTGCGAGCAGAACCTGCTTGCCCAGGAGTCCGGAGCGCTGCCGGCCCAGCTGCTCAGACAGCGCGCGGCCCTGACGTTGACGCACCTGACGCCGGCGCTCTTGCTCGCGCGACCGAAGACCCCCCTGCACGACCGCTGCCGGCTGATCCAGGGCAGACTGCTCGCGGCCCTGGGCGACCGCGCGGGAGCACGGCGGATCTTCGAGGAGCTGCGGACCACGCTCGCCGAGCCGGCGCGCCGCGAACTGCTCCTGCTCCAGGGCGGCGCGGCCCCGGCAGGCCGATGAGCCGCGCCGTGCGTCAGAAGAGCGTGTAGATGAAGGGGGCGACCGCCGTGCCGCTCAGGAAGATGAGTCCGCCGACGAGCAGCAGCACGACGACGATCGGCAGCAGCCACCACTTCCGGTTGTGCTTCAGGAAGGCGAACAGCTCGACGAGAAGGCCGGGCTCGGCCTCGTGAGTGAGATCCCGGAAGTGCGGGCTGGGTTCGGTCATGGTCGGCGGCGTCGTTCAGAACTGAGAGAGGTAACGCGACGGATCGGTCACCACCTGCCTCGGGGTCCAGTAGGTGGCGGCGCCGGGCTCGAAGCGCCGGCCCATCATGTCGCGGCCGACGATTCGAAACGCGATCCCGATCGGAGTGAAGATACCGAAGAAGAGGAACCCGAGCACGACGTAGGAGACGACGAACCCTATCGGAAGGCCCACGAGCGAGAGGCCGACCCAGAGCGGTCGCAGCGCGGTGGGCCGGAAGCGCGAGAGCACCGCGCCCAGGAGGGCCACGCCGAGCGCCACGGAGGCCGTCACGGCCGACCCGTCCGACCGGACGAAGCCGGCGACACCGAGCGTCACGAGGATGGCGGAGGCCGCCCAGCCGAAAGAGGCCAGCTTTCGAACGTCAGGGTTCCAGTCGATGGCGACGAGACTCATGTGGACCTCAGTCCAGGTCGAACTGCGCGAGATAGGCATCGATCTCGTGCTGCTTGGCTTGCGGCTGCTCTTCCTTGAGAAGCACGAAATCCTCGAGCACGAGGGCGTCCATGTTCGTGGCCATGAAGCAGCGA
>CAZSVK010000546.1:0-3315 GCA_964610245.1 uncultured bacterium
CTCCCTGCTTTCCCACGAACCGCGCGCGCATCCGACACGGCGGCGGATGTCGCGTTCTGCCACACCGGGGGCCGCGCTGTGCTAGGCTCGCCGGCATGTCTCCGACCCAGAAGAAGGCCCAGCCGGCCGACCCCAAGACGAACGCCAGCGAGATCGATCGCCGCCTGGCCGCGGCCTACCCGGACGCCCGGTGTGCCCTGGAACATGCGGATGCTCTGCAGTTGCTGATCGCGACCATCCTCTCGGCCCAGTGCACCGACGTGCGGGTGAACATGGTCACGCCGGGCCTGTTCCGCCGCTACCCGACGGCCGCCGCGGTGGCGGCAGCCGAGCGCGCCGACCTCGAGGAGTGCATCCGCAGCACCGGCTTCTATCGGAACAAGGCCAAGCACATCCAGGAGAGCTGCCAGGCGATCGTCGACAGGTTCGGGGGGCGCGTGCCCGACACGATGGAGGAGTTGCTGACGCTCCCCGGCGTGGCGCGCAAGACCGCCAACGTCGTGCTGGGCAACGCCTTCGGCAAGGCGGAGGGCGTGGTGGTGGACACGCACGTGCAGCGGGTATCGGGGTTGCTCGGGCTGACGGACGAGAGCGATCCGGTCAAGATCGAACGGGACCTGATGGGGCTGCTGCCTCGGACCGAGTGGACCGACTTCAGCCATCGGGTCATCTATCACGGCCGGCAGTGCTGCATTGCGCGCAGGCCGGCGTGCGAGCGGTGTCCGGTGGCCGAACTGTGCCCCTCGGCCGCGCCGTCCAGGCCAGCAGCAAGCCGGCCAGCAACGCCAGGAGCCAGAGGTCGGGCTCGGGCACGCCGATAGAGCCCACGGCGGCCGGCTTCGACGGATCGAGGTCGAACTTCTCGTAGTCCTTGCGGGTCTCGAGGACGACCGCGCTGCTCCAGGGCGTGACCAGGCGGAAGCGCACCGCAAGAGCGGCGGCCTTCGCGGGGTCTCCGGCGGCAGCGTTCCGGCGGGCCTGTCCGGCGGCCCAGAGACGGCCCAGGTCGTCCGACACCCGGACGGGGGCCCGAGGCCCATCGAGGGCCGGAGGGGAGGACAGACGTTCGAAGCTGCGCCGGTGCGGGCCGAAGAGATCGAGCGGCACATCCGGCGAGGCGGGGTCGGCGGACACGGCCAGCGGCAACCGGGCCAGGTCGTCCGACAAGGAGCCGAGGCGCGGGGCCTGCAGAAACCGCCGTGCGCCGTCGAGCGCATCGGCCACGCGATTGCCGCCGGCGACCGCTGGTAACGCCAGCAATAGCGGCGTCTCGGAGTTCTCGAGGAGCGCCCGCAGCGGGCCGGTCGCGGAGAGAGTCACCGGCTGTTCGCCGTGCAGCCAGATCACCAGGTCGGGCCGCGCCTGGAGCGCCGACGCAAGGGCAGGCACGGGATCGATTCCACCCTCGAAGGCCTGGCACTCGAGCCAGGCCGCAAGCTCGCCAGGCGGGCGGCCCCGCGGGGAACTCCGGAGTTCGTCGCCAGCCACGACCAACTCGAGTTCGGCCCAGGACGGCCAGCCGGCGAGCAACTCGGCCCACTTCGGCCGGCACTCGTTCATGGTCGTCGAACCGTCGACCACCAGGATGACCTTGGCGCGAACGGGGTGAGGCGCGGCCGCGGACCACCGCTGAACCGTCCAGCCGTCGGCATCGCGCGCGGCGGCGGCTCCAGGCGGCACGGTTCCCGCGGAGGGAAACCTCAGCGACGGGCGCGTCGGGGCGAGCAGCGCATCGTCCGCCAGCGCGTCGGCTGCGGCCCCGGCTGCCGTCGCGGAAGGACCCGCGGTTCCGGGCGGGACCGGGAGCGGCCTGGCGCCCTCGACGACCAGATGGTGCCTGAAGCCCGCGACAACGTCGAAGTTACGCTCGCCGATTGCCGGCAGCGCCAGCTGCAGGCTGTCCGTGCCGGCGAGCAGCGGACAGGTGAATCCGACCCGGACGGTCGCGACGGCACCGGCGTTGACCGGGAAGACCTGCAACAGCACCTGGTCGGGCCCCATCGTGCCGAGCAAGGCCGGGTCGCGGCGCTGCACCACGGCCACCTGCTGGTAGGCCTTGGTGGCGGCGGCCCGGCTGCCGAAGGCGGCCTGTTCCTCCTTGCCGTTGACCCAGAGCGAGAGGTGCGAGGCGACGGCGCCGGCGGGCATGCGAAGGCGCATCCGGGCCTCGCGCTGGCGGCGAGAGTCGTTGCGCAGCTCCATCTTCCGGTCGACGTGCGCGAGGGCAGCCGCGGTCTCGACCCGGCAGGCGATTGTGGAGTGCTCCAGTTCGAGGCCGGTCACCCGACCGCGCACGGCCTGGGCCCCGACCTCGGCGTCCGCCACCAGCCAGTCGGCCGAGACGCGGTTGCCGGCGCCCACCATCCCGAGGTCGATCCGGGGGGGCGGGAAGGCGTTGAACGGATGCCCCGTGACGCGGAAGAAGATGCGACGGCAGGCCTCGGTGCCGGGGCGGCCAGCAGGCGCCAGGGCCTCGAACAGGTAGTGCACGGGCCAGTGGACGGCGAGCGTCTCGGCGCCATAGCATCGTTTGAGCAGCGCTCCAGGCCCCCAGAGCCTGAGCTTGCCGATGGCCAGGTGGGCCTCGGCGCCCCGATCCTGGAGGCTACGGCGCACCACCCACTCTTCGAGCAGCGAGGGGACCTGCAGCGCGAGCGTGAGCGCGACGGCAGCGGCGGCACCGGCGGCCAGAGGACGCTTCAGGGCCGCGAGGTTGAGCTTCATCTCGAGGCAGGTCTCGCGGAGCATCCGGTAGTAGATGACGCAGCCGTACAGGCAGAAGAAGGGCGAGAACCCCAGAAGGCCGATGCCCAGGATCGTGCCGATCGCGAAGAGCGGGACGAACGGCAGGAGCATCGCGCCATAGAGGCAGCACAGCCCCAGGGCAAAGCCGAGCAGGGCCGCCGCGCGCCTCAGGTCGGAAGCCTCGAGATCCTTGGGATGCCGGAAGAAGGCGATCCGGTGCACGAAGACCAGGCCCGCAAGCGCCGCGAGCCAGGAGGCGACGTGTCCCGGATGAGGGAACACCGGGCAGATGCCCCCGAAGTCGAGCATCGGCAGCTGCTGCTCG
This sequence comes from uncultured bacterium, assembly GCA_964610245.1. Classification (GTDB taxonomy): domain Bacteria; phylum Muiribacteriota; class UBA6191; order JACPRK01; family JACPRK01; genus CAZSVK01. Next base: position 3,071 of record CAZSVK010000546.1, read on the forward strand.
ACCGCGATGCCCGCCAGGGGGAACAGGAAAGCCTTGAAGGCCGTGCCCAGCGGCCCGGGACCATTATCGTCGACATTAGTCGCGCTGCTCATGGGTGTCACCTCTGCTCGTATCTCGTGGGGAGCCTAGCAGGTGATGGGGGGCAGGTGTCAGGTGTCAGGGACACGGCAAAGTCCCCTTCACCACGGATCAGCACGGCCTGGAGGATCCCAGAGAGTCCAGTTCCAGCCAGGCCTCCGTGAGGC
>CAZSVK010000547.1:0-3285 GCA_964610245.1 uncultured bacterium
CGTAGCCCCGCCGGCCCCCGCGGCTCGCCCGGCGGCCGCCCGCGCGCCGCACGCTCCGGCCCGCCCATCGGTCACCGCGGCCCGTCATCCCACCGCGGCCAAGCCGCCGCCCAAGGCCGCGCCCAAGCCCCAGATCAAGGCGCTGCTGAAGGGCCCCAAACCCTCCACCACTGCAATGCCCGGCCTGCTGAGCAAGCCGCCGCCTGCTCCGGAGCCGCCCGCTCCGGTCATCGAGCCCGCGTCCGCCGCGGTCGAGCCGGTCACGCCGGTTCCCGCCGCACCCCCGGCCCCCAAACCGGCCCCGACGCCGGCCCCCGCCCCTATGACCACTACCCCCTCCGTTTCCGCTCCGGCCCCCAAAGTCGCGCCTCCGATGACGCCCGTGGTGGCCAAGCCGGTTGCGCCCCCGGCGCCGCACCGGGCCGCCGTCGAGCCGCCGCCCGCGAAGCCGGCCTCTGCCGGGCCGACCCGACCCGCGCCGATGCCCGGCTCGCTGACGCCGCCGGTGCGACCGCCGCCCCCCGTGGTGGCCCGGCCGGCCGTCGAACACCGGCGCTCGGAGTCGTCGCAGCCGGCGCCCCGCCTGTCCCACGGCGGTCAGCACGGGCGCTCCGTGAATGTGCCGTCTCGGCAGCCCGCGCCTCCGCCGGCCCCGCCGCGGCTGGTCTACTTCGGACCTTCGCCGGCACCGGCCGACTATGAGCCGCCTCGGCCCGCTCCCCGGCCCCTCGGCCCGCCCACCATCATCACGAGCGGCCCCGGCCCGCAGATCCGGCCCCAGACGACCGGCGGTCCCCGCTGGACCGGCAGGCCCGGCGCGCCCGGCGCGCCCGGTGCGGCCTCCGGCCGCCCGGCCTGAACGTCGGCAACCGGCCCCGCTGGCCAGAAGACGATCTTCCGCCTGGACGAGAAGGAAGAAGAGCGCAAGCGCAAGGAGCGCGAGAAGGAGCTGGCCAAGGAGCAGGAGCGGCAGCGCAAGGACGCTCAGCGCGAGGCCCACAAGAAGAAGCAAGAGACCTATCAGGCGAGGGTCCGAGCCCGCGAGACACCCTCCTCGACGCCGCGCGAGATGACGCCGCGGCCGGCGCCCGAGCCGGTCGAGAAGCAGGTCCGCATCGCCGACACGATCGTGGTCAGCGAGCTGGCGAACCTGCTGGGCAAGACTCCGGTCGAGATGGTGACCAAGCTCATGCAGCTGGGCACGATGGCCAGCCTCAACCAGCGCATCGAATTCGACGTCGCGTCGATCGTGGCTCAGGAATACGGGCTCCGGGCCGTGCTGGCCGAGGAGGAAGCCGAGTTGCAGGAGAAAGAGCGGGCGGTCGATCCGGCGAAGCTGAAGCCCAGGCCTCCGGTGGTCACCGTGATGGGTCACGTCGACCACGGCAAGACCTCTCTGCTCGATGCCATCCGCGACGCGCGAGTGGCCCAGGGCGAGCACGGCGGCATCACCCAGCACATCGGCGCCTACCAGGTGAAGCTGCCCACGGGGCAGATGGTGACGTTCCTCGATACTCCGGGTCACGAGGCCTTCACGGCGATGCGTGCCCACGGGGCGAGGGTCACGGATATCGCGGTTCTGGTGGTCGCGGCCGACGACGGCGTGATGCCCCAGACCGAGGAAGCCGCGCACCACGCCCAGGCGGCGAACGTGCCGATCATCGTGGCCATCAACAAGATGGACAAGCCCGGTGCCAACGTGGACAAGGTCAAGCAGCAGCTCCAGAAGCTGAACCTGCTCGCGGAGGAGTGGGGCGGCAAGACCATCTGCGTGCCGGTGTCGGCGACGAAGCGCGAGGGCATCACGCAACTGCTCGAGATGATCGTGCTCCAGGCCGAGATGCTCGAACTGAAGGCCGACCCCGACGGGCCCGCGCGCGGGTTCATCGTGGAATCGGAGCTGGACAAGGGCCGCGGGCCGGTGGCCACGGTCCTCATCCAGGAAGGCGTGCTCAAGGCTGGCGATCCGTTCACGGCCGGGTCCGCGCACGGCAAGGTGCGAGCGCTGCTCGATGACCGCGGCAAGAAGGTGAAGCAGGCCGGTCCGGGCCAGCCGGTGAAGGTGATGGGGTTCGACTCCATCCCCGAGGTGGCCATGTCGTTCACGGTGGTCGGCTCCGAGGCCGAGGCCCGCGAGCTGGCCGGCAAGCGCGCCGATCGCCGCAAGCTGCAGAAGGTCGCACCGACGCCCAGGCTGGCCCTCGAAGACATCTTCAAGCGGATGCAGGAAGACGGGCTCAGGGAGCTGAAGGTGATCATCAAGGGTGACACCCACGGCTCGGTGACCGCCCTGTCCGATTCGCTGTCGAAGGTGAGCAACGCGGAAGTCATGGTGAACGTCATCCACGGAGGCGTGGGCGAGGTGTCGGAGAACGACGTGATGTTCGCGGCCGCATCGGACGCGATCATCATCGGATTCCACATCCGGCCCAGCACCGCCGCGCAGCGGCTGGCCAACCACGAAAAGGTCGATATCCGCACGTACAACATCATCTACGAGGCGGTGGGCGAGGTCGAGGCGGCCATCAAGGGCATGCTGACGCCGAAGTTCCAGGAGGTCGTGTTCGGCCACGCCGAGGTGCGTCAGGCCTTCTCCGTGCCGAAGTACGGGAAGATCGCCGGCTCCTACGTGACCGACGGCAAGGTCATCCGCAACTTCGACGCCCGCGTCATCCGCGACGGCGTGGAGGTCTTCTCCGGCAAGATCACGTCGCTCAAGCGCTTCAAGGAGGATGCCAAGGAAGTCCCGACCGGCTTCGAGTGCGGCATCGGCTTCGAGAAGTTCAACGACGTGAAGGAGAAGGACGTCATCGAGGTCTTCAAGAAGCAGGAGATCCCGAGGGACTGAGGCGGTTCGAGGTTCCATCTCCGCCGGGGACCGCCTGAGGCCCCCGGCTTCCCGCCCGCGCGGGTCCGGAGGGGGCGATCGAGGCATCCATGGCCACTCGCAAGCAAGAAAGGCTGCAGCGCGAACTGCAGCGGCGTATCGCCGCTTTCATCCAGCTCGAGCTGAAGGATCCGCGGCTGACGGTGCCGCACGCCGTGACCGACGCCCAGATCTCGGCCGATCTGCGCGTGCTGAAGGTCTATGTCAGCGTCGACGCGCCCGAGGAGCAGCAGCAGATCGTGCTCGGGGTGCTGAAGAACGCCGCGCGGCGGATGCGCCACCAGCTCGGCGAGGAACTCGAGCTGCGCGTACTCCCCGAGTTGAGGTTCTACCTGGACGACACCCCCGAGAGGGCCCACCGGATCGACGAGATCCTGGACAGCCTGCACGAGGATTGA
>CAZSVK010000548.1:0-3284 GCA_964610245.1 uncultured bacterium
AGGCGTGGCCTGGGTGGTGACTGCGTGGGGGCCGCAGATGACCGGCATGTTATCCGTACGCCACGTAAGGGGCGTACACTCCAACCGGAGGCAGTCCGGTCTATGGACTTGACGGTACACCATAGTAGCTACCCCGGCGCCCGAGCGGGTGACCAAAGGTGCGAAGTCCGGGGGACAACTGTCCGCTATAGGCGGGCTGGCAAGTGTGCGGGCCGTAACGCGAGTGAAGTCCGAGCAGGCCCCGAAAGTAGAGATGCAGTCGCCGAGCTGCCGTGTAACCAGCGAAGGCCGACGCAGGAGCCGGAGCAACCGTTCGACGAAGGTTCCTGGGCTGTCGGGGTACTGGGCACAGCACGCACACAAGGAGTGGACGTCAACGTGGGAGACCTGTCTGGGCGCTTCAGCGGGCCGCTGAGACAACTGACCCTTGGGGTTGGACCCTTTCAGGAGTCGGAGGGGCTCATAGTACCGATGAAGCCGGTGAAAGCCGGTGGAGGGAAGGGGCCCTGGTTCAGGTATGCGCTGGAAGGAGTGGCGGTGAGGAGATTGACGTGAGTCTGGCAACTCCAGAAAAGGTCCGAAAGCTCCAGAAGGCGCTCTACGACAAGGCCAAGCAGACGCCTGGCTACCGATTCTACCTGCTGTACGACAAGGTGTATCGGGAGGACATTCTGCACCACGCCTGGAAGCTGAGCCGCGAGAACCGCGGGGCTGCCGGGGTCGATGGGCAGACCTTCGAAGACATCGAGACGTACGGGGTGGAGAAGTGGCTGGGTGAGCTCGGCGAGGAGGTCAGAGAAGAGAGATACAAGCCGCAACCGGTGCGGAGGGTAATGATCCCGAAACCCGGAGGAGTTGGAGAACGACCACTGGGAATCCCGACGATTCGGGATCGAGTGGTGCAGACAGCGGCCAAGCTCGTGCTCGAGCCTATCTTCGAGGCCGACTTTGAAGAGTCAGCCAACGGTTATCGGCCAGGGCGCAGTGCCCTGGCAGCCGTGGAGAAGGTCCACGAGGCACTCAAGGATGGGCGCACCCAGGTCGTCGATGCGGACGTGTCGAAGTACTTCGATACGATTCCCCACGCCGAACTGATGGTGTGTGTGGCCCGACGTATCAGCGATGCGAAGATGCTTCGACTGATTAAGTCATGGCTGAAGGTGCCCGTGGAGGAGCGCGACGAGCGGGGAAACCGACGGATGACGGGTGGCCGGAAGGCGAAGGAGGGAACACCGCAAGGAGGCGTGATATCGCCACTGTTGGCGAACATCTACATCAATCGCTTCCTCAAGGCGTTCCGGCTCCACGGACTCGATACCAAGTATGGGGCGGTCCTGGTCAACTATGCCGATGACTTTGTAATTCTGTGTCGGCAAGGCGCCCAGGCGGTCCTGACCCGCATCGACGGGTGGTTCGAGCAGATGGGGCTGGCCCTGAACCGCGAGAAGACGGTGGTCCGAAACGCGCGAAAGGACCACTTCACCTTCCTGGGCTACACGTTCGGTCCCCGGTACTCCCCGGCCACGGGCCGATGTCGTCAGGCAGCTGTACCTGCCAAGAAAGCTCTCCAGCGCTTTCGCGGTCGCATCCGGGAGTTGCTACGCCCTGGGAATCAGACCCCGATGGCGGATATCGTCAGTCATCTCAATCGACGGCTACGCGGATGGGCCAACTACTTCTGTTATGACAACGTTTGGCCTGCCCGGCAAAGCATCGACCTCTACGTCTACGACCGCGTCCGCAGTTTCCTGCGACGCCGCAAGAAGGTGGAGAGTCTCGGTGCCGAGCGTTTCCCCATCACCTACGTCTTCGGCTCTCTCGGGGTGGTCTCTCTTCGAAGTCTCCCTCGTCGCTGCCGTGCGCATGCCCGGTCGTGAAGCCTGTCCGAGAGCCCGGTGCGGCAAATCCGCACGCCGGGTTCGATGAGAAGGAGCGGGAAACGGAGATGATGGCGGTTATGAGCGAGACACCGGAACGAAAGACCCGGACTACAGCCAGGGCTCACTAGGCCTGCACATCCACCGCGCCCACTCCTTACTCTACGAGGGGTGGCGCAGAGGCCGCGCTCATGGCCTCGTGGTTGGGGCTAGTCGCAGCCGGATTGGGGCGGGGTCGCTTCGCTGCCCGCCGGGAGAGATCGAGGCGTCGCGTTGTTCGATGACGTGCCCGCTGGCCGGCTCCGACCCTGCATGAACTCAGCTCCCAGCCGGGTGGATTGGGGGTGTTGTTGCCCCCGGCGCAGGGTTGCCTGGTGGCCTGAGAGTCATGCTCCGCCCAGGACCTGCCAGGCCAGGAACTCCTCGACCGTCCAGATGTGATCAGCGATGTGGGCCGCCATTGCCGGAGAACGCGTGATGTAGATTCCTTCGCCTTTTGGGCCCGGAACGAGCTTACGCAAGGCCCGATTCGGCGAACAGAAGTTGTAGCAGAATACGGCCAACCAGGTCATTGCGAGGTGCTCAAGGAGCTGCTTGGAGAAGGAGTAGGTCTTGCGTTGCTTGCGTGGATTGAAGTGTCTTGCCGTTCCATTCTGTCGCTCCACGAAAGCTGTGTTTACATGGGAGGAGACAGGTGAGTTTTCGAGAGCGTTGGCGAGCTGCTCCTCCGTGCCGAACACCAACGTCGTTTTGACGTCGACTACTTTCCCGTTTCTTCGGGTCTTGTCGACGGTCACGTACACCATCCCTTCGGGCGGGCGCTTCTTCAAATCGGGCATTCGCCCAGTGGTGCCGTTGCGTGCGGGTTGAAAGTCCTCACCGTACGTCTTCAGAAGGGAATTCTTGTAGGGGGCGTGATCGTCGGTTGATACCAGCTCCGGAGGCTTCTTGCCCGTACGCTCGGCGAAGTCCTCGACGAGCAGGTCACACGTTTCCTGGTCCCGTGATGGGCCCTGCTTCAGAGAGACCAACAGCCTGCTGCGGGCGTCTATGGCCGTGTGGTCCCACTGGCTACCTGAGCCTGCGCCTTCGGCTCGGTCTTCTGGCGTGAGATTCTTGTCTTTTTAACGAAGCTCCACATCTCATCCATCTGGAGCTCGGCGACCTCGAGATCTCGCACCAGTTCGTCGTGGATGGCCATCGCGTGCTTGCCGACAAGTTTCAGAAGGTGCCCCACCGCGTACCGGCTCACCCCCGTCAGCCGATGGGTCGCCCTCACCCCAGTCCCCTCGGCCAGATGCTTCACCACGTCAATGATCATCGCCTTCGGGAGTCGCAGGGCAAACAGCGGCGTGCCGCGCCTCTCAGAGAACTGAGCTTCGCAGGCACGGCAGTTCAAGAAGCGAA
>CAZSVK010000549.1:0-3282 GCA_964610245.1 uncultured bacterium
TCGGGAGGCTCGAGTTCCGTACTCTGCTACAAGCTACTCACGTCAATTGATGATGTTTGCCGGGACCGCCTACTGTGCGGCCCAGCCTCTTCTAGGTACACCGAATACTGGACTAGGAATCCCTGACAAAACGGATGGAACTACTGAAAAATCAATCACTGCCTGGACTGACGAACGGTGGCGCTGTCACCTCCTTGGTCGAGCATGAAGAAGTGCACGGCCGTTCGCGGGCGTGACAGAGATTACCAGACGGCACCGATCATGTCAATCCGGCCCCCCTGAATCGCTATCGGTGGGCGCCGCGCTTGGCGGTGCGCCCGGATGCGGTCGCGGTGTGCGCCGCGCCTCGGCGAGCGCTCTCGAACGCCGTCCGCGCCTCGGTGTAGGCCCGCTGGGCCTCGGCGATGGCGGGATCGCCCGGCCGCCCTGAGGCCTGGGTCCGCAGCAGGGTCCGGTAGGTCTCGTCGACTCGGGCTCGCAACCCAGCGCCGTCCACGGCTGCCTCGCTCGTGGCAGTTGCCTGGGACGCGGGGGTCGCCTGAGTGTAGACCCCGCCGCGGGGGATCGTCCCCGGAGGAACGGGCCAAGGATCCTCGGCCTGGAAGCGCTCGGCGACCCGGTCGTAGATCGTGCCCGCCAGGCAGACCGCGACCGAGGCCAGCCCGACCCGGAGCACCAGCGCCAGCGGGCCTCCCAGGGCCGAACCCGCCACCGCGGCCATCATCGAACTGCCCATGATGCTGCCAGCCAGCCACGAGCCCCCGATGACCGCAAAGGCCTCGACGGCTGTCCTGGGCAGGTCGGCGTTCTTCAGGACCCGCGACAGGCTGAACGGCTGACCCGATCGCCACTCCTTCAGGAATGCCTCTCCCAGCGACCAGCCGAGATAGGCGCCGAGTGTGCCTCCGATGGTCGGACCCAGCACGGCGCCGAAAGCGACGCCGAGGACCGTGGCCCCGGTCGCGGCCGCCGCCGCCTCGCCCCAGTCTATCTTCTTGATCGCCTCGCCCGCGGTCGCGTGCCGGTAGAGGTTCGAACCACCGTCGTAGCCCACCTTCCAGGCGAAGTTCCCGAGGAACTCCCCCGCGATCTTGCCGAGCCCCGGGGGCATGACGCTCCCGAGGACCGTGCCCAGAAGCTTGCCTCCTCCGCGCTCGGCGAGTTCGGACGCGAACTCCGCCGGCAGCCGGCCGCTCAGGTCTTCCTTGATGCTGGAGCCCACATCGCCCAGGAAGGAGCCGCCAGACCGTGGGGTGGGCGAGGAGGCCTGCGGATACGCGGCCTGCCCGGCGCCGGAGCCCCAGTCAGGCCCGGCGGCCACGGCCGGCGACCCGCCCAGCAGCACCGCCAGGGATAGAACCAGCACGGTCAGCCAACGACTTGCCGGCGGGGACGAGATCACGCGCTGAGGGTTTCTCCGCATCGCAACTGTTACTACAGGGTTGCATGTGCCAAAGTTGCGTCCTCGCGCGGGAGATCCGTCCCTCCCGTCATGTCCGGATTCGCCCGGCCGGGTTCACCGGCCCGCCGGCAACGTCGCCGCCAGCTCGGACAGCCGGCTCCGCATCCACTGCCGGCAGGCATCGTCGGGAGTGGTCCACCTCAGACCCCGGGTCAGGGCCTCGGCCTCCAGGGTCGGGAGGTCGGTTCACCGACGGGGGACTCGATCGGGGATTGGACTCGCCGGAGCCAGTCCGCCCGGCGCGCCCAGCTCCAGTCCGTAGAGCCGGTCGGCGTTGCGGTAGGCGACGGCGGCCGCCTGCTCGGCGGAGAGCCCGACGAGGGCCGATCTCGCGCGGAGAAGGCTCACGGCGTAGGCGGTCTCCCCGGAACCCTCCATCGTCTTTGCCTGGAAGTCGGTGCCCACGATCGTGCGCGTGGAGTGCTCGGGGAGAATCGGGCCGAGATTGCCCTCGACCTGGAACGTGACGTTCGGGAACCGCCACATGCCCGCGGTGGCGCGCTGATGGGCCATGATGAACTGCGTGTCGGGGTTGGCCTCGAAGGCGTCGGCCAGCTCTGCCTGACACTGGCTCGCTCTGGCCCCGTAGCCGACCTTGAAGTGCAACAGCACAGGCAGCCTGAAGCGCGCTGCGAGCCGGTAGATCCGCATCAACGGGGGCGCGTTCGCCGGGGTTGCGGTGTGCCGCGCCTCGTTGCGGAGGTCCAGCTCCCCGATGCCCTTCCAGGGCTCGGTCGCCAGCCGGCGCTCGACGTAGTCCGGGGACGCCGGATCGCCCGGATCGAAGCCTGCCAGCAGCGGCACGTAGAGACGGGGGTAGCGGTAGTGCGCCGCGAGCGAGATATCGTCGTGGAGGCGCGAATAGGCTGGCGGGCGCAGCTCGAGCGGTCGCACGTTCAACCCCACCAGCACTCGAATCACCCCGAGCCTGGCGGCCTCCGCGGCCAGCTCGTCGAGATAACGTTCCAGCACCTCCGGCGATCGGGGCAGCAGGTGGTTGTGAACGTCGACGATAGGAAGCCGGAGGAGACCCTCCGGGATCCGGACTTGCGGCTCCGCACTGTCCGAAGCCGTCTCCACGAACGGGTACTCGGGCGACGGATGTCCCCGCACCGACAGCCACTCCAGCGCCGCCAGGAGGAGCGCGCCGAGGACCGCCAGGCGCAGACGCCGCTCTCTTTCGCCAGGGGCCACGCCCGGGAGCTTAGTCCTCCGCCGAGAGGTCCGCAAGCGCCCCCGCCCGGGGACCCGCGACGCTTCACTTCTCGCCGAGATCATCTTGCGGCGCGAAGTTCCGGCCGGAGACGATCGCCTTTCCTCCAGCCTCGAGCACCCGGCCTCGGAGCGGGAGAAGTCCGCGCTGTGATACTGTTTGCCTCGAGCTGTCGGAGGGCCTGGGAGGTCCAGGAGCGTGTCCACCCCGATCAAGAACGCGCCCGTGGTTGCGCCCGAGGCGACGCGGGCGGCGGCGAGCCGGCGAGCGCCTGCCTCGCAGGTTCCACGGGTGTTGCTCGCGGCCTTTCGGGTAGAGGAAACCCTGGGCGCCGGCGCGATGGGTGTGGTCGTTCGAGCCACTCAGCTCGGCCTCGACCGCTCCGTGGCCATCAAGCTGCCGACCCTCGCGGGCGCCGACCTGATCGAGCGGTTCATCCGGGAAGGCCGCGTCATGGCCCGGCTGCAGCATCCCAATCTCGTGCGGGTCTACGACGCCGGACGGGAAGAGGGTCAGCCCTACATCGTGCTCGAGTACGTTCGCGGTTGCTCTCTGGCCGACCTGGCGGCCGGCCGGCCGGATGCTGAAGCCCCCGGTGGCCGTGGCC
>CAZSVK010000550.1:0-3266 GCA_964610245.1 uncultured bacterium
GGAAGCCTTCTCGGCGACCTTGCCGCACTTGTCGGCGCAACCAGGCTTCTCGGCGGCCTTCTCGCAACCCTTGCCGCAGTGGATGGCGCCCTTGCACTCGGGGGCCTTGTGGCAGACGATGGCGGGGTCGCTCTCGCAGCGCGCGGCGCCCTTGCAGGTCGGGGCCTTGCTGCAGGTCATCTCGCGCGACCTCGGGCAGGCGCCGCAAGTGCTGCCGGCCTCGAGCAGGCTCTCGGGCTTCAGGAAGCTCATCAGTTCGCCATGCTCGAGCAGCCCGTCGGCGTTCGAGTCGATGACGCGGAAGTTCGCCAGCAGGGTGAACAGCCCGGTGTGAGTGAAGCCCAGACCGGCCGCCGCGCCGTGGGCCGGCGCGCTGTGCGCCACGCCCGGAGGCACTGGCCAGTGGAACCGCTGGCCCAGCTCGGAGTGGCTGAGCTGGCCGTTGCCGTCGGCGTCGACCGTCTTGAACTCCCGGATGAGCCCGGTGACGTCCGTGACCGAAAGCCCCATCCGGGCCTGCGCCAGGGCCGAACCCGCGACCAGACAGACCGCCACCAGGACGGTCAAGAACCCGATACTTCTCCTGGACATGTCTCCTCCTTCTTCACCCCACGTCAGCGAACCGGTGTCCGCGCCTGCGGCCCGGGCTGTCGTGAGTGCGGCAGCTATAGAGCCAATCGGTGCCTGGAGTCAAGACACCCCGCATGCCGCGCCTCAGCGTGCCGGCAGCCGCACGCACAGGAAGCCCATCAGGCGATCCGCGGCCAGCACCACCACGCGATCGGCAAACGGGACCACCCGCACGTGCTTGCACGCTTGCTCGAGGGCCGGCAACAGGTGTTCGCTGCCGACATGTTTCCAGTGAAGCCCGTCCCGGGAGCTGTGCAGCTCGATGAACCGGGGGCCCGCGAACCGCTCCTGACGAACGGTCACCAGATAGATGAACTCGCCGGCCGCAGCCAGCGACGGTCTCTCCCGATAGCTCCCGTCGGACAGCGGCTCGGTCATCGGACCGAACTCCCGGCCCCCGTCAGAGCTGAGCCTCAGGAACACGCGGCCCTTTATCTCGAAGCCGACCAGCACCAGCGCCCCCTTCGCCGTGACCACCGGGCGGCTCATCCGGCCGTGCAGGTTTTTCGCCAGGTTCACGGGCGAAAGCCACTTCCCGTCCTCCAGTTCGCGAGTCCACCAGAAGGCCCTGCAACCCGAGCCCGCAGTCTCGTCCCAGAACAGCTCGCCCTGCCCGTCGGGCAACGCCAAGCCGTCGAAGTCCAGCTCGCGGGGCGGGGCGGCGAAGATGCGCTCGGGCGCCTCGAACGAAAGCGAGCCCGGGTGCAGTCTTCGCATCGTGGCCTCTCCGCGATTCGCCAGGAGCACGGCAAGCCCGCCCGGACCACCCGCGGCCGGCAGGATCGCCGGGCCGGCCTGGAAGTCTCCCAGCTCGGCGCTCTCCTCCAGCGTCATCCGATCGATCGCCAGCCTGGCCAGCTTGCACTGATAACGTTCCCTCTTCTGTTCCCGCCAGCCGACGATCACCTCGCGGGGACCTGCATGCCGGATCGCCACCGACTCGATGTCCGTCCAGGAGGTCGGCAACAGCGCAGGGAAGGACCAGCTCTCTCCGGCGTCCGGGCTCTCCCTCATCAGCACCTGCCCGGTGCCGTGGAAGTCTCGCTTCCAGGCGACCGCGAGAGACTGCCCCTCGACCGACGTGCGCACCGCTCCCACGTTCCAATGGCCGCCGTCGAGGAACGGAATGGTCGTGGTGCGGGGCGTACCCAGCGTCGAGAAGTCCAGCGGGGCCGTTCCCGTCTTCGTGCTCAATTCCCCGCGGTAGCGCAAGCCGGGATGAAGACCCGGGACCTCCCCGACCGCCACGCCTGCCGGGAAGTCCAGCAGGACGCCCGCCGCCTCTCCCGCCCGGCGCAACCCCAGCCTCGCCGGCTCGGCCAACGGCCTCTCGAACCACAGCCGTGCCCGGTCGATCCCCGACGTGACGCGAAACCGCGGTACCGCGGGCCGGACGCCGGCCTTCGCCGGACCAGGCCCTGCGCCCGAGAGCACCGGCCCACCGCCAACCGAGACGCCCGCGACCGCCTCCGCCCCGCCCCGGCCGCGCCAGGTCCAGAGCGCCGCGCCCGTCAACGCCACCAGCGCGCCCAGGGCCACCAGCCTTGCCGCCGTGGCCCGCTTCGCGCCAACCGCGGCCCTCCCGGTCCCCGGGCCGGCCTTCACCGTGTCCCGCGCCCCGCCCTGCGTGCCGGCGCTGGGCGCCCGCATCGGCCTCGTGACCACCTGCGCCACCGGGCCCGAACCCTCCTGGATCGCCTCGAGCCGATGGGCGACCTCGGCCGCCGAAGCCGGGCGCGCGGCCGGCTCTCTCTGCAGACACTGCCCGATCAGGTTGTCCAGCTCGTGCGGGACACCCAGCCCCAGCTCGGCCAGGGGCTCCACCACCCCGATCAGCTGCGCCTGAAAGGTCAGATCCAGGGACTCCCCCGCGAACGGCCGTCGCCCGGCGCACATCTCGTAGAGCATCACTCCCAGACCGTAGAGATCGGCCGCCGGCCCGGCCTCCCGCCCTTCGATGACCTCCGGCGCCAGGTAACCGGGTGTCCCGAGGATCATCCCTCGGGCCGTCCCGGCCGAGATGCTCGCCGACAGCTCCCTCGCCAGGCCGAAATCGGCCAGCTTGAGGTCGCCCGCCTCTGTCAGCAGCACGTTCTCCGGCTTCAGATCTCGATGGACGATCCCGGCCTCGTGAGCGCAGGCCAGCCCCTGAGCCAGCGCCAGGCCCGAACGCAGAGCCTCGTCGAGCGGCAGGCGTCCCGAGAGCCCCAGCCTGCGCCGCAGCGTTCCCCCCAGGACCAGCTCGGTGACCAGGTAGGGCTGACCGTTCGCGAAACCGGCGTCGTACACCGCCAGCAAGGCAGGGTGGGACAGCCTCGCCTGCAGGCGCGCTTCCCGGAGAAAGCGGCTCCGGGTCTCCTCCGCCCCGAAGAGCCCGGGCGCGAGCACCTTGACCGCCACCTGCCGGGACAGTTGCTCCTGGACAGCACGAAACACCGTTCCCGAGGCGCCCGAGGCGATCGACCCCAGGATCCGGTAGCCACGCAGCCGAGGCGCAACAGCGGTCATTCCTGCCCGTCACTGTAGCGCCTCGCGCCCCCGAGGCCCAGGCCTACCACGGGTGCACGCGCGGTTCGTGGGGAAACGGGGAGGATCTCGACTTGCCTCTCGGGAGCTCCGCTCCCGAACCCACGCCA
>CAZSVK010000551.1:0-3261 GCA_964610245.1 uncultured bacterium
GCGTGGGCCGCGACGGCCTGAGGCTGTTCGGGCGGCAGCTCAGGTGGCTCGACGGACCGGCGGTGGGGCTCCGCGAGCGCGTTCGGCTCGAGGTCCTGGACGGGCAGGGCAGGCCGCTGGCGGCCACGCCGGGCTTCGTCACGGTCGGCCTGCGCGAGCTGGCCACCGGTGAGCGTACGCAGGACTTGAGGCTCGGGACGATCCGCAAGCCGTGGCGGCTGGTTCGCGGCATCAACCTGCTGAGCGTGCCCGTCAATCCGGATACGACCGGAAGAACGGCCTTCCTCGCGTCCGAGCTGGCCCGCCGGACGGGCGCCAGCTACGTCGTCCGGGGGGGCGCGACCGCCTCCGGCGACAGCCGGTTCGAGATCTACCTGGAGGGCCTGACGCCCCCGTTCGCCGTGCAGGGGAACGAGGGCTACATCGTATTCCGCCAGGGCGCGGACGCTACCGTCGACCTCGAGGGCGTCGCCTGGTCCGAGACCCAGGCCTCGCGTACTCTTCCGCGCGGGGTCGGATTGCTGGGGCTTCCCTTCGGGCCGCAGCCAGACCAGACGATGCGCGACCTGCTCGAGCAGTCGGGAGGCGACTTTGCCGTGCGGGCCCGCCAGGGCCGGTTCGAGGTTTCGCTCCCGGGGGCGGCGGCGGCCTTCACGCTGGAGGACGGAATGGGTTACATTGTTGCAGCACCGAGACCGCAACCGGTGACGCTGCCGGGCCAGCCTTGAAGTAGCGGGCCGGGCCAGGAGAGGAGGAACGTCTCTGTTCGGAACTAGAATCTGGTGTTGTCTGTCGATTCTGGCACTGACGCTGTCCGGAGCCATGCAGGCGGCCGAACCCTCGTTGGCCCTCCGGGTCAAGGGTGTGGTCAAGACCGAGACCGATCAAGCTGCGCCGAACGGTTTCACGGTGCAACTGCTACGCAAGGGCACGGAGGTTCTTGCCAGCGGGTTTCCTGACCGCATGACCGGTGCCTTCGCGCTGACGGCGCAGGGGTGCAAGGCCGGCGAGGAACTAACGCTGCTGGTCAAGGATCCCATGATGAAGCCGGTGACGTTCCAGACCGGCTACGGCAAGCCGCTGGCTGTCGACGCGAAGACGCTGGGCGCCGGTCTGATCGACGCGGGCATCCAGCGGGTCGAGTTGCCGGCACAGGAGCCGACGGAGGCGTTCGCGTTCGGCGGCCGGGTTTTCGACCGGCAGGGCAAGCCGGTGCCCGAGGGCTACGCGATGCACGTCACGGCGGCCAAAGGCGAGCGCAAGACGAGCGAGGACATCCGGGAGGGAAAGTTCGCGCTGATCTTCATCGACCTGCAGGGAGAGTTCCCCCGCATCGGCGAGGGCGACTCGTTTCGCTTCGAGGTGAAGAACAAGGAGGGAAAGGTCTTTGCGGTCAAGCCGGAGGGCTACAAGCTGACGAGGACCGACATTGCCAACTCGTCCATCGCCACGCTCGAGTTCAAGGTGGAGCTGCCGTAGCGTGACGGTCAGCGTATCTTGTCTGGGTTTCTACGAGAATTCACAGGGGAAGGTTGTCTGCGGGACTGACAGGGAGGACTTGAGATGATTTCTAGACCGACAAATCGTTCGATTCTGGCGGCGATGGCCATCCTGCTGCTGACGGTGGTATCAGCGGGGGCGGCATCTGCCCAAGCCCGTCTGACGGCTAGCCGCGTCGAGTCGCCAGGCACAACGAGTGCTGTGGCCGGGGACTCCATCTTGGTGGACGGCTCCATCACCAACGCCGGCGCCACCGCGGCGGCAGCGTCGAGCTACTACATCAGGTTCTTCCTGGTGGCCGATGGTTCCGCCGACATCACGCTCGGGGCGCCCATGCCCGGACCCTCCGTGCCGGCTCAGGTCAACGTTGAGCCAGGCTTCGCGATGGTCCCAACTTCGCAGACGGTGCCCGCGTCCGTGATCCCTGGCGTGGCCTACCGGGTGGCGATGCGGCTCAGCGCTCCGCAGCAGACGACCATCGCGGTTCCGGAAGTACGGTCTGCCGTGACCATCCTGATCCGCCAGACGCCTCCCCCGTCGATAGACCTGACGGTCATGTCGGTCATGGGCGAGGGGCCCGGCGGCTCCCTGTCACTTACTCCCGGTACCACGCTGTCCGCGCAGGCGATAGCGCCCTTCGATGCCAACGTTCCGGCGGCCCAGTTGAGGGGGCAGTTCTGGCTCTCCACCGACCGCACGCTCAACCCGCCGACGACCGGCACTCCAGGTGACTTTGCGTTCGGACCGCGCATCTCGGTGGTCACGCCCGTTCCCCAGGGAATGAACTTCGTCTTCGACTTCTGGGCGCCCATCCCCGCCACGGTCCCCGCCGGAACCTACTATCTGCTGTTCAACGTGAACCCGGACCACAACCTTCCGGAAACCAACTTCTCGAACAACGTGCTCGCGACGCCGGATCCCATCTCGTACGGGGGCACGGCCCTTCCCGACCTGCACGCGATGGGCCCGGTCAAGGCCACCACGGGCCCGGTCGCGGGTCAGAAGAACCTCTCGGCCGTCGTGCACAATCCTTCCCAGGTGGCCGCGGGTGCCTTCGAATCGGCCTTCGTCCTCTCGACCGATCAGACGCCCAACTCGACGCAGGTCGGCAGCAATCCCGCGGACGCGCCTCTGACCCAGCTCATCGGCCGCAGCGGGCTGGCAGCCGGCGCGTCGACCACCATCACCGCCGTGGGTCAGATCCCGGCGGCGGTCGGCTCGGGCGAGTACTACGTCCTGTTCCTGGTCGACCCCGCGCACAAGGTCGCCGAGGCGAACGAGGACAACAACGTCGCGTCCTCCACGAACAAGATCCGGATCGATGCGCCGCCCCCGAGTGGGCACCCCGATCTGGTCGCCGTGAGCGTCAATCTGCCGACCACCATCACCGCGGGTATCTGGGAGTGGTCTGCCACGGTGCAGAATGCGAGTTCGAGCCCCGTGGGCCCGTTCGAGGTGGGCTGGGCTCTGTCCGCGAACGAGACCCTCGAGATGCCCGGCACCGCCGGCGGCGACATCGGTGTGGCCATGATCACCGTTCAGGGCCTCGCGGCCCACGCCAGCACGGTTGTGACCACTCGCGATCACATTCCCTTCGTTCCCGCCGTGGGCCGGTACTACGTCTTCTTCGGCGTCGATCCCGATCAGAAGCTGCCGGAACTCAACGAGCAGAACAACCTTGTCCGCAGCCAGCAGACCGTTTTCGTCCAGAACCTGCAGCCCTTGACCGACCTGCTGGCCGAGAGCGTGATGGTGATGGGC
>CAZSVK010000552.1:0-3260 GCA_964610245.1 uncultured bacterium
TGGGCAAGACTCACACCAGTCATCGGGGGGTCCAGGGGCGAAATTCGCCCCTGGTAGGGGTACGGGGGCGAAGCCCCCGATAGGCGTATCTCGTCCCCGGTTCACACCGCCAGCTTCAACACTTCCTGCACGGTGCCTCGGCTGCCCATGAAGATGGGCGTGTCCTTGAGCGTGTACTTGCTCGCCTCGGTCTCGCGGAGTCGGCGCACCAGCGCCTCGAACTCGTCCGGGTAGTCGGTGTCGAAGGCGACGACGAACTCGTGGTCGCCCAGGCCGAAGCAGTAGCTCGTGTTGATCGACACCTTGTCGAAACGGTGGCCCACGGCGATGTGCTCCATCATCGCCTTCTTGCGCTCTTCCATCGACAGGTAGTACCAGGGGCGCACCTTGACGAAGGGATAGACGAAGAGGAACTTCGGGTTAGAAAGGTCCGGCGGCTCGTGGTCATTCAGCTTGGGATAGGGCGACTCGCGATAGAGCGAGGTGTAGAGGTGCTGGACGTGGAGGTACTTGCCCAGGCCGGTGTGGCCCAGGCGCGCCGTGAACTGCTGCAGGTCGAGGAGCGAGACCGTCCGGTTCCACAGGAAGAAGTCGACGTCGTGGCGGAAGCCAACCGTCGAGTAGGCCTTCACGTCGATGCCGTCAGCCCCTTCCGCGGCGGCCACGAACTGGCGGACGTTCTCTTCGCGCGTGCGGTCGTCCAGCCGGTGCCACGACATGTCCAGCTTGTAGAAGATGAACTGGGCATAGCCGCTCACCTTCTGCTCGGGACGTCTGGCCGCCGGGTCCGGCTGGGCCGCACCAGGCCCGGCGCCCGGATGAGAGGCGGCCACGCCGCCCGGATGACCGGTGCTCTCGCCGTGTACCGCCGCGGGATGTCCGTGTCCTTCGTTCTGTCGATCTTCAGCCATCTTCTAGCACCTTCCGCAATGGGGGGACGCCATCTCGTGGGCGTGGATTCCCCTTCCTCGCCGCAGGATCCCGCGGCGCCAGAAACGTACCGCGACCGGACGGTCTCGACAACCTTCGGCGGGGACCGTGATCGCGGCAGGGTCAGCGCAGGTACTGACGGGCGACCGCGCAGAAGAGTTCGACGCCGATCGGGATGCAGTGCTCGTCGACGTCGAAGGTGGGGCTGTGATGGGGGCTGTCGATTCCTCGGGCGGGGTTGGACGAGCCGAGCATGAAGTAGCAGCCCGGGACCTTCTGGAGCACGTAGGCCATGTCTTCCCCTCCCATCGAGACCTCGCCGTCGATGACCTGCTGGACGCAGGGTAGCGCGCCCGCGCAGGCCCGGACGAAGGCGGTCATCTCCCGATCGTTGACCGTCGTGGGATAACCGTGACGATAGTTCATCCGGTAGGAGGCGTCGAAGGCGCCGGTGACGCCCTGGACGATGCGCTCGATGCGCAGGGGCAGCCCGGCCCGGATCGCGGGATCGAAGCTGCGCACGGTGCCCAGCAGTTCGCACTCGGGCGGGATGATGTTGAACGCCTTGCCCGCGTGGATGCTGCAGATGCTGACGACCACCGACGAGAGCGGGTCGATCTGGCGGCTGGCGATGGTCTGGAGCGCGGTGACCAGGTGGGCCGCGACCACGATGGGGTCGATCGTGTTGTGGGGCGCGGCCCCGTGGCCGCCCTTGCCCAGCACGGTGATGCTCAGTTCGTCGGCGGCTGCCATCACCGGCCCGGGGCGCGCGGCGACCGTGCCCACGGGCAGGTCGTTCCAGACGTGGAGTGCGACGGCCGCATCGACCCGCGGTTCGTCGAGGACGCCGGCCTCGATCATCGGCTCGGCGCCGCCGGGGCCCTCCTCCGCCGGCTGGAACATAAACTTGACATTACCAGCCAGCCGCTCTCGCTCGCCGGCCAGGACGCGCGCGGTCGCCAGAGCGGCGGAGATGTGGGCGTCGTGGCCGCAGGCGTGCATCACGTTCGGGACCTGCGAGCAATAGTCGGCGGTCCCGCGTTCCTGCAGGGGCAGCGCGTCGATGTCGGCCCGGATGGGCGGCGTCTTCCCCGGCCGGCCTCCCCGCAGCAGGCCGATCACGCCGGTCCCCTCGGCCCGCGTCACCTCGAGCCCCAGCCTCTCGAGGCGCTCGGCGATGAGGCCCGACGTCCGCCGTTCCTGGAATCCCAGCTCGGGGTTGCGGTGAAGGTCCCGGCGCGTCCGGACGATCTCGTCGAACTGCTCGCGCACGACGGGACTCAGGCTCTGCAGGATCTCGCTCTCTTCTTCGGCCATGGCCTTCCTCCTCGGGGAACGCCCACCTTTCCCCCCCGGGGTGCATCCTAGCAGCAGCCACCGTCCGGTTGGACCGCAGGCGCGTGGGGACACGTCGCTCATCGTGCCCCCACATCCGCCCGCCCGATGGCGCACACTGTCACGCATCGCGATGAATCTCTCCGCCGTCGAGTTGAAGACCAAGCTGCTCGCCAGGGCCCTGGCGCTGGGCTTCGACGACGCGCGCGTCACCCCGGCTGTCGACTTGCAGCCGGACCTCGGCCGGTTCGAGGCCTGGCTCGGGGCCGGGATGCACGGCGAGATGCCCTACATGACCTTCGAGCCGTCGTCTCGAGGACGTCCGCAAGAACTGCTGCCCGGCGCTCGCAGTGTGGTCGCCCTGGCCTGCTCGTACTACCCCGGCGAACCTCCGGAGCCGCCCGTGGGTACCGCGCCGGGCCGGGTTGCCCGATACGCCTGGGGCCGCGACTACCATCGGATCCTGGGCCGCCGGCTCAAGCTCCTGTCGGCCTATCTGAGAGGGCTGGCGCCGGGCGCTTCGACCCGCACGTTCGTCGATTCCTCCCCGCTGCTCGAGAGGGCCGTGGCCAGCCGGGCCGGCCTGGGCTTCATCGGGAAGAACACGATGCTCATCCACCGCCGCCTGGGCTCGTGGGTCTTCCTGGCCGCTCTCATCACCGATCTGGAGCTGCCGCCGGACCCGGCGGTGCCCGGCGACTGTGGTCAGTGCCGGCTCTGCCTGGACGCATGCCCGACCGGCGCCTTCCCCGAGCCATTCGTGCTGGATGCCCGGCGGTGCATCTCCCACTGGACCATCGAGGCCGCCTCCGGCCACCCGACGGCGCTCGCCGAGCGGTTCGGCGACTGGGTCTTCGGCTGCGACGTCTGCCAGGAGGTCTGTCCGTACAACCACAGGCCGCTCGACGCCGGCGGGGCCTCGCGCTTCGCGGGCAGCCGCACCACCGGCGCCTGGACCGACGCGGCGTTTCTCGCGAAGGCGGACGAACGGGCCT
>CAZSVK010000553.1:0-3258 GCA_964610245.1 uncultured bacterium
CAAAGCTCCCGAGAGGCAAGTCGAGATCCTCCCAGTTTCCCCACGAACCGCGCGCTCACCCGGTTCGAGGTTCGACCGGGAGCATCTCGGAAACCTGGGAAGCCGCCTGGCGACGTTCGGGAGAACGGACGGTCTTGCACACAGACCCAGAAGCTCAGAGCGCCGGGCGCCGCCCGGTGAGCCCCAGCTCGCGCTCAAGATGCCGGGCCACGCCGAACAGCGACGCTTCGGCGAACGGCCGCCCCAGGAACTGCAGCCCGATCGGAAGCCCGCCCGACGAGAAGCCACAGGGCACCGCCAGGGCGGGGATGCCGGCGAGGTTCGCCGAGAGCGTGCAGATGTCGGCCAGGTACATCTCGAGCGGGTTGTCGCTCTTCTCGCCCTTGCGGAAGGCGGGCGTCGGGCTGACCGGGCCGGCCAGCACGTCGAACTCCTGGAGCGCCCGGTCGAAGTCGCGGCGCATCAGCGTCCGGACCTTCTGGGCCCGCAGGTAGTAGGCGTCGTAGTAGCCCGACGAGAGCACGTAGGTGCCCAGGATGATGCGGCGCTTGACCTCGGGGTTGAATCCCTCGGCGCGGGTTTGCTCGAAGAGGGCGCCCAGATCGTCGGGCCGGTCGGCGCGGTGGCCGTAGCGGATGCCGTCGTAGCGGGCCAGGTTGGAGCTGGCCTCCGCGCAGGCGATGACGTAGTAGGTGGCGACCGAGTAGGCCAGATGGGGCAGGCTCGTCCGGCCGACAGTCGCCCCCAGCCGCTCTAGCGCCGCCACGGCCGATTCGACCGCGGCGCGGGTCTCGGGCTCGATCCCCTCCCCGAGCATCTCCTTGGGCAGACCGATGCGCAGCCCCCGGAGTTCGAGCGGCGCCGAGCAGGGGCCTCCGCCCGTCTCGACCGAGGTCGAGTCGCGCGGGTCGTGGCCGCGGATGCAGTCGTAGAGCAGAGCACAGTCGTCGACCGTCCGGGCTAACGGCCCGATCTGATCGAGGGAGCTGGCATAGGCCACCAGCCCGAAGCGGCTCACGGCGCCGTAGGTGGGCTTCAAACCGACCACTCCGCAGAGAGAGGCCGGCTGGCGCACCGAGCCGCCGGTGTCGCTGCCCAGGGCCGCCGGCGCGAGACCCGCCGCGACCGCCGCGGCCGAGCCGCCCGAGGAGCCGCCGGGCACCCGCTCGAGGTCCCAGGGATTCGAGGTCGGGCCGAAGGCCGAGTGTTCGGTCGAGCTGCCCATCGCGAACTCGTCCATGTTGGTCTTGCCGAGGCAGATGGCGCCTGCCTGGCGCAACAGGGCAGCCGCGTGGGCTTCGTAGATGGGCCGATAGCCTTTGAGGATCCGCGAGCCGCAGGTGTTTGCGACGCCGGGCACCGAGATGTTGTCCTTGATGGCGACCGGGACGCCGGCGAGGGGGCCCGGAGCTTCGCCACGGGCCAGGCAACCATCCACGGCGCGAGCGGCGTCGAGCGCCGTCTCGCCGGTGACGGCGATGAAGGCGTTGAGCTTGCCCTGTAGCTCCTCGATGCGGTCGAGATGGGCCTGGACGGCCTCGACCGCCGAGAACTCGCGAGCGGCGAGGCGCTTGCGCAGCTCGAGGGCGGAGAGTTCGGTGAGCAGCATCAGCTTTCGGTGATTCGCAGGTAGAGCAGCGTGCCGCCCACGACCGAGACCGGCAGCGCGGTGAAACCCAGGACGGGGATCATCAGCCAGATGCCGATGCCGGCGCCGAAGCCGAAGATCTCGTAGCGGTGCGACCAGGCGAAGAGGAGACGCGAGCGATAGCCCATCTTGCGCCGCTCCATCGGATAGTCGAGGTACTCGGTGGCCAGGAACCAGACGGTGACCAGGCCGGCGAGCACGGCGTGAGCCATCCAGCCGACGACCGGTACGACCCAGATGGAGAGCAGCAGCAGCTGGATCAGGAGGAAGAAGGCGATCTTCTTGGCCTCCATCGCGAGGCTGCGGCCGAACTGCTTGAGCGCCTCACGCAGTCCCATCACCTCCGACTCCGCCTTGCCTGTCTGCAGTTCCTCGGTGCGGAGCGAGAGCCGTTCGTTGAAGGGGCCGGCCAGCAGGTTGGCGATGGCAACGAAACCGAAGCTGGCGAGGATGAGATACAGAAGGATGGCGGCGGGCCAGAGGATGACCTCCAGCACCAGCTTGAGCCAGCCGGCCAGCTGCAGCCACGCCACGAGCCTGTCGTGGAAGGGCAGCAGCAGGTAGCTGACCGAGATCCAGAGGAAGAAGCTGAGGATGATGAACGAGAGCAGGAACGGGGCCATCGCGTAACGCATCAGCGTCGGATGGCGCAGCAGGAAGTCTGCCCCACGGACGGGGGCTTTCACGCCATCGACGGCGCGCCCCACGGCGGATTTGTGACGATCGAGCATGGGTCACCTCACTCGGGCGGCACGCCGAGTTCGGCCAAGGCGCCCGCAGTCTCAGAATACAGCGTCTCGCGTACAAGGCGATAGCCGCTGAGCACGGCGGGGGCTTCCAGGCCGGTGAGGTGGCACATCAGATCGAGGATGCCGAGGCTGCCCTCGGAGCCGGTGGCGAGCAGCGCGTGCATGACCGGCCCGTCGAGCGACAGTTCGCGAACGAAGCGCCGAACCTCGCGAGGCTTCTCACCGGCCTTGCCGCGGCGGGCCAGCTCCAGGCGCGGCGCGGCCAGCACCGCCTCGACGGCGGCCTGCTGTACCGGCTCGGCTCGGCGAGGCTCCACGCGGTAGCGGCCCCAGCGGATGAGGCTGCCGAGCGACGGCTGGCGGCCCACCAACTCGAAGGCCCGATGGAAGACCAGCCCCTCGCAGAGCGCCGCGTTGAGGCGAGCCAGCAGGTCGGCCGGCTCGACGGGAGAGGCGAGCGCCAGATCGACCCACTCCTCGAACGCCTCGACGCCGAGCGCCACCGGCGGGCCGAAGGAGACGCGCGGCTGCGGGTTGAAGCCCTCGGTGAAGGCGACGGGGATGGCCGCGCGCGCCAGTCCGCGGTGCACCGTGCGGGCCAGGTCGAGGTGACCCAGGAAGCGCATCCGGCCGGTCTTGGAATGGGCGGTTCTCAGGAGCATGGGCAGGGGCCAGGATTCGGGGGCCAGCGGGGTCGGGAGCAGGACAGATGCCGGGAAGCTCGCAGGATAGACCTTCGGCACGCCGGGGGCAAGCCGGGCGAAGGGTGCGCGCGCGGTTCGTGGGGAAACAGGGAGGACCTCGACTTGTCTCTCGGGAGCGCTGCTCCCGAACCCTCGCAAGGGGCGAAGCATGTCCTGA
>CAZSVK010000554.1:0-3257 GCA_964610245.1 uncultured bacterium
GAACCCTTCGACACGTCCGCTTCGCGGACTGCTCAGGACATGCTTCGCCCCTTGCGAGGGTTCGGGAGCAGCGCTCCCGAGAGACAAATCGACGTTTTCCCAGTTCCCGCATGAACTGCGACTGCACCCTCAACAGTCCGAAGTCTGGTCCGGATTTCCCCCGCACAGTATGATGCGGGATCGCCATGCCCAAGATTCGTGTCCTGGACGACCTCCTCATCAACAAGATCGCCGCCGGCGAGGTCGTTGCGCGCCCCTCGTCGGTGGTCAAGGAGCTCCTCGAGAACGCCCTCGACGCCGGCGCCACGCGCATCGAGATCGAGATGGAGGGCGGAGGGCTGACCCTGCTCCGGGTCGCGGACGACGGCTGCGGGATGACCGAGGAGGATGGCCTGCTCGCCCTCCAGAGGCACGCCACCAGCAAGATTGCCTGCGAGGACGACCTCGCCGATATCCGCACGATGGGCTTCCGGGGAGAGGCCTTGCCCAGCATCGCCTCGGTCTGCCGCCTCGAGATCCGTACCCGTCCGGCCTCCTCCGAAGGCGGCACCCGCATCGCCGTCGAGGGCGGCAAGCTCCAGGAGGTGCGGCCCGCCGCTGCTGTCGTCGGCACCTCGATCACGATCCGAGACTTGTTCTTCAACACGCCGGCGCGGCGCAAGTTCCTGCGCTCCGAGGCAACCGAGTCGCGCCACATCATCGACACCGTCGCCGACGCCACGCTCGGCCACCCCGAGGTCAGCTTCAAACTCTCGGTGCCGGGAAAGCAGCCGCTGCTCTCGTCGCCCGGCTCGGGGCAGCTCTTCGACGCCCTCGTGGCGGTGCTGGGGCCCGCCACCGCTCGCGCGATGCTAGCCCTGGGCCCGCGCCAGCATCCGGAACTGCCGTACGGCGTCCACGGCCTGGTCTCCGGCCCGGAGGTCCACCGGGCGACCCGCACCGGTCTGCACCTCTACGTCAACCGCCGGCCCGTGCAGCTCCACCAGCTCTCGCGCGTCATCGCCGACGCCTACCACGCCTACCTGCCTCGCGGCCGCTGGCCCGTCGCCGTCGTCTTCGTCGAGGCCGACCCCTGGACGGTTGACGTCAACGTTCACCCCCAGAAGCTCGAGGTGCGCTTGCACCAGGCCGATCGCCTGGCCGGCCTGCTCGGCGCCGCCGTGCGCGATGCGCTGGCCGGAGAGCGCAGGCCCGAGTCGGTGACGGCTCTCTCCCCGCTCGATCCCGTTCCCGCCGAGAGCGGACAGACGCCCGAGTTCGCCTCGGCCGACGCGCCCCGGCCCTTCGGCGGGCCTGCTTCCGGCTACCACGGAGGCTTCACCCGCCCGCGCTCCGCGACGCCGTACCTGCCGCTTCCCGGCTCGGTGCGCGATACCGTCCCGCCCGCGAGGGCCATCCCGGCCGAACCCGGCGCGGCCCTGTTTCCCGCCGCGAGCACCGATCCCTGCTCGCGCCGTTCCCAGCCCACGCAGACCTCGTTGCTCACCCTCGGCGATCCGGCCGCCGGCGCCGACTGGGAGCACATGTCGGTGCTGGGCCAGGTGTTTCGTACCTTCGTCGTCGGCTCGAGCGAGGGACGCGTCTACTTCATCGATCAGCACACCGCGCACGAGAGGGTGCTCTACGAGCGCAACATCGAGCAGATCCGGGCTCGTCGGGTCGAGATCCAGCAGTTGCTGATTCCCGTGACGGTCGAGTGCCCGCGGCGCGCCGAGACCGAACTGGAAGAGACCGCATCGTTGCTGGGTGCCTGCGGGTTCGACTGCCAGGTCCACAGCGGCGGCACGCTCGTCGTCAAGGGCATCCCGGTGCTCGAGCGCGGCATCGACGTCCACGCCGTGATGACCGAGCTGCTCGAGGAGGCGCCCGGCCGAGGACCCCTGGAAGACCGGCTCGATCAGGTCGCCAAGACCGTGAGTTGCAAGGCGGCCGTGAAGGCCGGCGACCGTCTGTCTCAACCCGAGATGGTCGCGCTCGTGAGAGACCTCGGGAAGACCCGCAACCCGCTCCGCTGTCCCCACGGACGGCCCGTCTTGCTCCAGCTCGGCCTCGGGGAGCTGAAGCGACTCTTCGAGAGGAGCTGGTGACGGCCGCGCCCGAGCTGGTCTTCCTCGTGGGGCCCACCGCGGCCGGCAAGACCGCCGTGGCGCTGGAGCTTGCCGCGTGTCTCCACGGCGAGATCGTCGGCCTCGACTCGATGCAGGTGTTCCGGGGGCTGCCGGTGCTCACCGCCGCCCCGGACGAGGCCGAGCAGGCCCGGGCGCCCCATCACCTCGTGGGCATCCTGGAGCCCGGCCAGCAGCTCGACGTGGCCCGCTTTCGCGCGCTGGCTCTCGAGACCGCGGGAAAGGTGCGGGCCCGCGGCCACCTGCCCATCCTCGCCGGTGGCTCCGGCCTGTACTACTCGGCCCTCGTCGACGGGCTGTCCGAGCTGCCCTCGGGCGAGCCCGCCCTGCGCGAGGAGTTGCTGCGCGAGGCGGCTGCCGGCGGACCCGGCTGGCTGCACGCGGAACTGGCGCGACTCGATCCGGTCGCCGCCGCCCGCCTCCACCCCAACGACGAGCACCGGCTCGTCCGCGCGCTCGAGGTCTGCCGCCTGACCGGCCGTCCGTTCAGCGAGCTGCTCGGCCGCAAGCAGGGCCTGGTCGCCGGCAGCTACCGCAGCTTCGGCCTCGACCTGCCCCGCGCCGAACTCTACGGCCGGATCGACCGGCGCACGGCGCGCATGTTCGACGAGGGCGCCGTCTCGGAGGTCGCCGCGACGCTCGGGTCGATGGGTTGGCCCGCCGGCGCCGGACCGGCCGGCCCGGGACGGCTGGGAACCGCCCGTCAGATGCTCGGTTTCCGACAGCTCTTGCCCTATCTGGCCGGCGAGTCGACCCGTGCCGAGGCGCTCGAGTTGCTGGCCCGCGACACGCGGCACTTCGCCCGCCGGCAGCTCAAGTGGTTCGGCCACTGCCCCGAGATCCGCTGGGTGCCGGCCGGCGGCGGCCGCGCGCCTGCCGCGATTGCCGCCGAAGTCGTCGCGCTGCTGTGCGAGTCGACGACGTCGTCCTGAGCGCCGCTCTCTCCGGAAGTTGGTAGACTCGGGGGCAGCGAACCATGAGCGAGAATCCCGCCAGTGCCGGAGGAAGTCGAGCCGCGCCTCAGAGGTTGTGAAAGAATCGAATCGAGCCTTTCTTCCGGGGGCCCTGCCCCCGTCCCCCCGCCAGGGGGAGAGCCTCCCCCTGGACCCGGCACGGATTGCACGCAGTCGG
>CAZSVK010000555.1:0-3256 GCA_964610245.1 uncultured bacterium
GGTCCAGGGCCAGGCTCTGGCCCTGGTAGGGGCTCGGGGACGAAGTCCCCGACAGAGATTGAAGTTCAACGAGGCCCCCCGCATGACATGCTCCCCGCGGTCGAAGAAGAGTTCCCGCGCCCCGTGCCGGTGCGGTAGACTTCAGACTTCGATGAAGAAGCGCAGAGTTCCCGGGTCTGCTTCGCTCGCCGCGGAGGAGCCGCTGATCACGGTCCAGGAGGCTGCGATGATGGCCATCGCCATCCTCGCGCTCGTCTTCTTCCCCTGGGTGCTCGACCTCTACGATCTACCCAAGCGGGCCTGCCTCCACGTCCTCACGCTGGGCCTCGTGGCCGTCCACGCGATGCTTTCGACCGGCGAGGCCGGCGGGGTCGTGCTCTCGGCGGGCCCGCTAGGCAGGCCGATGGCGGCCTATGCGCTCTGCATGGCGCTGGCCAGTCTCAAGGCCATCAATCCGTACGATGCCCTCGACGGCCTCCTTCAGCAAGCGCTGCCGATGCTGCTGGCGGTCGTGCTCATCTCTCGCGGCCTGTCGGCGCGCGCCTGCGAGCGGTTCATAACGGTGGCGATCTCCGCCGGCATGCTGGCGACCGTCGTCGGGCTGATGCAGTACTGCAAGGTCGACACCGATGCCTGGGGCATCCGCCAGGTCGTGGGCCCCGCCTCGCTCTTCGGCAACAAGAACATGGCTGCCGAGTACGTCCTGGCGATCATGCCGCTCGCGCTCTACCGATGGAACCGGCTCGGCTGGGCCAGCCTCTATCCCTGGCTGTCGGTCAGTATGCTGGCCTTCCTGTTCGCGACGCGGACCAAGGCGGTGTGGGTAGGCGCCCTGGCGGTGCTCGTCGTGGCGGGGCTCCGCCAGCTGCAGCTGATTTCCCGCGGCGAGGATGCCATGCGAGCCCTGGAGCGGAAGGGGGCGGTGATGGCCGGCGTCCTGGCCCTGTTCGTCGCGCTAGTCTACCTGCCGACCGTCATCCGCGTGCAGCAGGACACCGGCCTCGAGGCGCTCAACTCGGCCGTCAAGAGCACCGGCTGGTCGGCCTCGGTCAGATTCGCGCTCTGGGCCAACTCCCTCCCGATGATCGCACGCGACCCGCTCCTGGGCGTCGGGCCGAACAACTGGTACATCCACTATCCACGTCACGCCAGCTCGATGCTGCGGGATCCCACCTTCAGCACGACCGCCCAGGCCGAACACCCCCACAACGACCTCGTCCAGATCATCGGAGAGGCGGGGGTGCTCGGGGGGCTGGCCTTCGTCTGGATCCTGTTCACCCTGGCCCAGCTAGCGCGTTCGCAGGAGCGCACCAAGGACGACGACTCCGACGACACCACGGCCCGCAATTTCTTCGTGGCCCTGTCGATGCTGGCCATCCTGATCGACGGCTGCTTCGCGTATCCCCTGCACCTGGCCCCTGCCGCCGGACTGTTCTGGATCGGGGCGGCCATCCTGGTGAGCACCACGCCCGGGTTGACGATCAAGCCGGTCATGCTCCCGGGTGCGGCCGCTGCCACCGTCGTGGTGATCGTGCTGGCACTGGCGATCGGCGCCCGGGAGATCCGGATCGTCGAGGCCAACCGCTACTACCGCAACGCCGCAGTGGCCATGGCCAACAGCAAGAACGCCGAGGCGATCCAGGAGCTGCAGCAGTCGATCTCCTTCGACGGCCACCGATACCGCACGCACTCCGTGCTGGGGCGGGCCTACATCAGCCTGAATCGTCTCGACGAGTCGATCGCCCAGTACAAGCTCGCCCTGGAGTGCCATCCCAACCAGATCAACGTGATGTACAACCTCGCCCAGGCGCTCCACGCCGCGGGCAAGAGCGACGAGGCGCTGCAGTACCTGGAGCGGGCTGTGGATGTGGTCCCCAACTTCATCGAGGGTCTCTATCTCAGAGGCACCTACCTCAAGGAGAAGGGCGATCGCGTGGCCGCGCTCAAGACGTTCGAACAGCTTTCCGTGGCCTCGCCGCAGCACGCCGACGCCTTCAACGAGATGGGCAACATCCAGAAGGAGCTGAAGCAGTTCGAGGCCGCCGAGCGCAGCTACCGTCGTGCCGTTCAGCTCAAGCCCGACTACGGCGAGGTCTACAACAACCTCGGCGTGGTGTTCCTCGAACAGGCCGAGCATGCGAAGGCCGTCCCGGAGTTCGAGAAGGCCATCCGGCTCTCGCCGGACTATCCGGGGACCTACTTCAATGCCGGGCGCTCGTACGCCGCGCTGGGTCGATTCGCCGAGGCCCTGAACGCCTTCAAGCGCTTTGCCGAGCGTTGGAAGGGCGATGCCGCTACCAAGAGCGCCGCCGAGGCTGAGATCAAGCGGCTCGAGCAGCTCGTGCAGTCAACCTCGGGCGCGACCTCGCCGCGGCGTTGAACTGAGTGACCTGTCGGGGACGCTGTCCCCGAACCCCTGCCAGGGTGGGAGCCCCACCCTGGACCCGGCCATGAGAAGAGGAGGCGAGGCCCGATCGGCGCTCTCGCGGAGCCTGACTTGCCAGTGCGAGTCGAACCCTCTCCGATTCACCTCTCCGCCGCCAGCCACTCGCGCAGCGCCTGCAGCGCCCGCGCCCGGTGGCTGATGCGGTTCTTGTGCTCGAGCGGCAATTCGGCCATCGTCCGGTCAAGGCCCTCGACCAGGAACACCGGGTCGAATCCGAAACCGTTGCTGCCCCGAGGGGTCTCGAGGATCGTGCCGCCGACGGTGCCCTCGAAGAAGACCGGCTCGCGGCCGGGCAGAACGAGCGCCACGGTGCAGACGAAGCGGGCCGCTCGCGCCGGAACGCCTGCGACGCTCGACAGCTCCGAGAGCAGGCGGGCGATGCGGTCGGCGTCGCCCGACCCGTAGCGAGACGAGTGGACGCCGGGCCGCCCGCCGAGGGCTGTCACCTCGAGCCCCGAGTCGTCGGCCATCGAGGGCAGACCGGTGGCCAGCGCCAGGGCGTTGGCCTTCAGCAGAGCATTCTCTCGATAGGTTGCGCCGGTCTCCTCGGCAGGCGGGGGCGCCCCGGGCACCTCCGCCTGCATTCGCAGGCGCGCGACCGTTTCGCCGAGCTCCTGGCGGATCTCCCGGACCTTGCCGGCGTTGTGGGTAGCGACCAGCAGTTCGGGGAGCATCTCAGGGCCGCGTCAGGGAGCCTTTCTCACGATGGCCTGGTTGACCAGCTCGTCGACCCAGGCTCTCAGGATCTTCTCGCGCTTCTCGGGAACCAGCCGCTCGAGGATCTTCGCGCGGGCCGACTCGAGGGTAGCC
>CAZSVK010000556.1:0-3241 GCA_964610245.1 uncultured bacterium
TCGCTGCCACGCCAGCACGGGGCCTGGGCGATCCTGACGGCGACCGCGCTCCTCGGCCTGGCCTGTGAGGGGCGGCCCGGGCCGGCTTCGGCCCTGCTCTGCGGCGCGGTGCTCGCCGGCTTCCTGGCGCGCCACGCGGCGCTCCTGACGCTGCGGCTCTCCCGGACCGATCCTCGCCGGCGTCCGCTGGCGGTCGTGGCGACGCTCGAGGTGGTCGGGTGCGCGGTGC
Source organism: uncultured bacterium (assembly GCA_964610245.1). Taxonomy (GTDB): domain Bacteria; phylum Muiribacteriota; class UBA6191; order JACPRK01; family JACPRK01; genus CAZSVK01. The sequence continues at coordinate 230 of CAZSVK010000556.1, forward strand.
TGGGACTCGCGGCGATGGTTACCGGGCGACTCTGGGCGCTCCTGCCGCTGGGGCTCGCGGGCGCGGCCGTCGCGGCGGCCAGCACCGGACTGGAGAGCCGCGGCAAAGGGCTGCACCTGGGGATGGAGATCTTGGGTGTGCTCGGACTGTGCCTGGTCACGCCGGCGTTGCACTACGCGGTCGCCGGCGAGTTCGGAGCGCGGACCTGGGCGCTCTGGGGGCTCTGCTGCCTGTTCTTCGCGGGCCGTCCGCTGCAGGTGCGGTACCTGGCGCGACATCGGACCGGCGCTCGCACGCTGGGCGCGAGGCTGGCGTCCGGATGGCCGACGCTGGCCTATCACCTGGCCGCGCTGGCCGCGGCCGGGGCGCTCGCCACCGTCGGAGAGCCGCCGCTGCTGCCGCCCCTTGGCTCGCTCGCACTGGTGCCGGCGGCGCTGGCGGCCGGCTGGAAGGTCGCCTTCCCCAGGGAAGAGCCGGTCGGCATCGCCGGCATCGGCCTGCGCGAGGCAGCCCACGTGGCGCTCTTCGTCGCGCTGACCGTGCTCGCCTTCCGCTGGTAGCCGCCTGAGACCTGGACCAGGCCACAGGCTACGGACCTCAGGCTACAGACCAGGGAGCGGGCCTTGCATGGCGACGCAGGCCCCCGATCCCGCCAGGATCCTCGGAAGGCCCCAGATGAGGTCTTTCCTGAAGCCTGTAGCCTGAAGCCTGAAGCCTGGGGCCTACTCCGAATCTCCGGCAGCCGCCCTTGCATTTGCCAAAGCCGGCAGCGCGTGCGAATGTGAACGGCGGGGGGACCGTGACTCCTTGTCGGTTCGAGCCGTGGACGATCTGAAGCGAATGCTGGCACTCACCGGGGATCCGGATCCGCAGATCCGGCGGTACGCCCTTTCCCAGATCGAGTTCCTGGCCGACGCGGCCGACGACGAAGAGGTCCTCGAGGCGCTGCGCAACGCCACGCGCGACCCGGTGCCGATCGTCAGCCACCAGGCCAACCGCAGCCTCAGCGCGCTCCTTCAGCGCAGCATGTCCCGCCCGGCCAAGGGCTCCGCCGGTGGGCCGGCGTCCGCCGACGCAAAGGACGGAGGCGCCTTCGAGGGCGTACCGATCGCCCGGCTGCGCGAGGCCGGCCTGCAGGCGTTGCAGCCCTGCCTGGATCACCTGCACTCGTTCGCCACCGGGCAAAACGTCGACCTCGCGAAGAAGGCGATCCTGGCGCTGGGCAAGATCGCCAGCCCCGCCTCGCTCTCGATCTTCCGGGCCTCGGTGATGACCAACGCGCTGGCCGAGGTCACGGCCCTGGCGCTCTCCGAGCTGGACCACCCCGCGGCCATCGACATGCTGCTGGCGGCCGCCGCCTCCACCGACGTGGTCATCAAGCAACACGCGATCCTCGAGCTGGGCCGCTACGGCGACACTCGCGCCCTCGACCTGCTGCTGGCGCACGCCAACTATCCCGACCCGGCGGTGCGGGCCAACGTGGCCACCGCGCTCGGCGAGCACGAGGACAAGAAGGCGATCTGCGACGCGCTGGTGCGGCTGATCAGCGACCCGATGGTCTGGGTTGCGCTCTACGCGCTCAAGGCGATCGGCACCGTGCGCGAGGCCAAGGCGGCCGAGGCGGTCGTGGCGCGTTTCCGCTCCACCACCGACCGCCACATCAAGTCGAGCGCGATCATGACGCTCGGGCAGATGGGCAACCTGGCGGCGCTGCCCACGATCTCGGCCGCCCTGCGCGACTCCGACGATCGCGTGCGGGCCAACGCCGTGGAGGCGCTCGAGAAGCTGAGCATCTCGCCCAAGGAGCGCTTCCAGCTCCTGCGACCGCTGCTGGCCGATCCGAACAACCGTGCGATGGCCAACGCGGCGGTGGCGATCTGCGGGGAGGAGCTGAAACTCGCCCTGACCACCGTGGCCGGCATGCTCAAGAACCCGGACAAGTGGTTCCGGGCGAGCGCCTGCTGGTGCCTGGGCCGGATCCAGAGTCCTCAATCGGCCCAATGGCTCCTTCGACTCATCAAGACCGAGGCGGAGCCCGAGGTGCTTAACGTCGCCTTGAAGGCACTGGAGCGGTACCCCTCGGAGGAGGTGGCCGAACAGATCATAGGGTTGCTCGGGAACGACGAGGCGACCATCCGCTCGCAGGCGGCGCGGCTGCTGGGGCTGGTGGCGGCCTCGACCCATCTGAAGCTGCTCTTCGACTCCTACCAGAAGGAGGCCGAGCCGGTGGTGCGCTCGGCGATGGTCAACGCCGTCGGCCGGCTCGCGGGCCCGAGCGACCTGCTCTATCTGACCGAGGCGCTGCGCGATCAGGAGCCGCGCGTCCAGGCCAACGCCATCGAAGGGATCATGGCGCTGGCAGGGCTCGGCGCGCCGGACGTGATCCCGCACATCCGCCCGTTCATCACCAGCACGAACAACCGGTTGAAGGCCAACGCGGTGCTGGCGCTGTGGCAGCAGGGTGAACTGGGAATCGTGCGCGAGCTGGAGAAGATGCTGGATCCGGCCAACCCGCGCCAGTGCTACAGCGCGATCTACGTCGTGGGCGAGATCGGCAAGTCGTTGAGGTTCCTGGCCAGCGGGCCGCGCAAGCCACTCCTGCTCTCGGCGCTCAAGGGCATTGCGGGGCTGCTCGAGAAGGGACCGGGCATCGACGAGGCGCTGCGCAAGGTCGGCCGGGGCGGACGCAGCCTGTACGTGCGGGTGCGCGCCGAGGCGATCCTCGCGCTCCTGGCCGACCGGCACGGCGACGAGGCCCGGCAATTGTTCGCGGAAGCCTCGGCCGAGATGCCTGGCGAATGGGTCTGGACCTACCTTCAGGCGAGGATGGAGTTTCCTGGGAAGCCGAACGAGCAGCGCACCGCGGCGCTCGAGAAGGACTCCGCGCTGCGAAAGGACTTCCTCAACCCCAACCTCGAGATGGCCACGGTCTACTCGGCGCGCCAGGATCAGGCCAAGATGCTGGAGGCCTACCTCAAGGCCTACGAGCTCCGGCTCGGCGCCCCGGCAGAC
>CAZSVK010000557.1:0-2873 GCA_964610245.1 uncultured bacterium
CGACGCGGCCGGCAACCCGAGCCGGCCGCCAACCGCCGCCGGCTTCAACATCGAGGCCGGCGCGCCCGTGGCGACGCTGCTGTTCCTGCGCGGCGGGGTGCTCGTGGGCCCGGTCGTGGGCGCGGGCGCGTTGCGGCTCGAGGCGGTCTTCGATAGGCCGCTGCAGAACGTGCCGAACCTGGCCGTGACCGGACCGGCGGGCGCCAACAACCGCGCCGCGGCGCCGATGTCGGTGACCAGCTCGCCCTCGCGGTTCTTCACCGACCTCACGTTGGTGGCCGGGAACGACGGCGATTTCGACGTGGCGGTGAGCGGAGGGCTCTCGCTGGGCGGCCAGCAGAACTTGCCGCCCGCCAACACCCGGCTGAGCATCGACACGGCGGCCCCGGTGCTGTCGCTGTCGTCGCCGGTGAACGGGCAGCTGGTCACGGGCTCCTTCACCGCCGCCGGCACCGTTGGCGACGCCAGCCCCACGCAGGTGCTGATCAGCAGCCCCGAGGGTGCCGTGGTGAGCAGCGCGGTGTCTGTGAACGCCGGCGTTTTCCAGACGGTCCTGCCGGCGCAGCCGCCCCAGGCGCCCGCGCCGGCGAACGTCGACTTCGTGGCGGTGGACGCGGCGGGCAACCGCTCGCCCGCGATCCGGCGGTCGCTGCGGTTCGACAGCGACGCCGACGGGATGCCGGACGACTTCGAGTTCGCGGCCACGCTGGTGCGCGACGGGACGGGCAGCACGACGGGCCTGAGCCCGTCCGCCGACGACGATGCCGACGGGCTGAACAACGCCCAGGAGTACGCGGCGGGCACCGACCCGGAGATCGCCGACAGCGACGACGACGGCGTGAACGACGGCCAGGAGGTGCTGGCCGGGACCTCGCCGAGCAATGCGGGCGACCATCGGCCCGTGGCGGTCGCCTGGGTGCTGGCGCCCGTGGCCTCGCCCGGTCTGATCGCGCTGGACGGCAGCCGCAGCCGCGATCCGCAGGGCCGGCCGCTCTCTTATCGCTGGTCGCAGATCGGAGGCCCGGCGATGGCATCGCTCGCGGCCTTCTCCACCTCGTTCCAGCGGGCCATCGCCCTGGCCGACTTGCGGTCGGCGGGGACCTACGTGTTCGGCGTCGAGGTGAACAACGGTTCGACGTTCAGGACGGTGCCCTCCAGCGTGACCGTGTTCCAGGTGAGGGACCTCCCGCCGCGCGCGGTGGCGGGTGGTTCCGTCTCGGCCGAGGTGTCGGTCGTGGCGACGCAGGTGGTGCTGGACGGCCGGCGCTCGTTCGATCCGAACGGCGAGTCGCTGGCCTACGCCTGGACCCTCACGCAGAACCCCGGCGCCGGCGCCGCCTTCCTGGGCGCGACCAACACGGCGACGCCGCTGCTCGAGTGCCGGCTGCCGGGAGCCTACGAGGCGACCCTGACGGTCAGCTCTCACTCGACGACGCTTCCGCTGACCGGCCCGCTCGCCGGTGCGGCCTCGGTGCAGATCCTCGTCAACAGCGTCAACTCGCACGTGCCGGACGCCCGGGCGGGCATCGGGCAGGAGCTGGTGGCCACCGGGCAATCGGTCGACGAGACGGTGCAGCTCTTCGGCCGGGACAGCGTCGATCCCGACCGGCCGACGACCGATCCGCAGAGGCTGACGCTGCAGTTCGCCTGGAGCCAGGTCTCCGGTCCTCTGCTGGCCTCCGGCGACTGGTTGCCCGACACGCGCGGCCTGCGAGAAGGCAGCGCGATGGCCAGCGTGAATCCGTCGGTGCGGCTGCGGCAGGCGGGGCTGTACACGTTCAGCCTGATCGTGCGCAAGCGCTTCGGCGACGGCATCTATGGGCTCCAGAGCAGCCCGGGCCAGACGTTCGTGCGGCTCGTGCACGCGCCGCTCGCGACCAACCGGCCGCCGCGGGCTTCCGCCGGCCTGGATGTCTCGCTCACCAACTTCCGGCCCGAGGACCCGCCGAGAGTGACGCTCAACGGGAGTGGCTCGACCGATCCGGACCAGAGTACCGGCACGTTGACGTTTGCCTGGAGCCAGGTCAGACGCGAGGAGCTGGATCCCACGCCGGACGCCGTGCTCTCCGATCCGGCGGCCCAGCGGCCGGTCTTCGTGCCGTCGGCGCCGGGCAACTACCGCTTCCAGCTCGTGGTCGCCGACTCGACCGGACTGGCCAGTCTGCCGGCTTACGTCAACGTTCAGATCCTGTCGGCCGCCCGGCCGCAGGTCCCGAGCATCACGCTGGCCCGGGCCGAACACGCCAGTGGCGCCACCGTCAGCTACGAGAGCCCCGTGCAGCTCACGACCAGCCCATCGCCGATCGTGTATCTCCGCGCTCAGGCGAGCGACGTGTCCGGGGTGACGCTGCAGTACCGCTGGGTCCAGGTCCTGGACATCTCGACGGCGGCCACGGCCCGCCTCGATGGCGCCGACACCGCCGTGGCGAGCTTCCGGCCGCCGACGTCGGGCCTGTACGTCTTCCGCGTGCTCGTCTGGAACGGCGAGCAGTCGGTCGACACGCTGGTGCGCGTGCCGGTGGACGATCTGCGGCCGGGCAGTAACGCTGGCATTACTCCGATGATCCAGCAGTCGGCCCTCGAGGTCAACGTCACCGGCAGCAGCCTGCCCAGGATCCAGCTGGACGCCAGGGGCTCGTTCGACCGCGATTCGCTGATTTCCGGCAGAACGGGCGGCACGCTGACCTACCTGTGGCTCCAGCTCTCCGGGCCCGTCCGGCTGATCTTCGACCGCACGGCGCCGATGCTGGACCTCGTCCTGGAGCAGAACCAGCTCGGAACCTACGTGTTCATGCTGGTGATCGACGACGGTCAGGATGCCGTGGTGCAGGAAGTCACCTTCAGGGCGACCTCCAGCGGGAGCACCGGCGGGA
>CAZSVK010000557.1:2883-3236 GCA_964610245.1 uncultured bacterium
TGGCGGCGGATGTCAGGCCGCCACGGCCGGCGATGCGCGCCTGCTCGATCTGCTGGTGATGCTCGGCCTGCCGCTCGCGATCGGGGCCCGGCGCCGTCGCCGGGGCTGAAGAGGCTCAGAGGTACTGAAGCGGAGCCCCGTACTCCAGGGCTGCCCCCGCCCCCCGCCTACTTGTTCGACGACGCCGGACGGAGCTGGATCAGCTTCACCGTCGGATCTTCTGGCTCGTCGCCGGTCCGGTCGTCGGCCTTGACCGGCTTCCGGCCGGCACCGTTGCCGGGGACTCGGCCGGCACCGTTGCCGGGGACGCGGCCCGAGCCGTTGCCGGGGACGCGGCCCGCACTACTCCCCGA
>CAZSVK010000558.1:0-3220 GCA_964610245.1 uncultured bacterium
GGCGTGGCCTTCGCCGGTTGCGCGCCCTCGGCGAAGACGATCGCGGGCGACGAAAGCAGCGCCGACGCAACGAGCACGGAGGCGAAGATGCGGCTGTTCATCAGATCGCTCCTGGATCGAACTTGGGCTTCGGCGGCGGAGGCTTCGGCGGCGTGGCCGTGGTCGCGGGCGGCGGGGGCTTGGGCGCCGTCGTCGTCGCGGGCGGAGGCGTAGTGGTCGTCGCGGGCGGAGGCGTGGTGGTCGTCCCCGGAGGCCAGACTGGACTGCTTCTTCACTCCACCGGTAACCCTGGTCACATCATTGACGCGAACGCGCATCAACAGTAAGCTGACGAGGCCACGTCCCGGACCTGGAGGCGCATGTCTACAACCCTGGCACTCCTGCTTCTGGCGCCGATTGCAGCGGCGCTGTTCTGGCTGGGGCGGCGCTGGCTCAGGGAGCACCGGCGGCGCCGATTCCTGGCTCGGTATCATCCGAACCGGCTCGATACGCGGCCACGCAAGCACAAGGTGCTGATCATCGCCTCGACCTTGAAGAACAAGGTCTCGGGGTTGCCGGTCAAGCAGTGGATGCTCTACGCGCCGGGCCTGGGGCCGGGCGTTCTGGCGGCGCTGACGCCGGACGACTGGGAGGTCGAACTCTGCTACGAGACCATCGAGGAGATCCCGTACGACACCGACGCCGACGTCGTGGCGGTCACGGCGATGGGGTATGCCCTGTGGCACGCCTTCGAGTTCATGGACGAATTTCGCCGGCGTGGCAAGACGGTCGTCGCTGGCGGGCCGATGGTCTCGCTGACTCCGGACGAGGCGCTGGAGCACGCCGATGCGGTGTGCGTCGGGCCGGGCGAGGCGGTCTGGGTCCAGATGTTGCGCGATTTCGAGAAGGGGGCCCTGCAGAAGAGGTACGTGGCGGACCGGGCCTTGCCCTGGCCCGAGTTGCCGGTGCCTCGTTACGACCTGATCGCGAACAAGCGGGTGGGGCCGATGATCGCGGTGCTGGTGGGCAGGGGCTGTCCGCACTCTTGCGAGTACTGCTCGATCGCCGCTTACTTCGACGGCCGCTATGAACGGCGCCCCATCCCGGAAGTCGTGCGGGACATCGAAGCCGCCCGGGGCCTTGGCTTCGAGGAGTTCCTGTTGGTTGACGACAACCTGGGCGGCGAACCGAAGACCGCTCAGGAACTCTTCGAGGCGCTCTTGCCGCTGGGGATCCGCTGGGTCGGTCAGTGTGCGTTGACCATCTTGAAACGGCCCGAGCTGCTCGACCTGGCGCGCCGGTCGGGCTGCAGCACGCTCTCGTTCGGGTTCGAGTCGGTCCATACCTCGAGCCTCGACGCGCACGGCAAGAAGTTCGTGAAGGCCGAGGAGTACGACGAGATGCTGACCCAGCTCGCGGCGGCGGGGATCAACGTGTCGAGCGAGATGATGCTGGGGATGGAGGGCGATTCGCAGGAGACCTTCGACGCCACCATCGATTTCGTCTTGCGCAATCAGATCACGCTTCCTCGGTTCTACATGCTCACTCCTATCCCTGGGACCCCGCTCTTCGAGCGCTGGAAGCGAGAAGGCAGGATACTCACCTATGACTTCAACGAGTACAATGGCGCCACCTGCGTCTTCCGGCCCGGCAACTTGACCCCTTCGGAACTCGAGGAGGGCTTCTGGAAGGTCTACAACGAGGTGTTCTCGCTGCCCAACATCCTCAAACGCTGCTTCACCAGGCGAATCCGGACGAACTGGCGGTTCGTCCTGTTCCTGCTCGGCGTCAATCTCGCCTATCGCTCCCAGGTGACCCGGCGCATCTGCCCGGGATTGGTCTGAGATGAAGGTCCTCCTCGCGCGGCCTCGAGTTCCGGAGAACTCGATCAGCTTGCACAACATGATGATCTGCGACCCGCTGGAGCTGGAGGTCGCCGCGGCTGGTCTGCCGGCCCGCCACGAGGCGGTCATCTTCGACGGCATTCTCGAGCGGCCCGGGCGCTTCGAGGCACTGCTGCGCGAGTTCGAGCCGGACGTCGTGGGGTTCACCACCTACATCAACGGCGTCGACGAGATCGGCCGGATGATCGAGAGCGTGAAGGCCCACGACCCGCGCACGCTCACCGCCGTGGGCGGCGTTCACGTCACGCTCAACGGCGACGATCTGCTGAAGACCCGCGCCGACGCGATCGTGCAGGGCGAGGGCGTCTTCACCTTCGCCAAGCTCGTGGAAGCGTTCGAGGGCTCCGGTTCGCTCGACCTGACCGGCCTTCCCGGCATCCGGGTTCGCCAGGGCGACTCCTTCACCGCGACCGAGACTCCGCCCTATCCGCACCCCGACGAGGTCCCGTTCGCGCGACGCGAGCTGACGCGGCAGTGGTGGTCTCGCTACTACTACATCTATCACAACCCTTGCCACCTGCTGAAGACTGCCTGGGGATGCCCGTATTCGTGCTCGTTCTGCTACTGCTGGAAGGCGACCGAAGGGCACTACGCGTTTCGCTCGCCGGAAGCGGTCGTCGACGAGCTGGAGCGGATGTGGGCGCCCAGCGTCTACATCGTCGACGACGACTTCTTCCTGCACCCCGAGCGGTTGATGGCGATCCACGACCTGATCGTCAAGCGAGGCATCCGCAAGAACTACTTCTGCTACGGCCGCTCCGACTTCATCGCCAAGCATCCCGACGTCGTCAAGGCCTGGTCGAAGATCGGCCTGCAGGCAGTCGTCCTCGGCGTCGAGACCTTCTCGGAGTCGGACATGGGCTACTTCGACAAGGGCTCGCCGGCCTCGGTGAACATCGAGGCGTTCAAGGTCCTGCGCGAGGCCAACGTCGATCCCTACGCGTCGTTCATCCTCAACCCGAGCTGGGACCTGTCGGATTTCGAGCGCATCCAGCGCTACATCTACGACAATCGGCTCTACTACGTGATCCTGCAACCCCTGATGCCGCTGCCCGGCACCGCCATCTGGGACGAGTGGAAGCAGAACGTCATCATCGACCGCGATCACCACGAGATGTGGGACATCTCGCACCTGGCGCTTCCTAGCAAGCTCCCGATGCAGACCTACTTCCGCGAGATGGTGAAGCTCTACCTGCGCACGAACCTCAACCTGCTTCGCCTGCCGCGCGTGCGCCTGCGCACCTTGCCCCCCATCTGGTCGCCGGCCGTCGCCCAGATCCCGAAGGTGCTCTGGGGCGGGTTGCGGGTGCTGCGCCAGCTCTGGACGGCCCACCAGC
>CAZSVK010000559.1:0-3218 GCA_964610245.1 uncultured bacterium
GTCATCTGTGCGCGGGTGGGGGGGGGGGGGCCGGTCGGGGCCGAGCCCCTGACGTCCAGCAGCACCTCGCGGGCGTCGAGGCCGGTCTCGTCAGCGATGAGCTTCTCGAGGCGAGCGCGTTCGCCGTCGCCCAGGCCCAGGAAGCGTCCGGCGGTCGTGCTCTGCGAGCCGGCGTCGAGCAGGCGGTGATAGATGCGCTTGAGCAGGCAGCGATGGCGCAGGCGCAGGAAGTAGCGCCGGGCCAGGCTGCTGGCGGGCGCCGAGAGGATGGCGGCGGCGAGCGACTCGTCGTCGGTCTCCAGGAAGGCCTCGAGAAAGGCCGGAGCCTGCCCGTAGCGGAACACCTCCGCGACGCCCGGGAGCCGTTCCTCGATGGCGAGCCGGATTCCGCGGATGAGCATCGCATCGGTCACAGCCCGGAGCTTGTGGCAGTAGACCTGCTTGAACATGTGGTACTTGGCGAACAGCAGTTGCTCCGCGGCCCACACGCCCTTCTCCGAGATGCCCAGGACCTCGTCGCCCTCGACCTCGAAAGCCCGCGCTTCGCTGATGATACGGGCCAGATCGAAGATGCCGTACTGGACCCCGGCGAAGTGGCTGTCGCGCAGGAGGTAGTCGAGCTTGTCGACGTCCATCGGCCCACTGACGATGAAGCTGAGCAGCTTCCGCGGATGGCGGTGCTCCAGGATGGCGGCCGCGGCGTCCAGCTCTTCGCGGCCGACGATGCGCTCCAGTTGCGGGTCGCTCCTGAGCAGATCGAGGGTGATGCGCTCGTGGAACTTGCCGTCGTGGGGCGTCAGTTCCGAGGGAGCGAACTGCTCGAACAGGTGTTCCGAGACGTGCGAGAAGGGGCCGTGGCCCACATCGTGGAGCAGGGCCGCCAGTCGGACCTGGCGGGCCTCCTCGGGCGACAGACCGAGCCGGTCGGCCAGCCTTCCGGCGATGTGCATCGCGCCGAGGCTGTGCTCGAAGCGGGTGTGGTGGGCGCCCGGGTAGGCCAGCATCGACATCGCGAGCTGGCGGATGCGCCGGAGACGCTGGAAAGCCCGGCTGTTGATGAGCCGCTCTTCGCGGTCGTCGAACTCGATGAAACTGTGAATCGGGTCGCGAAGTTCCATCGGTGCGTCAGTCTGCCTTTGCGCTGTCCAGCCTGTTGACCCAGCCCTTGAGTTCGGAGATCTGGAAAGGCTTCTTGAGGATGCCGGCGTAGGCGCCCGGGGGGATCGACCCGAGCATCTCCTCGTCGATGAGGCCGGTCATGATGAGAACGGGGGTTGTCTGATCGTGCTCGCGGATCTTGATCAGGGTCTCGGCGCCGTTCATCCGGGGCATCTTCAGATCCAGCAGGATCAGGTCGTAGCGGCCGTCGTGTACCTTCTGCAGTGCCTCGAAGCCGTCTTCGCACTCCACCACCTCGTGGCGGAGCCGCTCGAGAGCCTCGCGGCAGACCATCCGGATTCCCGCCTCGTCGTCGATCAGCATGACCCTCATCGGGCGCCGGGTGCCCGCCGCCGGCGCCGCGGCCGGGATGGTCACCTCGGCGGCCTTGGGCGCCGGCTTGGGTTCTGAGCCGAGAGGCAGGCGCACGAGGGCGCCGGTGCCCTTGCCGACTTCGGACTGCAGCGTGATGTTGCCGCCGTGCTTCATCGCGATGGTGTGGGCGATGGCGAGGCCGAGGCCCGTGCCCTTGCCTGGATCCTTCGTGGTGAAGAAGGGAGAGAACACGCGGTCCATGATGTCCTTGGGAATGCCGGCGCCGGTGTCGGTCAGGGAGATCTCGACGAAGCCGGCGTTGCGACGGGTCTCGACCGCCAGTTTTCCACCCCTGGGCATCGCGTCACGGGCGTTGGAGATGAGGCTGAAGAAGAGCTGCTGCAGCTCGTCGCCGCTGCCGATGATCATGCCGATCTGGCCGTCGTACTTCTCGACGATCTCGACGTTGTCCAGCTCGAGCTGTTTGCGCAGCAGGGCCAGGGTCTCGACGACCAGGCGCTCGACGTCGATCGGTCCGCTGCCGTGCTGGGTGCGGCCGGCGAACTTGAGCAGGTTGGCGACGATCTCCTTGCATCGCAGGGCATGCCGCTTGATCGTCATCGCCTGCTTCGCCAGGGGGTTCTCTTCGCCCAGGTCGTCGACGAGCAGCTCGGCATTGCCCAGGATGATCGCCAGCGGGTTGTTGATCTCGTGGGCCACGCCGCCGGCCAGCTCACCGACCGCGGCGAGCTTGGTCGACTGGGAGAGCTGCATGTGCAGTTGCTTGCGCTCGGTCTGGTCGTAGAGGCTCATCAGAGCGCCCACGGTCTTGCCGGTCGAGTCGTGGAGCGGCAGCAGCGCGACGTCGCAACAGAGGTATCTGCCGTCGCCGGGCGCGGCGCCGGCGAGGCTGGTCTCGAACTCGCGGTAGCTCACGGGCGTCCCCGTCCTGATGACGATGGAGAGATCGTTTCCCAGGGCCTCCCGGTTGCTCAGGGGCAGGACCTCGGTCAACGGCTTGCCCAGCGCCGAGTCGCCGGCGCGGCCCAGGATTCGCTCGAGGCAGGTGTTCCAGCTCGTGACCAGGAGGCCGGCGTCGACGGTCAGCAGGCCGAAATCGGCCGTCTGAACCACGCTCTCGATGAAGCGCTTCTGGTCGGCCAGCTCGAGCGTGCGCTCGGCGACGCGGCGCTCCAGGGTCTCACCGTGTTGTCGGGTCTCTTCCCGGTAGCGCATCAACTCGGCGGAGAGCAGGTTGTAAGAATTGGCCAGGTCGGCGATCTCGTCCTGGAGCCGCGTGAAGACCGGTCTCGCCGGCTCCCCCTTGGCCAGGCTCTTCAACCCCTCGCTGATCTCGCGGACGGGCCTGACCCCCATTCTCAAGAGCAGTACCACCAGGAGCATCAGAAAGCCGTTGATGAGCAGCGAGATCAGGACGGCCATCCGCCCGCGCGCGGCCAGGCGGTTGAGTGCCTCCTCCACCGTTGGCAGCCGGTCCGACTGCATCATCTGGACGATGTCGGCCTGCTCGGCCCGGATCACGAAGAATGGAATGATGGCGTAGACCGCCAGCATCATCACGGCGCACGCAGCTAGGACTTTCATATAGAGAGAGATGCGCGGCCCGCGAGACCGGCCGTCGTCGAGGGGGGCGCCCTGTCGAGCGGTAGGTTGCGTCGCCGGGGTCTCGGACAGGCTCATCAGACGCTTTCCAGATGTCGGATGGCGGCCTCGTCGCTTTCCAG
>CAZSVK010000560.1:0-3216 GCA_964610245.1 uncultured bacterium
GCAGTCACTCGTTCTCCGGCAGCAACTGTCGCTCAAGCTGACTCCGCAGCTTCAGCTTGCGATGAAGATGCTGCAGCTCAACCAGCTCGAGCTGCAGGACCTCATCAAGGAAGAGGTCGAGAAGAACCCGCTTCTCGAGATCGTCGAGACCAGCGACGAGCCCCGCGAGGCGACGGCCGAATCGGTCGACGCCACGGCGCCCCAGCTCCCGGTGCCCGGCCAGCCCGAGGCGGCGCCGCAGCCCGAGGAATTCCAGGACTTCTACAAGTACCTGATGGACGCTCAGGACAACTACTACACCGAGAGCGTCTCGTACTCCGAGCCCGACGAAGAGAGCAACATCGAGGAGTACGTCAGCTCGCGCTCGTCTCTGACCGAGCACCTGACGGTGCAACTCAGGCTGTCGCCCTGCGACGAGACGGAGCGCAAGGTCGGCGAGTATCTGATCGGGTTGATCGACGCCAACGGTTACCTGGGCTACGAGGAAGACCAGCTCACCTCGGTGCTCGGTATCACGCGAGAGATGCTCGAGAAGGTTGTCGGTGTGATCCACACCTTCGACCCGCCGGGCATCGGAGCGCGCAACCTCAAGGAGTGTCTGACGCTGCAGTACAAGGCGCGGCCCGACCCGGACCCGCTGGTGCTCTCCATCATCCAGAACCATCTCGACGACCTGGCCAACAACAAGCTGCCGCAGATCGCCCGACGCGAGAAGGTCGACATGGAGCGCATCCAGGAGGCCTACGAAGAGATCAAGCAGCTCGACCCGAAGCCGGGGTTGCACTACTCGTCCGACGAGAAGACCAACTACGTGACGCCGGACGTGTTCGTCGAGAAGGTCGCCGGAGAGATCCGGGTCAACATCAACGAGAAGTACCTGCCGAACATCCGAATCAACGCGTTCTACCAGTCGATGCTCCGCGCCGAGAAGGTGGCAGCTCGAAAGACCATCAGCTTCATCAAGGAGCGGTTGAATGCGGCGCGGTTCATCCTGGAGTCGATCGCCCGCCGCAAGGACACCATCTTCCGGGTGACCAAGCGGATCTTCGAGATCCAGGCGCCGTTCCTCGACCTGGGCGTGGCCGGTCTGAAGCCGCTGATCCTCAAGGACGTGGCCGATCACTGCAGCCTGCACGAGAGCACCATCAGCCGCGTCACCAACAACAAGTACGTGCAAACGCCGCGAGGGCTCTTCCAGCTCAAGTTCTTCTTCTCGTCCGGCACGACCAAGTCGGACGGAGAGGAGATCTCGAGCAAGCATGTCCACGAGATCATCCGCGACATCGTCTCGAAGGAAGACCCGAAGCGGCCGCTCTCCGACTCGAAGATCGTCGACTATCTCAAGGGCCGGGGGATCGAGCTGGCCCGCCGCACCGTCGCGAAGTATCGCGAGGAGCTGGGCATCCGGTCGTCGTCGAAGCGCAAGACTTACAGCTAGGGGTTGGGGGTTAGGGGTTGGGGGTTGGGAATGACGCAAGGCGCCATCGAGTCGGCAACCGCCGCAATCCGAATCGCTGCGCCTTGCCTGACCCCTAACCCCTAACCCCTGACCCCTGTCTCTCTTGCCCCCCGTCGCTCGGGCGTGCGACAATCGAGAGGAGCCAGCAGATCGACGACCGAAGGAGCAAGGCATGTCCGGCCATAGTAAGTGGGCGACCATCAAGCACAAGAAGGCGGCAACCGACGCCAAGAGGGGCAAGATCTTCACGAAGCTCATCCGTGAGTTGACCGTGGCTGCGCGGTCGGGCGGCGGCGACGAGAACATGAATCCGCGCCTTCGCACCATCGTTGCCAAGGCCAAGAACATCAACATGCCGAGCGACACCATGCGCAAGGCCATCATGCGCGGCACCGGTGAACTCGAAGGCGTCAACTACGAAGAGAAGCAGTACGAAGGCTACGGTCCGGGCGGCGTCGCCATCCTCATCGAGGCGCTGACCGACAACGCCAATCGCACCTCCGGCGAGATGCGGTTCGTGCTCTCTCGCAACGCCGGCCGCATGGCCGAACCGGGCGCGGTCTCCTACTTGTTCAAGAACAAGGGCGTCCTCATCTTTCCGGGTGAGAGCGTCACCGAGGATCTGCTCATGGAGAAGCTCCTCGATGCCGGGGTCGAAGACATCCATGCCACCGACGTGGGCATCTTCGAAGTCACCTGCGAGCCGGCCGCGTTTCCTGGCGTGAAGGCCGCGGCTGACGGAGCCGGCCTCAAGTACGACTCGGCGGAGGTCACGAAAGTCCCCGCCACCCTTGTGAAGCTCGAGGGCGGCGACGCCCAGAAGATGCTCCGGCTCATGGAGGCGCTCGAAGACCACGACGACGTGCAGAACGTCTACGCCAACTTCGACATCAGCGCCGAAGAGATGGAAGCCGCCGGCGTGTGAGCGCCGGCTCGCGCCTCGTCATCGGTTTCGACCCCGGAATCTCCATCACCGGCTTCGGCGTGGTTCGCGTCACGCCCGGCCGCCAGCTCGAGTACGTCACCTCGGGCTGCATCCGCACCAGCTGCGACGAACCGGTGCCATGCCGGCTGCGCTCGATCTACCGCGATTGCCTGGAGTTGCTCGAGCGGCACCAGCCGGGCGAGGCCGCGGTCGAGCGTCTCTTCGTGCGGGCGCAGCTCCAGAACGCGCTCTCGGTCGGCCAGGTGCGCGGGGTCATCTTGCTGGCGCTGGCCCAGCGAGACTTGGTCGTGGGGGAGTACACCTCGATGGAGGTGCGCACCGCCGTGCTGGGCTACGGCAAGGCCGAAAAGCGGCAGGTGCAGTTCATGGTGGCGCGCCTGCTGTCGCTCGATTCGCCGCCGAAACCCGACGACGCGGCCGACGCGCTCGCCGTTGCGCTCTGCCACGGGATGCGCACGGGGCTGCCCACCGGCGCGTAGGCTGCTTCGGGGAGTCCCGGCCGATCCGGGCCGCGGGCGCTCGACGGGCTCTCGGCCCTCGCGCTGGCCTCCCCCGAAAAAGAAAAGCCGCCAGGGTGTGAGCCCGGGTGGCCATGAAAGATATGAAGGAGGAGTATGAAAAATTGGCTTCAACCCCTACCTACGCAAGCGCCCCGGGAAAGGTTCCAGTTCCGCGAAAAAAGTGTCGAGCCGCGGGACCGCCGCCCCGGGTGAGGGTCGCCGCCGGGTGCATGTCATGCGGGGGGTACACAGGGTTGTACTCCAGAGTTGTCTCTCGGGAGCTCCGCTCCCGAACCCTCGCCAGGGGTGAA
>CAZSVK010000561.1:0-3214 GCA_964610245.1 uncultured bacterium
GGGTCGCGCGGGGGGCGCGCGCGGGGCTGGCGCGCGTGGGGCGGGGCGTCGGACTGGGGTTCCGTCGGCTCTGCCGGGCGATCTCGGCGGCGCCCGGAGGCGTGGGGGGGCTGTTCGCGGCCGAGGCCGCGGGCGCCCTCGTTGGCGGGCTGGCCGTGACCACCCTGGCGCTGCCGGCGGCGACGCCTGTGATCACCGCCGCGGGGGCGGCCGGGCTGTTGTTCGCGGTGGCCGCGGGCGTGGCCTGGAGGGGTGGGCAGCGGCGCCTGGCCGGCCTGGCGGCGGTCTCCGTGGCGGCGACGTTGCTGGCGGCCGTCGCGCTTCCGCTGCAGCCGGCGTTCGACCGGCTCCGATGGGGCACGCTGCAGCCGGGTCTCGAGCTGGTGGCCAGCACCGACACTCCCTACGAGAACCTGGCCGCCGGCCGCCGGGGCGAGCAGCTGACGATCCTTGGTAACGGAAAGCTCCTGGCCGTGTTCCCCGCGAGGCTGGAGGCGGCGCGGGACGCCGCTCTGGCGATGAGCCAGCACCCTGGGCCCTCGCGCCTGTTGCTCGTGGGCGGAAGCGGCGGGGGGCTGCTGCGGGCGCTGCTGCAGTATCGGATCGTGGCCAGGGTGGACGTGCTGGAGCCGGATCCGGGGCTGCTGCCGTTCCTGCGCCCGCTGCTGCCCGCCGAAGACCGGGCCGCGCTGGACGACCCCCGGGTGAGGGTGCTCACCGCCGACGGGCGGGCGTTCCTGGGCGCGCGGCCGCCCCCCGGCCCCTACGACCTGGCCCTGGTGAACCTGCCCGACCCGGGCACGGCCCAGCTCAACCGCTTCTACACGCGCGAGTTCCTGGAGGAGGTGGCCGCGGCGCTCGCCCCGGGCGGCGTCGTGGCCCTGCAGGTGACGGCGGCCGCGAACTACCTGGGCGAGAGCGTGGCCTCCTACGGCGCGTCGGTCTACTCGACGCTGCGCTCGGTCTTCCCGTGCATCGCGCTCGCCGTGGAGGAGCAGGTGCGGCTGTTCGGCAGCCGCGACCCGAACGCCGTCGTTCAGGACGCGGAGACGGTGGCCGTCCGACTGAGCAGGCTGGAGCGGGACGGGGAGGGGTACGCCGCGGGGCGGCTGGCGCCTCTATTCGAGCCCGAGCGAGTCCGGTTCGTGCGCGGCGCCTTCGAGGAGGCGACCGAATCGGTGAACGAGGATTTCCGGCCCGCCACCTACTTCCTCAACCTGGTGTTATGGAGCCACTTCTCGGCTTCCGGAGCGGCGGAGACGCTGGGACGCCTGAAGCACGTCGGTCTGCCGGTGTTCCTCGCCCCGCTGGGGTTACTGCTGGCGTTGCGTCTTGGCCTGGCTCGCGCCAGGTCTTCGGATGATAACGCTTGTTTTAACACTTCCACTGCGGTGGGCGCGCTCGGCTTCGGGGCGATGGGCGGAGAGCTGGCTTGCCTGCTGGCCTACCAGTGCATCCACGGGAGCCTCTACCGGCAACTCGGGTTGCTCGCCGCGCTGTTCATGCTAGGCCTGGCGGCAGGCGCGGCCCTGGGAAGCCGGGTGGCGGGAAGGGTGGCCGCGGCCGGCCCGGAGTCTGCCGCGCCGGCCCTGCACCGGCTGGGGCAGACCACGGCCGCCACCTCCGTCTACCTGCTGAGTCTGCCGCTGCTCCTGAGGCTCGCGGCCGACAGCGGGGACTGGGCGTTCGGCCTGTTGCTGGCCGCCGGGGGATGTTTGACGGGGCTGGCCTTCCCGCTGGCGGTGGCAGCGCGGGCCGGCACCGGAGAGGAGCCGGCGCGGGCAGCGGCGGTGCTGGATGCGGCGGATCACGTCGGCGCCGCGGCGGGCGGCCTGGCCGCGGCCACGGTCCTGGTTCCGATCCTGGGTCTGACCGGCGCGTGTCTGCTGCTGGCGGCGGTGGCGGGAAGCGCCGCCGTGCTGCTCCTGGCGCCTTCGAACGCACCGCGAGCGCCTCTCCAGAGCGTCCGGCACTCCTTCCCGTGGCCGCGTCTCTCCTGGGGGCTGACGGCCGTGGCGCTGGCCTCGCTGGGGGCGGGCTCGGTCCTGCGGCTGGACGCTCCCGGCTTCTCCGATCGGCTGGAGCCCGGGGCGCTGGCCGCGCTGGGCGGCCGGCAGGAGCACTCGCGGGTCGAGGCTCCCTTTCCGCACTATCGCGGCGCGAACGGTTCGGTCGTGATGGCCACCGCGCCGGTCGACCCCGGCATCCGCGGCTACGGCGGACAGCTGAACCTGGCGGTCGGCATCGGCCCCACCGGGCGACTCGAAGGCGTGCGACTGCTGGAGAACCACGAGACCCCCTCGTACCTGGCGGGGCTCGACCGCTTCCTGGATGGGCTGGCAGGCCGCGAGCTGGCGCGGGAGCTGCCCTTCGACCTGTCGCGCGTCGACGGGATGACCGGTGCCACGATCACGTCGCGGGCGGCGCTCGAGTTGCTCAACGCCGCGGGGTATCGGGCCGGCTCGGAGCTGCTGCACCTGCGGTTCGCGCGGCCGCCCGCCCCGGCCCGGCCGTGGTGGTCCAGGCTGGCCGACGGCCCGGCCCTCGGCGTGGCGTTGCTCTTCGCGCTCGCAACGTCGACGTTCTTGCGAGGAGGCCGGAGGGCCCGCTCGATCTGCCTGCTGCTGAGCGTCCTGTTGCTCGGCTGGGTCTGGAACCTGCCGTTCACGCTCGCCGACGCCGGGAACCTCTCGGCCGGCAGGCTGCCCGGCCTGGAAGAACCGGCGCGCGCGGTGCTCGTGGGTCTTGTCGTGCTGCTGTCGCTGGCCTTCGGGCAAGTGTTCTGCGGCTATCTCTGCCCGTTCGGGGCGCTCCAGGAACTGCTCTCGCTCGTGGGCTGGCAGACCCGGGTAGATCGCCGGCTGGAGCAGGCGGCCCGGTTCCTCAAGTACCTGCTGGTCACGGCGGCCCTGACCGGTTTCTGGCTAACGGGCGCCTCCGACTGGCTCCGGTTCGAGCCCATGCAGACCCTGTTTTCCGGGAAACCGGAGGGCGATCTGCTGCTCCTGGCGGGGGCCGCGCTGGCGTTATCGACCGTCTATCTCCGGTTCTGGTGCCGGTACTTCTGCCCCACCGGCGCCCTGCTCGCGCTGGCCAACCACCTGTCGTGGTGCGGCCGTTGGGCCCGGCAGCGCGTGTTCGGGGCCTGCGATCTGGGGGTCCGATTCGAAGGCGACGTCGACTGTCTCAAGTGCCGGCGCTGCACCTGGACGGC
>CAZSVK010000562.1:0-3212 GCA_964610245.1 uncultured bacterium
CCGACCAGCCCGCCCAGGAACGGCGCCCCCTACAGGAGCGTGACCTGGGACCCGGCCCGAGCCAGGCCGTGGGCAACGGTCATCCCGAGCATGCCTCCGCCCACGACGCAGACCGGAGCAAGGGGCGGGCGCGGCAGGACAGTCACGTTGGGTTTGCGTCGCGGCTCAGGCCGGAGGGGCGGGCAGTTCGGTCACGCGGCCCGCGAGAGTCGAGTAACGTCGGCCGCAGGCAGCGCAGGGCAGCGACAGGTGATCGGGCGGCATCTCGCCCGCGCGGAACTTCAGGAAGGGGTGGCCGCAGCGGCAGACGCAGCCGATCGAGCGGGCGGGACTGCCGACGACGAGGTGGTGGTCGGGGACCGAGCGGGTGACCACCGAGCCCATGCCGACCATCGCGAACCGGCCGATCTCCAGGTCGCAGCCGATGACGCACGAGGCGCCGACGGTGGCCCCCTCGCGAACGAACGTGGGCCGGGTGTGCTCGTCGGGCATCGAGCTGCGCAGCTCGCGCAGGTCGGGGGTCGTGGCCCTCGGGAAGAGGTCGTTGGTGAAGGTCGCGTGGGCGGCGATCATCACGCCGTCCTCGATCGTGACGGCGTTGCAGATGTAGACGTTGGCGTTAATCTTGACCCGGTCGCCGATGCGCACGCCGTAGGCGACGTAGCTCTTCTCGCCGATGATGCACTGCTCGCCGATGCGGGCCGGCCCCCGGATGTGGACGTTGTCCCAGACGGCGGTGTGCGGCCCCAGCTCGACGCCCTCCTCGACGATCGCGGTGGGGTGCACGCGGCTGGGCGGCCCGGCGGGGCCGACCGGGGTCCAGCGGCCGTCGCGCATCGAGCGGTAGGCGGCCTCGATCACCTCGACCGAGGCGACGGCGTCTTCCTCCGTGACGCGCAGCCGTGCTTGGCCGCGGACGGCGGCGCAGAAGTTGGCGAGTTGCCCGCGCAGGGCCGCCACCTTGTCGTAGCCGTGACCGAACACCTTGCGGTCCGGGTCCGACCAGAGGCGGTAGCTCGACTCGCGCCACCCGAGCCGCAGGGTGCCCAGCGTGCCGTGCAGCACGACGTAGTCGGGCAGCCCGCGGTCGAAGGTCCACGACAGGGTCACGGTGCCGAGCACCCCTCCGGCCGTTCGCAGGAGAAGCTGCACGGTGTCCTCGACCGCCAGCCCCGCCGGCCGCCGGCTGGCCGTGGCCTGAACCTGCGTGATGGGGCCCAGGAGGTAGCGGGCCAGGTCGACCGAGTGGGTGCCGTTGTCGATGAGGACTCCGCCGCCGCTCATGGCCGCCTCGGAGTTCCAGCGCCTGCTCATGTCGAGGCGGGCGGTGAACGAGTTCTCGAACAGCGCCACCTCGCCGAGCAGCCCCGAGGCGACCAGTTCGCGCGCCCGCACGACGTCGTCGACGAAGCGGAACTTGGAGGCCATCGTGAGCAGCGCGGCGTGGAGGCGGGCGGCCTCGAGAAGCCCTCGTGTGGGCGACGGGTCGAGGCACAGCGGCTTCTCGCAGACCACGTGCACTCCTGCCTCCAGCAGGTCGTGGCAGATCGGCGCGTGGGAGGCCGGCGGCGTGCAGACGATGGCGGCGTCGGCCAGGTGTTCGCGGAGCAGCTCGTCGTGCGAGGAGAGCGCGCGTGCCCCGGCGGGTCCGGCGAGAGCGGCCGCCGCGTCACGGCGGGGATCGACCACCGCGGTCAGCGCCGTGCCCGGGATGCCGGCGAGCGCCTCGAGGTGGCTGGCGGCGATGCGGCCCGCGCCGACGATGGCGAACCTGAGCGGTGGGGCCACGTTCAGCGCCCTCCCGTCAGCTCGCCCACGGCCGCTTCGAAGGCGTCGGCGATGAAGTCGACGTGGGTCTCTTCGTAGCGCTCGTTGAAGGGCATAACCAGGATGCGCTCGAGCCCGTCGTAGGTGCCCGGGAAGTTGCCGCGCGAGTAGTCGAGCGCCTCCGGGCGGGCCAGCGAGAAGGGGAAACGACTCTTGCCCAGGGTGCGTTGCTCGCGGAAGATGCGGCATTCGAAGGCCGGCTTCCTGATGTAGCGAGGCTGACAGAGCACTCCCAGGCCCGACAGCCGCGCGCCCAGGCCGGGGGCCCCGCCTTCGACGACGGCCGCGTCGACTCGTACTGCGTAACGCCAGCAGGTGTGGACGTCGCCGGGTGCGACCGGGGGAGTCTCGATTCCCGGCAGGGAGGCCAACCGGGCGGTGAGTCTCGCGGCCATCGTAACGCGCCGTGTCACCGAGGCGTCGAGCTTCTCGAGTTGCGCGAGCGCGACGGCGCCGACCGGCTCGGGCATGCGGTAGTTGAGGGCGAGGAACTCGTGATCGGGGTCGGGCTCGCCGTAGGGCCAGGCCTTGTTGATGAAGAGGGCGATGCGCCGGGCGAGGTCCTGGTCGCGGCAGACGAGCAGACCGCCTTCGCCGCTGGTCATGTGCTTGCCCTGCTGGAGGCTGAAGCAGCCGATGGCGCCGAGGGTGCCCACGAGACGGCCGTCGCTCCTGGCCAGGTAGGCCTGGGCGCAATCCTCGATCACCGGAAGCCCACGGGATGCGGCCAGCTCCAGGATGGGGCCCATCGCGCAGGGGTTCCCGAACAGATGGGTGACCAGGATCGCTCGAGTGCGGGGGCTCAGGCAGCGGGCGATGGTCTCGGCGGTGAGGTTCAGGGTGCGCGGCTCGACGTCGGCGAAGACGGGGATCGCGCCCTGGTAGAGAATGGGCGTGAGCGCGCCCATGTCGGTGATCGAGGTGGTGACGATCTCGTCGCCTGGCTCCGGGTCGAGCGCGGCCACCGCGCAATGGATGGCGGCGGTGCCCGAGGTGCAGGCGAAGGCCCGCGGCATCTCGAGGCGCAGGGCGAAGCGACGTTCCAGCTCCTTCACCATCGTCCCCTTGGTGCTGGTGAGCGTGCCGCTCTCGATGACGCGCCGCAGCAGCGCGAGTTCCTCGGCGCCCAGCGAGCGGCCCGAGGAATCCTGATCGTTCGGGAGCGCGATGGCGGGGGGGCCTGCTTGTATCACGGAGGCGACTCCTTCGGGAACGATGCGGCGACGGAGCGCCCGCCGCGGAGCTGGACCCCGGGGGGGCTGGAAGACCGGCTCCGGCAGGATGTCC
Organism: uncultured bacterium; assembly: GCA_964610245.1. GTDB lineage: Bacteria > Muiribacteriota > UBA6191 > JACPRK01 > JACPRK01 > CAZSVK01. Next base: position 3,115 of record CAZSVK010000562.1, read on the forward strand.
GGCGCGAAGCGTACAGACGCGCGGGCCGCATCGTCAAGCCGAGGAAGGCGGCCTGGCCATTGCCCGCCGCCTCGGGGCTGTGAGAGAGTGATCCGGCA
>CAZSVK010000563.1:0-3211 GCA_964610245.1 uncultured bacterium
AGATCATCCAGGAGGCGGCCAACAACATCCAGCGCATCGTCGACAACCTGCTCGGGTTCGCGCGCAAGGGCGAGCGCAAGGCCGAGCCGGCCAACGTCAATCAGGTGCTCGAAGACACGCTCGTGCTGGCCGAGCACTCGCTTTCCAAGTACAGCAAGGTCGAGGTCGTGCGCGACTTCGACCCGGCCGTGCCGTCCCTCTGCATCGACCGCCACCAGATCCAGCAGGTCTTTCTGAACTTCATGATGAATGCCGCCCAGGCCATGCCGAACGGCGGTCAGCTCTGCATTCGCACGCGCAGCGAGCTGATCTCCGGCTCCCAGGGCGAGGCCAGCCACGTGGTCATCAGCTTCGAAGATACCGGTGTCGGTATCCCGCTCGAGAAGCAGCAGCAGATCTTCCAGGCGTTCGTGACCTTCGGGAAGGTCGGCGGCACCGGCCTCGGACTCTCGATCAGCAAGAGCATCGTCGAGAGCCACAAGGGCACCATCACCTTCGAGAGCCAGGAAGGCAAGGGCACCAAGTTCTTCATCCGCCTGCCCTGCTAGCAGCCTGACCAGCACTCGTCCGCGCGTCACGAGCGCGTCATGGCTCGAGCGGACCTCAACCGGAAGAGCAACTGCTCGGCCCGCGGGATCAGCTCCTCCAGCCCCGGCTCGACCTGACGCGGTGACTCCGCGGCCATGAGAAGCCGCTCGGCTTCATCCGATCTGCCAACCTGCGCCAGATCCTCCGCCAGCTCGACCACGGCCCGGCGCAGAGGGCCCGCGGCCCAGGCCATGCCATGCCTCTGCAGCGCGCGGTCCAGCAGCTCCCGCGAGCCGGTGGCGTGGACCAGGCCGAACAGCTCCTCCATCAGGCCCACCCCCGCAGGGTCGCCGGCCACGGCCCCCGGCAGGGAAGCGGCCTCCGCCGGAGGCAAGCCGAGCACCGCTTCGTAGGCCTCGAAAGCCTCCTCTCCGAAGGCGGCCCACTCGACCTGCTCGGGCCGCGCGGCGGGCCGGTGCAGCCGCAAGGCGGTCCGGCCGGAGTCGACCAGACGGGCCGCGAGCCGGGCTTGCAGTCTCAACGTGGCTCCATCGCGCGGGGCCTGCGCGCTGGCGCGGCGAGCGTGTTCGAGCGCCTCGCGGGCCGACACGGCCCCCGGCTGAGAGGCGAGCCATCGCGCCATCCGGCCGGCCACGAAGGGCTCCGCGGATGGGCCCCGCAAGCCCGCGGCCGCGGCCTCGCGCGTGAACCGCCCCAGCGCCTTCCCCCTGTCACCGAGCTGCAGAACCACTCCCGCCGCCTCGCGGCCGGCGGCGCCCACGCACTCGCCGGAGGCCCCTTGCAGCTCGCGAGTGCCTGCCAGCACCGCCACGGCCACCGCCCGCGCCTGCGCGTATCGTGCCCGGGCCAGCTCGCACCGGGCGAGGAGAGAACGGCAAAGTAACGTTGAAGTGACCGAAAGCTCGTCCGTCTCGAGTCGCGAGCTCGCGGCGTCCACGAATCCGGCCTCGAGCGACGCCTCCGCGGGCCGCAAGCTGACCTCTTCGACCGCCGACAGCTCCAGCATCTCCCGGCCCAGGATGACGGCAGGGCCCGCGGCGAACAGCAGCGCCAGCCCGACCGGCAGCAGGCTCGCGAGGGGCGTCGCCGCGGCCGGTCGCGCCGTTGTCTCGACCGGGCAGGAGGCCGGCTGCCCCAGCGGCCGGAAGAGCGCGTAGCTCGTGTCCAACCCCCGGCACAGCGGAGCCGGGCCCAGGTAGGTGAACCGTCCCTTCCAGCCCAGCGCGTAGCTGTGGCCGCCGAGGCTCGTCGACAGGTGCACCCGGCCGATGCCGGCCCGCCGCGCGTCGGCGAGCGCCAGGCAGGTGGCCAGCGACGCCAGCGCGGTCGCCGCCCAGCCCGGCATTCCGTCAGGCTGCAGGAGCCAACCGAGGATGGGCAGCGGCACGGCCGAGATGGCCCACACGAAGGGGTCGAGGCAGAGCCGCCGGGCCAGGACCGCCGTCACGAGCACCACCGGATAGATCGTCCAGAAACGGGCGAAGGCCAGGGGGCCGGCGATGGCGGGAACGGCCAGCAGGTAGAGGCCCGAGCCCAGCCCGGCGAACGCGCTCGCCGCCGTGTATGATAACGCCAGAGGTAGGAGCGCCGCCGGGCGCTCGAAGACCGCGTGGTATCCCAGGAGCAGCTCGCCGGTCGACAGCCTCGCCTAGCGGTCGGCCCGGACCGCCTCGAAGGCAGAGGTCCAGTCGGGAGTCGCGGGCAGCTCGGCCCCGGAGTGCAGGAAACGGAGCCAGCGCCGCCGGATCGGAAGCGTGGCCAGGTCGATCGCCACGACGAGTCCGAGGCAGAGCCCCACGAACGCCGTGAGGAGCTGGCCGTCCGCCGCCCCGTACACGAGAGCCGGAGTCTGCTGGAAATGCCTCAGCACACTCGCGTGCAGCCCGACCAGCAACACCGCCGGGCCGGTGCACAACCCGGTCAGCCCGAGCAGCCAGAGCGCCTGCAGGACCGCCCTGGAACTCATGAGTCGCACGGCAATTCGAGAAATGGCCGTCAACCTCCACTCATGGCTGTCCGGAAGCCGACGTCGTCGCGTCGCTCCGTTTGCCGGGCGCCGTCACGGGCGGTGCTGCGCAATCCGTCGGCGTTCCCGAACCAGCCGCCTCCCCGGAGCGCGCGCTGGCAGTCCCGCTCGAGGGAAGCCGCCGGGCCCGCTCCGGCGCCCCGTTCCGGTCCCCGGGGGTCCTGCTCGGGGCTGCTCGAGTAGAACGACGCCCCGTACTCGTCGGAGCACCACTCCCAGACGTTGCCCGCCAGGTCCAGGCAGCCGAACTGGCTGCTCCCGGCCGGGAAGCTCCCCACCGGCGCCGTCTCGGGAAAGCGGTCGTCGTAGCCCTTCAGGACGGGCCAGTCCGAGTGCAGTCTGCCGGCCGACTCGTCGGCGAAGTTCCCCAGGAGCTTGGTTCCGGGGGCGGGCGCGTCGTTCCCCCAGGGATAGGCCCCCGCCCTCGGCCCGCGCGCGGCCAGCTCCCACTCGGCCTCCGTCGGCAGCCGCAAGCCGGCCCACTCGCAGTAGGCCCAGGCGTCGGACCAGCTCACGTTGACGACGGGGTGACGGTCGTCGTGCTTCCACGCCGGCTCCGGCGGAGGCTGATGGCCCGTCTCCTTGCAGAACCGGCGGTACTGGCTCCAGGTCACCTCGGTCTTGCCGACGAAGTAG
>CAZSVK010000564.1:0-3208 GCA_964610245.1 uncultured bacterium
TTGCCGAACTGGCTGTACTGCAGGGAGGTGTCGTACTGGTACTGGTCGCCCATGTACTGGTCCCAGTTGTTGCTGGTGCTGTAGGCGTTCGGGCTCGGCTTGCCGCCCGTGTCGCCGTACTGGTAGGTGCTGTAGTCCTGGACCACCGGCTGCGCCTGAGTGGTCGGCTGATACCCGATATCGTCATAACCGGGCTTTCCGCCGGCCGTCACGGCCCCGGGAAGCACCCAGGCCACCATCAAGACCGCGATCAGGGCAATCGCTGAAGTACTCCTCACGACCACATCACCATCCCTTTCTTGTTCTGTTCCGGTAGACCGGAATTTCTATCCGAGGGGAAAATGCAAGGGCTCTCTCCATCATATTACTTGGCCCGGATTCGAAAGGTTGCACGTGTCATGGAATTTTGAGAGGCAGGGCTGAGAAGGCAGGGGTAAGGGGTTGGGGGCAAGGGGTCAGGCAAGAGCGCAGCTGCCCCTCAGGGGAGCACGGCCCGTCCAACGACTGTCGGGCGCGACGCTTGCGGCGCGAAGCTTGCCGGTTCGAGGGAACCGTGCGCCATTCCTGACCCCCAACCCCTGTCTCTGATATAATGCCCGCTCCAGAGCCTCTTTCCGTCCGATCTCTACAGCCCAAAGCCTATGTCCACCGATCTCAGTCAGTTCCGCTACGAGTTCAAGACCCTCCAGGCCAAGTGGAAGCCCCGCTGGCAGCAGGAAGGTCTCTACCGCACCGGCGACGATTCCTCCCGGCCCAAGTTCTACTGCCTCGACTTCTTCCCCTATCCGTCCGGTAGCGGCCTCTCGGTCGGGCATCTACGTAACTACGTTCCCACCGACGTCATCAGCCGCCTGAAGCGCATGCAGGGCTACAACGTCCTGCACCCGATGGGCTGGGACGCCTTCGGCCTCCCTGCCGAGAATTTCGCCCTGAAGATGGGGGTCCACCCGGCGCTCACGACCGAGCAGAACGTCACCAACTACAAGCGGCAGCTCGCCCTGGCCGAGACCAGCTACGACTGGGACAAGGAACTCAACTCCAGCTCGGTCGACTACTACCGCTGGACCCAGTGGTTCTTCCTGCTCCTGCACGAGCGCGGCCTGGCCTACCAGGCCGAGGGCTACCAGTGGTTCTGTGACGAGTGCGGCACCGTCCTGGCCAACGAGCAGGTCGAGAACGGCCTCTGCTGGCGCCACGAGAAGCCGGTTTCCAAGCGCAAGCTGAAACAGTGGTACTTCCGAATCACCGCCTACGCCGAGCGCTTGCTCGATGACCTGGCCACCGTCGACTGGCCCGAGCACATCAAGCTGATGCAGAAGAACTGGATCGGCAAGAGCACCGGCACCGAGGCCCGCTTCAAGGCCGAACTCCCTGGCTCGGGCGAGCTGATCGATCTGCCCATCTTCACCACTCGCATCGACACCGTCTTCGGCGTCACCTACATGGTGCTCGCCCCCGAGGGCCCGCTCGTCGAGCGTCTGACCGCCCCGGCCCAGAAGGCCGCCGTCGAGGCCTACGTGGCCGACAGCCGGCAGAAGTCCGAGATCGAACGCACCTCCACCGACCGCGAGAAGACCGGCGTCGCTCTCGGCTCCTTCGCCATCAATCCGCTCTCCGGCGCGCGTATCCCCATCTGGACGGCCGACTACGTCCTCGCCCACTACGGCACCGGCATCGTGATGGCCGTCCCGGCGCACGACACCCGCGACTTTGCTTTCGCGAAGAAGTTCGGCCTGCCCATCCGCACCGTCATCCTCCCGCCCGCCGGCGAGGCGCCCGCCGGCGAGGCCTACACCGAGCCCGGAACGATGACCGGCTCGGGCAAGTACGACGGCCTACCGAGCGAGCAGGCGATCGAGCGGCTCAACGCCGATCTCGAGGCGGCCGGCATCGGCAAGAAGACGATCCAGTACAAGTTCCGCGACTGGCTCATCTCCCGGCAGCGCTACTGGGGCGCGCCGATCCCGATCGTGCACTGTCCGGCCTGCGGCGCCGTCCCCGTTCCGACCGATCAGCTCCCCGTTCGCCTGCCCGAGATGACCGAGTTCCGGCCCTCCGGCACGGGCAAGGGGCCGCTGGCCACCGTCCCCGAGTTCGTGAACACCACCTGCCCGAAGTGCTCCGGCCCCGCCCAGCGCGAGACCGACACGATGGACGGCTTCGCCTGCAGCTCCTGGTACTTCCTGCGCTATCCCGACCCTCGCGACGCCACCCGCGCCTTCTCGCCCGAGACGGCGAAGTACTGGCTGCCGGTCGATCTGTACGTGGGCGGCGCCGAGCACGCCGTCATGCACCTGCTCTACGCGCGGTTCTGGACGAAGGTCATGCACGACGCGGGGCTCATCGGTTTCCACGAGCCGTTCCAGCGGCTGCGCAACCAGGGCATGGTCCTCGGCGCCGACGGCCAGAAGATGTCGAAGTCCAAGGGTAACGTGGTCACCCCCGACGACGTCGTCGAGCGTCACGGACCCGATACCCTCCGTGGGTACCTGCTGTTCCTGGGAAGCTTCGAGTCGGAGGTCGCCTGGAGCGACGAGGCGATCAGCGGCCTCTCCCGCTATCACTATCGGGTATGGGATCTGGTGACCGGCCGCCGCGCCCCCACCTCGGGCGAGGCCGACCCGGCCCGGGTCGAGTCCACGCTGCGCGAGCTGAATCGCCGGCGCCACTGCGCCATCAAGAAGGTCACGCAGGATCTCGAGTCCTTCTCGTTCAACACCGCCGTCGCCGCCCTGATGGAGTTCACCAACGCCATGATCGACGCCTCCGACGTGCCGGGGGTCGCCGGCGCGCCCCGATGGGAACAGGCGATCGAGACGCTGCTGGTGCTGCTGGCGCCGATCTCGCCGTTCATCACCGAGGAACTCTGGGAGCTGACCGGCCGGCGCGCGGCCTCCGGCAGCATCCACCGGCAGACCTGGCCGGTGTGGGACGAGAACTCTCTCGCCTCCGACCGCGTCACCTACCCGGTGCAGATCAACGGCAAGATCCGCGACCGGGTCGAGGTCGACGCCGGCACCTCCGAGGCCGACCTGAAAGAAGTGGTCCTGCGGCGCGAACTGGTTCGCAAGAACCTCGAGGGCAAGCAGGTCGCGAAGTTCATCGTCGGGCCCGGGCGGCTCGTGAGCAGCGCTGCGAAGTAGGGGTCAGGCTTTCCGGGGACGCTGTCCCCGGGACCCCTGCCTGGGCTTTGCCGCGGACCCCACCA
>CAZSVK010000565.1:0-3207 GCA_964610245.1 uncultured bacterium
GGGTTCGGGAGCGGAGCTCCCGACAGGGTTCTCGATTTCTTCACAGCCTCTCAGCCCTTGTTCAGTTCGGGGTGGCGCCAGCGCCGGGGGCCGTCGGTGTCGCCCGGCTCGGGAGGCCAGCCGGAGGGCTCCTGGATCCGCAAGCCGAAGAGGGTGCCTCGGGCGTGGATGAGTTCCTCCGTCGACATCCTCAGGAACTCGAGGTGCGGCCAGTCGCCGCGCTGTTCGAGGTACCTGCGGGCAAACTGGTCCATCAGCCGCTCGTAGGTGCGGGTCGAGCGCCCGTGGGGCTTCCCGCCCTCCAGCCGCCTGAGGCTGCCGTCGAATTCGGGCGAGATGTGGTAGCACTCGTGGACGATGGTGGAGACCTTCCCCTCCAGGGTCTGATCGTGAAACCGCGGGAGGTAGAAGTACATCAGATAGAGCGCCCGCCTCTCCTGGTAGCTGAACTCGGCACCGCCCCACGCCCCGCGGCACGGGAAGACCTTGGCGTAGACACCGTGGCGAGTGCGCTGGCGCGCCTCCGCGATGCTCACGAGGATGCGGGAGGTGTCCAGGTGCGCGAACTCGGGCAACTGGCGGGCGACGTCGAGGATGACCTCTTCGATGGCGGCGGTGTAGTGGAAAGCCATGGCTGGGAGGAACGCCGGAGAATATAGGACAGGCGAGGGCACATTGACAGGGCCTACTGGTTCGGGGAGACTGGCGGCGACTGAGAGCGGATGACCGACGCAGCGACACAATCCGATCGAGGGGCCGGCGCGAAGCCGCCCGCGGGCCGCATCGACTCCCTGCCCGGCCCGGGCCCGGGCGCGCGGTGGGCCCTGGCGGCAGCGATCGCCGTCGTGGTGGGGCTCAACCTGGCCTGGCTCGCCCTGCGCGAACCGCCCCGGGCCCCGGCGGCGCAGGCCGAACGGTTGCTGCCGCTGGGCGACTACCCGGCGCTTCGCCCGTGGCATGTGGCCCCGGCGCCTGGCGACCCGGGAACCCCAACGGATTCGCCCAAGTGAAGCTCCTCGCGCTGACAGCGGTGCTGCTCGTGTCGCTGGCCGGCGTGTTCAGCCTGCCGCTGGGCGCGCCGGGCGCTCCCGCGGGCGGCGGTCCCCCGGCTTGCCTCTTCGGCGGCGCCGGAAGCTCGGCCCACCGCGGCCGCTGCTGGCGCAACGTGGGAGTTCCTGTCCTCAGCGTTTACATCATGCTCGTGGCGACGGAATTGCCGGGGGGGCTTCTGACCGGAGACCTGGTCTGGCTGCTCCTGGGAGCGGTCGTCGCGGCGTGCGTCTGGCGCGCGGTATGGGATGCGGCGAGTCTGCCGGCCGACCATCTGGAGCCTCCCCTGCGGCCCACGGCCATCGAGTGGTACCGGCGGGCCGGCGGGTGGATGCTGGCCGGGTTCACGGGGCTCTCGCTCGTCCAGTTCCTGCTGACCCCTCCGCCGGAGGCCTGCGCGGGCCTGGGCCTGGCCTGCGGATTCCTGTTCGCCTACTGGTGCTACCGGTACTTCACGGGCATCGCGTTTCCGACCAGCGACGAGGCGGAGCTGCTCGCCGCGGACGCACGCGAGTGGACGCTGGCCTGGATGCTGCCCGTGCGGCTCGCCGTGGGCGCCCATTACGTCACGATCGGGGTGCTGGCCGGCGCGGCGATCCCGCTGGGGGGCAGCGGATCGGGGCCGTGGCCGTGGGGGCTGTTCGTGCTGGCGCTCTGGCTCGGCTGGAAGCGGCTCGGCATCGCGGCCCGCTCGCTCGCGGCCGCCTTGCCGGGCGCGCGCTTGCACGAGGCCGGGCGCGCGGTCGAGTTCCTGCGGCAGGTTGCCGGCGGCGATCGTGAACTCTCGCTCGGGATGCCGGAAGACTGGTCGCCCGAGGTGAGGATTCTGATCGCGAGGGAACCGGCTCACGGCCGGTGGGATCTTCTCGTGGCGGGACTCGTGCTGGCCTCGGCGGCGCTGCTCCCGATGCTGTCGGTGCTGCCCTTCGTTGCGATGGGCACGGTGCCGGCGTTCTGGGTGGTGGCTTGCGCGGCGCTCGCGGCGGCAAGCTGGACCGCCGCGGACAGCGGGGTGCGCTGGGCGACCCTCTGGGTGCTGGGCGGAGGCCTCTGCTTGAGTCACTGGCTGAGCCCGGTGGTGGCGCCGGCGGTGCCGGTGGCGAGCTGCATCGGTCTGCTCTGGCTGGCCACCCGATTGGCGAGCGCGCAGCGGCCCGGGATGCTCGTCGCCTGCGGCCGGCCGGGGCGTTGGTGGCGGGCCGAGATCCCGGCCGACCTGGGTCTGCGGCCGACCCTGGCTCCCGGACCCGAGCCCTCGCTGCCGGAGACCGGCTGGGCCGTGCTGGGACCTGCCGACCTGGTGCCGTGGGCTCCGCTCTGGCAGGCGTCGCGAGCCCGGGGGCAGCGAGCCCGCGGCCGGGCGGCGCTCGGCCTGCTCCTGCTGGCGGTGCTGCTCTGGGCGGGGCTGGGGTCGGTCCCTGAAGTGATCGGGGGGCTGCAGTTGCTGTGGGCCCGGGGGCTGGCAGACCCTCCGGTGATGGCGGAGTCGGTGCTCGATGAGATGCGAGGCCGGCTGCTGTGGGGCGAACGATCGGCTCCCGGTGCGGTGACGAGCGCGCTCACGAAGGCCCAGCGGACGCACGACCTGGGCCCTCGCGAAGAATTCGAGACCGCGCTCGAGCGAGCGGTCCGTGGCGTCCGGGGGTGGCAGCTCGAGCGGCTCGTGAGGCTGGAACTGGGAGCCCGCCGAGAGCGCCTGCAGTCGGAGAGGATCGGGCACTGGCAGTCATCGCTCCGGCTGAAGCCGAACGAAGCCGAGGCGGCCTGTCTGCTGGAGCAGAGCAACGCGCTGGCCTGTTCGACGCCGGAGTGGCTCGGCTACTCCTCGCCCGCGGCGCTCGCGGCACGCGCGCGGTTTCTCGTGGGCCAGGCCATCCGGCGAGCGCCCGCGCACTCCGAGGCCAGGGTGCTGTGGTACGTGCGAACGGCCGAGCTGCGAACGGCCCCGCTGTGGCTGACCGGGCAGGCCGCTCACCGGCGCACGCTGCTCGAGCTGCTGGCGGCGGAGCCGGTGCTCTCGCCGTGAGAGGGCGGTAACAAAGAGCCGTCTCGGGGACGCCGTCCTGAGCTATGGACAGATCGTGAAAGGCCTGATTGGAACCGAGGAAAGCAACCTCCTGGAGCTCCGCTCCAGACCTCGCCGTGGGGCTGCTCCGC
>CAZSVK010000566.1:0-3196 GCA_964610245.1 uncultured bacterium
GCGTCCCCGGCAGAACTCGTACCAGCGCGGCTTCCCACTTTCTGCGCGCGCACCCCGGCGCAAATGCGAAGTGGCGGCCGGCATCGCCGGGGCGTAGGATGTCAGGCCGGATCGGGGGCGAAAGGGCTGGCTGAATGTCGCGAAATCCGGATGTAGTCACAATCGGTGGTTTCTCGAGCGCCCCGAGCGGCGACGCGCGGGCCAAGGAACCGCGACCCGTCACGTCGACGCGCGACGCTCACGTGCTCGACGTCGGCGAGTTCGGGCTCTCGACCCTCGGCGTCGCGTTCCCCGTGCAGGTGCACTTGCCGCCTGGCTACTCGGAAACCGGCGAGAGGTATCCGCTGCTCTACATGCTCGACGGTCAGAACAGCTTCGACCGGGCTACAGCTTTTCTCGGCCGGCCCTGGAACGCGGACAAGGCCCACGATCTGCTCCTGGAGCAGGGGAAGATCCGGCCCTTCATCATCGCCTCCGTCTGGAGCGTGCCGGTGGCACTGGCGACGCCTCCTCCGGCGAAGTTGCTTTCGCGCGAGGAACTCTACAGCCCCGTCGCCGAGCCGATGCTGGGTGGCGTCGGCGGCCACCTCGGCCTGTTCGAGCGGCTGCTGTTCGAAGAGATCGAACCCTGCCTGCGCCAGCAGTTCCGGTTGCTGGACGGCCACGAGCACACCGGCGTGCTCGGCTCGTCGCTCGGCGGGCTGGCCGCGGTGAACCTTGCCCTGCGCAACCCGGAACGGTTCGGGTGCGCGGCTGCGCTGTCACCGGCGCTCTACTGGGCCGACCGCTGCACGCTGCGGGCAGCGCGCCGCCCCACGGGCGCCCGCCAGCGGGTCTGGCTCGACATAGGCGCCGACGAGGACGTCATCGATTTCGAGGGCAAGCCGCTTCGCCTCTCGAGCCTGCCCGGTTTCGAGTTCCCCGGCGGCAAGTCGGGAGAGCAAGACATCCAGGAGCTGGCCGAGGCGCTGGGCCGCCCCGAGCGTCATGACGATGAGCACGTGCTTGCCGACGAGCACGGGCACGAGGTCCGGACGCTCGTCGCGCCCGGCGATCGGCACGACGAGCCCTCGTGGGGCCGGCGGCTGCCCGAGGTCCTGGCGTGGCTCTATCCACCGATCGCGAGCTGAACCGGGCTCGGACCTTCGAGTTGCCCGAGGTTCGCGCCCTCCGGTGCTCTGAACCCCTCCAAGAACCGCGGCCACTGAGCCTCGTCAGCCAGAGGCCTACCTGCCGGCCCGACGGCGAGGAACCGGGCCTGGCCCTTCCCAACGGGGCCCCAGCCGTTCATCGGGAACACCAAGGCCACGCAGCCAGAGCCACTCGTCGGGGTCGCGCGGCCTGGCGCGCTCGAGAGCCTGATCTCCCACGCGTCGTCTCAAGTCGGCAGCGCGCCGACTACGCTCGTCCCGGCCCGCCAGCCAGTCCTGATAGTTGACTCGGGTCAGTCTCATACTTCCTTCAGGATACCCCGGAGCAGATCTTCAAGCCCTTCGAGCGTTTCAGGGTTATCCCGCGTCTCGATGAGCAGACGCCGCAACCGGTCCACACAGGCTGCGACTCTCGGCTCGTTCGAAGTCCGGCGGGCAAGCTTCGACAGGTCCAGGTCCGAGCAGACCTCGAGCAGTAGCAACGAGTTCCGACCATCCAGCAGCGAGGACCAGTACAGAAACGCCCGGACGCGGTCCAGAAGAGTGTCCTCCGCCGAGAGTACTCTGACCGGGCCCACGGGAGTCTCCAGGAGCTGATACTCCTCTTCGGGCTCGAGCTGGCTGCCCGGAAACTCCACCCAGAGACCCAGCTTGCGATGGACGTAGTTGTGGCCTTGCTTGTGAAAACCCAGGGCCTCCATCACGCCTTCGATTCGAGGATCATGCGAAACCACGAAGTCGAAGTCACTCGTCTGGTATCCGCCTTCGGTGTAGAACTCGACCGCTGCCCCACCGACCAGGATCGGGCTCAGACCCAGGGGCTCCAGGGCGCAGCTGAGGACTGCGCCGACCTTCAGAATCTGCAGAGGACGGTCGGGTTCTCGCGTTGCCCGCTCAAGGTCGCGAGTGAGGTCCTCGAGCGACGGGGCTGACATGGTAGGTGCATCATACACGAGCGACTTTTCGGGTGTCGTCGCTTGCACCGGAACACGCCCGACGAGCTGGCGGCCGGTTGCTGCGAGTCACCGGCGTGGCCGTCCCCCGGCCAGAGCCGGCTCGAGACGCTGCTCCCCGAGAACCGAGGTCCGCGCCCTCCGGTGCCCTGAACCCCTCCAAGAACCGCGGCCTACTGCGGCCTTGGCTAGCGGCCCTTCGCTCGGCCTCGTCACGGCCAGGGCGCATGGATAGGCACTTACTCGTCGTCCTCCTCGTCGCCTCTGATGGCGGACACGATCATCTCCAGTGCAAACTGCGGGAAGAACTTCTTCACCAGCCGCAGCAGTTCGCGCGGTTGTCCGAGCCGATGCTGGACGACGTCAAGCACGCACTGGAGCGGCTCGCGCAGGGCGTCGGCGGGGAAGGATTCGCTCGATTCGAGAACCAGTTCGATGGCCCGCACCACTCGCTCGCGCTGGTCGGCCGAGAGGGCCTCGAGCAGGGCTTCGGCCGAGAGCAGCGGGGGCTCCTCCGGGAACAGTTCGTCACGGGCGACGAGGACCACCACGTAGTCGTCGACATGGCCGAGGAGCGGGTCGCTGTCGGGCACCGCGTCGTTGGCCTGGGTGACGTAGGCGAGCGCCCGCGAGGCCAGGGCCCTCTGCCGTGGCTGGAACTCGCCCTGCCCCTCGACGATTTCCAGAAGCTTGCGGAGGTCGTGCCTGAAGAAGCGGTAGAAGTCGATCCGGGTCACCCCGACGTCCCGCAGGAAGGCCTCTTCGAGTTCCGGGTAAGTGTTCGAATCCATTGCTTTCGCTGCCTCGGACACCATCATGCCCGCGGCGAACCGGCGGCGCAACCGGCGTCACGGACGCTCTCGAGCCGCCGCGCCGGAGAGGCCGAGCGGGACGACCGCGACCAGCGCGAGGACCGCTCCAGTCAGCAGGGCCCAGACCGCGCCGTACCGCTGCCAGATGGCGCCTGCCAGAAGGCTCGCCGGAAGCGCCGCGAGCCCGATCGCCAGGTGATAGAGGCCGAAGGCGGAGCCGGTCCGCGGGTGCAGTCGTGGAAAGTGGTGGACGGCCATGGTTCGAGTTCTGCCGGGGACG
>CAZSVK010000567.1:0-3188 GCA_964610245.1 uncultured bacterium
GCGAGCTGGGTGGCGCCGTCGACGTCGTAGAGCTGCAGCCTCGCGACGACACCGTCGGCGGCAAGCACCTCGAAGGTGTAGCGCTTCCCGGCCTCCAGGACGACCTTGAAGAAGTCGCCGGCCTCAGGCGAGGCTCCCGCCGGGGCCAGGACGCCCTGGACCGGCTCGCCGCCCACCGCCAGCGTGTCGGCGGCCCCCGTGCTCGAGTAAACGTCAGGGTGATCGTCGGCGTAGCTCTGGGTCAGGGTCCGGGTGACCCGGGTCTCCCGGACCGCGTCGTCGACGGCCCGGACCTCGAGCACCGCCGTCGAGGCGGTCGTCACGGAGTAGTCCACCAGCGACTCGTAGGCGCCGGTCGAGCCGTTGTACGGCATCCCGAGCCAGGGGCTCGAGCCGACACGGTACTGGACCGCCACGACGCTGCGGCCCGAGGCTGCGCTGACCGCCGCCTTGACCTTCTGCCGGCCCGAGGTCGTGGTTGGCGGATTCTGCAGAGTGATGGCCGGCGCGGCGGCGGAAGGAGGCGGGGTCAGGGGCATGTTCGACGCCAGGTCCCACGTCTGGGAACCGCGGTTGAGCGCCCCGGCCCGCACCTGGACCCGCCAGGTCCCCGCCCAGGCCCGGCTCGCGCTGGTCGCCTCGGAGCGGGACACCGACACCTGCTCGACGTTGTCCACCGCGTTGTTCGCCCGTTTCGCGGCCGACGCCGGGCTCGACGGATCCATCACCCACGGCATCCAGACCCAGCCGTCCGGCCCGACCAGCCGCAGGTCCAGGTCGTTGACCAGCGCCGGACCGGCCAGCGGACTGCCCGCCGGATCGGTCCATGCCAGCGTCACCCGCACCTCTTGCCGGACATCCTCCAGCAGGAAGGTCGTCTCGGTCGTCTCGCCGGTCGAGGCGAAGGAGCCGGCCAGCGTTCGCTTCACGCCGGGCGCGTGCAGCTCGGTCCAGGCCAGGGCCAGCATCTGCTGCAGATCGAGGAGCCCGTAGCCGGTCGAGTAGTCGGGGCCGAGGCCGGCGTGGGGCGAGGCCACCAGGTCCGCGGAACACTGCAGCGCGATCGCCTTCACCCGCGACGGCCGCGGCGTGCCGCCCCCCCAGCGCGAGTGCGCGTCGAGGAACAGCGCGAGCTGACCCGAGACGGCGGCCGCCGCCATCGAGGTGCCGCTGGCCACGAGGTAGGCGCCGTTGGCCCCGTCCGAGAGCAACTTGTCGCCGCAGGCCACGAGGTCGGGCTTGATGCGCCCGTCGTCGCAGGGGCCCCAGTTGCTATACGAGGCCACCCGGTCGTCCTCCGCCGTCGCGCCCACTGTGAGAACGTTCTTGGCGCAGGCCAGATCGTCCATCGTGTCGTAGTAGTCGCCGCTGACCAGGACGCCATCGTGCTGGCTCGAGCCGTTTCCATCGGCCCGATCGTTGCCCGCCGCCTTGACCACGATCAGGCCGGTGTCGGCCACCGCCAGGTCGAGATCCGAGGCGCCGCCCGAGTACATCCCGAAGAGCGCCTGATCGCCGGAGTTGGTGAAACCGCTGCCCGAGCAGGCGGCGCCGGGGCACTGCCAGCCGATGGCGTGCGACCAGGAGTGGTTGGCCAGGACGAGCCCGTAGGTCGCGGCCGCCTCACGCATCTCCTGGATCGGATCGTCGGCGAACTGCCAGGGCGGATAGGCGGTCACTCCCGGGAACTCGGGGCTGTTGTAGTCGAACCCGTAGAGCGTCGCCGCCGGGGCCAGGCCGCGGCCGGCGAACGAGGCCAGGCCCGTGCCGGCGATGGTGCCGGCGACGTGGGTCGCATGAGCGTTACGAGGCGCGGTCTCGCAGAGCGTCACCCGTCCGGCCAGGTCGGGGTGGGTGGAGTCGATCGCGCCGTCGTCCCAGATGCCGACGCGTACGCCGGTGCCGTCCAGGCCGAAGGGGGCCCGGGAGGCAACGCCGGCGTTACTCCGCGCGCCGGCCGTCGCGTTGCACGGCCTTCCCGGCGGGGCCCAGCCCTCGACGTGCAGCACCCCGTCCTGTGAAGCCAGCCCGGTCAGCCGTGCGCGGGGGACCACTGCGCGCCAGTTCCCGGGCCGGGCGAGCGAGGCGAGTCCGTAGGCACCGGCCCGTTCGAGCAGCGACCGGCCCTGCGCCGGCCCCACGCCGGGGAAGAGCGAGACCCGCACCGCCACCGGCCCCTCGCCGCCGTCGCTCGCCGGGAGCGACGGGACCAGCTTGTCGGCCGGGTAGAGGTTCCCGATCGCCCGGACGCAAGGCAGCGCCGCCAGCCGGGCAACGAGGCCCCTGGGAACCCGGACGACGTAGGCGTGCTCGGGGACGAAGTCCAGGAACGAAGCTCCTTGGCGCTCGAGGTCCCGGCGGTCGGAGGCCGCGAGCGGGGCCCGGAACTGCACCAGCAGGTGCTCGGCCTCGCCGCGCACCGCGACCGGGGCCCCGGGCAAGAGCAGGCACCGGCCCGAGCGCAGCGCCAGGACCGGTTCGCCGGTCAGTCCGGCTCTCTGTGCGCACCGCTGGGCCGAGGGCTCGGGCAGTTCGGCCACCACCTGAGGAATCGGCCCGGCCTGCAGTTCGGGCTGGTCCGCGACCGGGCCGGGCCGAGCCGGAACGGCCGCACGCTCACCCGAGGCGGGCGGGGGTGTGAGCGGCCGGCCGGCGGGGTCGAGCGGTCTTCCGGCAGTGCGCGGCGTGACCGTCGGGCCCGCGGGAGCGGCCACCGGCGGCGCCGACGGCGGCCAGACCGCGAGCGCCGCGAGCAGCGCCCCGAGCACGGCGACCGCCAGGGTTCGAGGACTCGGAGCGAAGGGTCGTCGGCTGGGCATTCTCGGTCACTGCGGACATGCACCGGATCGGCCCCGGAGCGGGCACGTTCCGGGGCGAATTGTGCCCCAGACGCGCCGATCTCGCAATGAGTGGAAGGAATGTAGCAATGCTCGGGCCAGAAGACAGGGGCCCCTAAGACAGGGGTTAG
Organism: uncultured bacterium; assembly: GCA_964610245.1. Lineage (GTDB taxonomy): Bacteria > Muiribacteriota > UBA6191 > JACPRK01 > JACPRK01 > CAZSVK01. The sequence continues at coordinate 2,969 of CAZSVK010000567.1, forward strand.
GGGTTGGGGGTGAGGGGTTAGGACCGATGGGTCAACGGGGCAGCGCCAAGGCGCGCGACTCTCGGGTCGCAAGGCCTTTGCACCACCCGGCGCCGGAGCCTTGCCGTTGGAGGGCGCCGTGCATGGCTCCTAACCCCTAACCCCTAACCCCCTACCCCCCCTCCCCCCACCCCCCCCCCCCCTTTTTCTACGCTCCCCCCCCCACCCCCCCCCTCCCTGT
>CAZSVK010000568.1:0-3155 GCA_964610245.1 uncultured bacterium
TCTTCAAGGCCGGCAAGGAGAACAGCCGCTTCGGCGATCAGGTCGAGGAGTGGGCGTGCATCTACACCAGCCGGGCCTCCAACTTCTTGCTCTATCCCTCCAACAAGTACTTCCAGACGATGCGGGACCTGATGCCGCACGAGCGCGACTGACCGCCGCGCGGGACGAGAACCATGAACTCCAAGGTCTTTGCCGATAGACGCCAGCGTTACTTCGACCGGACGGAACCCGACGCCGTCACCGTCCTCTTCGCCCAGCCCGTGGCCCAGAGGAACCAGGACGTCGAGTTCCCCTACCGCCCCGACAGCGACCTCTACTACCTCACCGGCTTTCCCGAGCCCGAGGCGGTCGCGGTCCTCTGCCCGGGCAACCCGCAGCAGCGATTCACTCTCTTCGTGCGCCCCCGCGACCCCGCCAAGGAGGTCTGGAACGGCCTGCGCGCGGGCGTCGACGGGGCGGTCTCGCGCTTCGGCGCCGATGCCGCCTATCCCATCGACGAGCTGAGCGCCCGGCTGCCGGCGCTGCTCGAGAACGTGCCCACGCTCTACCACCGGATGTACCACCAGCCGGCGCACGACCGGCACGTGATGGCAGCGATCCAGGCGCTCAAGGCCCAGTACCGCTCCGGCGTCACCTGGCCCATCACCTTCCGCGACCCGGCGGAGGTCCTGGGCGAGATGCGTTTGATCAAGCACCCCGAGGATGTCGAGGTGCTGCGGCTGGCGGCCAAGATCACCGCCGACGCCCACAGCGAGGCGATGCGCGCCGCGGCGCCCGGCCTCAACGAGTACCACGTCCAGGCGGTCGTCGAGTTCGTCTTCCGCAAGAGCGGAGCGCTCGGCTGGGGCTACCCGTCAATCTGCGGCTCGGGCCCGAACAGCTGCATTCTCCACTACGTCGAGAACGACCGGCAACTCCAGGACGGCGATCTGTTGCTCATCGACGCAGGCGCCGAGGTCGACTACTTCACCGGCGACTGCACCCGGACCTTCCCGGTAAACGGCCGCTTCAGTCCCGAGCAGCGCGCCGTCTACGAGGTCGTGCTCGAGTCCCAGAAGGCCGGCACCGAGGCGGTGCGGCCGGGCAACACCTTCATGGACGTGCACAACACGTCGCTCAGGGTCATCGTCGACGGGCTCATCCGACTCGGTCTGCTCGAGGGGCCCGCCGAGACCGCCATCGAGAAGGAGACCTACAAGCCCTTCTTCATGCACCGCACCAGCCACTGGCTGGGCATGGACGTCCACGACGCGGGGCGCTATCGCGACCGGCAGGATTGGCGCCGGCTCGAGCCGGGCATGCTGCTGACCGTCGAGCCCGGGATCTACATCGCAGCCGGCATGGAGGGCGTCGACCCGAAGTGGTGGAACATCGGCATCCGGATCGAGGACGACGTGCTGGTGACCCCGGAGGGTCACGAGGTGCTGACCTCGGACGTGCCGAAGGAGATCGAGGAGATCGAGCGTCTCTGCGGTGAACGCTGCCGTTATCTCTGAGCTTCCTCGAGAGAGGTCTCGACGATCGAACGAAGTTGACCAATCACAGAGACACAGAGGCACGGAGACACAGAGGGGAAGTTCATGGAAGGCGGGCCAATCACCACTCTGTGTCTCTGTGTCTCTGTGCCTCTGTGATACCTGTCTTCGTTTACGGACAAGTGCCCGCACTGTGGAGCGCCCGTGATCTTCCACACCAGACTCCGCGCCCTGGGCTGGCTGCTCGCGCTGCTGGCGGCGGGGCTGCTGTTCGCCCGGCTGGGAGAGCGCGGCCTGCTGGAGAGCAGCGAGGCCCGTTATGCCGAGACGGCGCGCGAGATGTCGCTCACGGGCGACTGGGTCACGCCGCGCTTCTTCGGCGTGAAGCACTTTCACAAGCCTCCGCTCGCGTACTGGCTCACGAGCGCCGGCTACGCCCTGTTCGGTGTGGACGAGTTCGGGGCCCGCTTCTTCCTCGTCGTGGCGGGGCTCGCCACGCTCTGGCTCGTCTGGTGGATGGGCCGCCTCTGGTATGGCCCGCGAGCCGGGCTGCTGGCGGCGGGCATCCTGCTGACCGCGCCGCTCTTCTGCACGTTCACGCGAGTGTTGACGACCGACCTGTACCTGACACTCGCCTCGACCGCCGCGGTCGCGGCTTTTCTGGCGGGGCATCAGGGACGGCGCGGGGGCTACCTGCTGATGTGGCTCGCGCTGGGGGCGGGCTTCTTGCTCAAGGGGCCCGTGGCGCTGTTGCTGGTGGCCTCCGCGGTGGGGCCGTTCCTGTGGCTCGAGGGGCGGCCCGGCCAGTGGCGAGAGGCGTGCCCCGGAGCGGGCCTGGCACTCTTCGCGCTCGTGGCGCTGCCGTGGTTCGTGGCGGTCTGTTGGATGAACCCGGGTCTGCTCTCGCGATTCGTCCTCTACGAGACTCTCGAACGGGTCGCCACGACCGTGCACGGGCGCACCGGCTCGCCGGCCTACTTCGTCGGGGTGTTCCTCGCCGGTTTCTTCCCGTGGAGTCTCCTGACGCCGGCCGCGGCCGCCGCGCGCTGGCCGCTCCTGCGGCAGGGAGGCCCCGACGGTCGCGCCGACCGGATGCTCGCCGGCTGGTTCGCGATCCCTTTCGCGATCTTCTCGCTCAGCAAGTCGAAGCTGCTGGCCTACATCCTGCCCATCTTCCCGCCGGCGGCGCTGCTGCTGGCGGCCTGGCTGGACAAGGCGCTGGAGGGCGACTGGCGGTCGCCGCGTTCCGCCTGCCGCGGCGCGCTCCTCGGGGCTGCAGGCGGAGTTGCGGGGCTCGGGCTGGCGCTCGGCCCGCTGGCCGACGCTTCGACCGCGGGATTGCGATCGCACTTACTGCTGGCGTTACCAGTGCTGCTGCTCTGGGCGCTCTCGGCCCACGTGGCCGGGCTCAGGGGTAACGTGCGTCCGCTGCTCGCGGGCACCTGCGCGGTGGCGCTGCTCTATCCGGCGCTGGTGGCGCCATTCGGCGATCGGCTCGAGGGCGAGTATGGCTCGCTCGAGCCGCTGGCGCTCGTGCTGCGTCGGGAGGCGCGGCCGGACGAACCTGTGCTGCTCTGCAGGCAGGGGGCGACCTCCATCCCCTTCTACCTGGGACGGCCGGTGCACACCTGGGAGTGCGACGTGGACCTGCGCTTCGAGCAGGACCGGGCAGCGGCGGAA
>CAZSVK010000569.1:0-3147 GCA_964610245.1 uncultured bacterium
TGAGCTTGTCCGAGAGGATCTTGCCACATTCCACCGCGTGCGCAAGCAACTTACCGGTTTGCTCCGGCAGGCTCGCCGGCGGAGCCACCGCCGCCAGCCGCTCGAGGGTCGCCCGCAGGTTCTCCCCGAGGTTCTTCAGTTCGTCGCCGACGACCTCCATCGTGAACTGCCGCTCGCCCTGCAGCCGCTTCAGCTGTTCGGTGGCGCTCTGCAGCTCGTGGTAGCGCTCGGCCACCTGCCGGGCCAGCGCGCTCGACTTGAGCAGGTTCCGGAGCTTGAGCAACAGGATCTGCTTGTTGAAAGGCTTGTTGATGAAATCGTCCGCTCCGGCCTCGATGCCGGCGATGCGGTCTTCCATCGTGTTGAGCGTCGTGATCATCACGATCGGCGTGGAGCGGGTCACCTCGTTCTCGCGCAGTTTTCGGGTCAGGTCCAGGCCGTTCATCCGGGGCATCTGGACGTCGGTGATGATCAGGTCGGGCTTCTGGGTCAGCACCTGCTCGAACCCGGCTTGCCCGTCCCTGGCGGTCAGGATCTCGTACCCCTCGCTCTCGAGATGGTCCGCCAGCATTGTCTGAACCAGCTCGCTGTCGTCCACGAGCAGGATGCGCCTTCCCGTCTCCACCACTGTGCGACCTCCCGTATTCGTTCTCGCTGCCCCTCAGAGCATCGATTGGATCTCCCGGGCCATGTCGGCCACCGGTAGCACCCTGTCGACCTTCCCGGTTTCGATCGCGGCCTTCGGCATCCCGAACACCACGCAACTGTCCTCGCACTCGGCGAAGGTCACTCCGTGGTGCTGCTTGATCGCCTGGATGCCCGCCGCGCCGTCCTGCCCCATCCCCGTCAGCACCACGCCGATCGCCCGGGGGCCGAAGCTCAACGCCACCGACTTGAACAGCACGTCGACCGCGGGCCGGCAGTAGTTCACCACCGGTCCGTCGTTGAGCACCGCGAACTCTCCGCGGATCTCCAGGTGCTTCTGGTCCGGCGCCACGAGCACCTGCCCCGGCATCATGCGGTCGCCGTCGGCGGCCACCTTGACCGCGAGCCGGGTCTCGCCCGAGAGCCAGTCGACGAAGCCGGCCAGGAAGCCTGCCGGGATGTGCTGCACCACCGCGAAGGCGGCCGGCACCGTGCGGGCGAACCCGGCGAGCAGCTTGGAAACGGCCGCGGGCCCCCCAACCGAGGCGCCGACCGCCACCACGCGGCTGATGCCATTGCTGGCCGGGCGCGGGGGCTGCCCGTCCTGAACGGGTGCTCCTCCGCGCGGACGCGCCACCACGCGGATCCGCGAGAGCGAGCGGACCTTCTCGAGCAGGTGTTCGGCGAACTCGCGCATCGGCTCGTCCTCGGTGATGCCCAGCGGCTTCTCCATCACCTCGAGGGCGCCCACGGCGAGCGCCTTGATGGCCGACACCGAGCCCTTGTTGGCGAAGCTCGAGAGCACCAGCACTGGCCGCGGCGCGTCGGTCATCAACAGCTCCAGGACCCGCAGCCCGCCCATGATCGGCATTGCCAGGTCGAGGATCAGCAGATCCGGCTTGAGGCTGAGCGCCATGTCGAGCGCCCGTTTGCCGTCCGTCGCCTCGCCCACGAGCTGGATGTCCGGGGCGCGGTCCATGATGTCCCGCAGCACTTCTCGAACGATCGGCGAATCGTCGGCCACCAGCACTCGGATCCGGCCGCTGTCGGCAGGGGGAGGGGGAGGGATCATCGGATGAGTCTCCTGACCGTGTTGAGCAGGTTTTCCTGGTCGAAGGTTCCCTTGGTGATGTAGGCGTTGGCGCCCACGGCGATCCCCCTGCGCTTGTCCTCGTCGGTCGCCAGGGCGCTCACGATGATGACGGGCAGCTCTCGCAATCCCTCGTCCTTCTTCATGTTCTCGATCAGCTCGAACCCGTCCATCCCGGGCATCTCGATGTCCGAGACCACCAGATTGTAGTGCCTCAGCGCCAGCTTCTCGAGCGCGTCGTGGCCGTTGACCGCCACCTCGACGTCGTAGCCCGCGGTCTCGAGCACGTTCTTCTCCATCGTGCGCGTGGTGATCGAATCGTCCACCACCAGGATCGACCGCGGCTGCTCGTCGGGCTTGCCGTTCTGCGCTAGCCCCTGCTCCCGCTCACCCGACGCCAGCGCCACCAGGTCCACCGGGTTGAGAATCAGGGCCGGCTCGCCGCTGCCCAGGATCGTCGCTCCGGCGACGTTCCCCACGAATCGCAGGTGGTCTCCCAGGGTCTTCACCACGATCTCCTGGTTGCCCACGAACCGATCCACGATGAAGCCCATCACCGTGCCCCGCGAGTGCACCAGCACCACCTGCAGCTCTCGCGGCGGCGGCCCCGGTCTCGGCGCCAGCCCCAGAAGCGAATCGAGCCGCGACACGGCGACCGTGTGGCCGCGGAGCGCCATCACCGAGCTGCCCCCCTCCGTGATCAGGTCGCCCGCCTCCACGATACAGGTCTCTTCCAGGAAGTTCAGAGGAAAGGCGTAGATGTCTCCCGCGCACTCCACCAGGAGCACGTTCATCGTCGAGAGAGTCATTGGCAGCGTTATCGTCAGGCGGGTGTACCTGCCCACCTCGCTCTCGATGGTAACGTCGCCCTTCAGATGCTGGACGTTCGTCTTCACCACGTCCATCCCGACCCCCCGGCCCGAGATGTCCGTGATGATCTCGGCCGTCGAGAACCCGGGGGCCATGATGAGGTAGACCGCCTCCCGGTCCGACATCGCCGCCGCCCGCTTCGCGTCGATCAGCCCGCGCTCCAGCGCCTTGCGCTTCACCCTCTCGGGGTCGATCCCCCCGCCATCGTCCTCGATGCCGATCGTCACCGTGTTGCCCTTGTGGCCCGCCGACAGGTGGATCGTTCCCTGTCTCGGTTTGCCGCGGGCCTCTCGCGCCTCGGGCGACTCGATGCCGTGATCCATCGAGTTGCGGATGATGTGGATCAACGATGGCTTGATCTCCTCGAGCACGCGCTTGTCCAGCTCGGTCTTGCGGCCCGTGAGCTTGAGCTGGACGTCCTTTCCCAGCTCCCTCGACAGGTCCCGCACCGTCCGCTGCAACGTGTCGAAGATCGTCTCGGCCGGCAGCATCCGGATCTTCATCGCCCGGTTCTGGATCTCCTGCGTCAGGTAGTTCATCTC
>CAZSVK010000570.1:0-1120 GCA_964610245.1 uncultured bacterium
TATTCTAAATTTATGTCTAATCTTGGCAGGTCCTATATGATGGTAAGGCGCTATAAGGATGCCTTAGGGATTTATATCATGGGACTTCAGCAGGACCCAGAAGCGCAGTATCTTTATGGGGCATCGCTTTCTTTGTTAATGATAGGGCGATCAGCGGGATCGCCACTACCGACACCGTGTGGACCTTCCAGTATCCGAACGGCGGCATCCGCGCCGGCGACGACGGCAACTTCCAGGTGACCATGGCCTCCGGTGCCGACCTGGCCGGCAACGGCGTGGCCACCTCGCCGTCGGGGCTCTCGACCTTCGCCGTCGACACGACCACGCCGGCGGTGTCGGCGATCGGCTACACCCGGCCTCAGGGCGTCTTCGCGGCGGTCAACGCCGGCACGCTCACCATCTCGGTGACGTTCACCGAGTCGCTCGCGATCACTCCGAGCCTGACCGTCCAGGGAGGGAACGTCGTTTCGACGCTGAACGACCTCTCGACCGTGCTGATGGCCAGGGCGAGCACCGATGGCAAGCTCTGGAGCTACTCGTACCCGAGCGGCATCCGGGCCGGCGACGACGGCACCTTCGCGGTGGAGGTCACCGGGGCTCGGGACTTCGCCGACAACGCGAACGGCCCGGTGCCGCCCACGCTGCCGAAGCGCACCTTCGTGGTCGACACCGCTCCGCCGCAGCTCTCCGGCTTCACCCGGAGCAAGCCGGTGTCGCCGCTCACGCGGGTCAACGCCGGCGCGCTCACCTTCACGGCGACGTTCGACGAACCGCTCTACGTGGCGCCCGCCATCACCGTCACGGGAGGCACTTCCGCGACGCTCAACGACCGCCTGGGTCAGGCGATGAGCCAGGTCGGCACCTCGACGGTCTGGGCTTTCACCGAGACCGTCGCCGCGGGCGACGATGGGGCCTTCAGCACGTCGATCGGGAGCGGACTCGACCAGGCGGGCAACCCGAACATGGGCCTGACGTTCAATCAGACCTTCACGATCGACGCCGCGGCGCCGGGCGTGACCCTGACGTACGATCGGCCGTCGGCCCCGCTCACGAAGGTCTCGACCGGCCCGCTGGCGATCTCCGCCCGCTTCTCGGAACCGCTCGACGGTGGAGCGCCCGC
>CAZSVK010000570.1:1220-3134 GCA_964610245.1 uncultured bacterium
GCCGGCCGGGCCGCTGCGGATCACGGCTGCGTTCAGCGAGCCGCTCTCGAGCACGCCGAACATCGGGCTGACCGGGCTGCCCGGCGCCAACAACATCGGTCCCGTGGCGATGGTCCCGACGACCGATCCGGCGATCTTCGTGTACGACATGACGGTTGCGAGGGAGAACCCCGGGCTCTTCTCGGTGCTCGTGGCGAACGCCAACGACCAGGCCGGCAACGCGATCGCGACGATCTCCAACGCGAGCTTGAAGGTCGACCCGAACGCCGCGGCGACCGCGCTCAGCTACAGCCGGGGGCCGAACGGCGTCACCACCGGGCCGCTCGCCATCACGGCGTCGTTCAGCAAGCCGATCGTCACCACGCCACTCATCACCATCGCCGGACCGGCGGGCGCGAACGCGGTCGCGTCGGCGTCGATGAGTCGGGTCAGCTCCACGGCCTTCGTCTACCTGCACGGCATCGTGACCGGCAACGACGGCGTGTTCGCGGTTTCGCTCGCCAACGCTCGCGACGTGGCCGGCCTCGACGCCGGTCCCGCCGCCAACGCCAGGCTGGCGATCGACACCACACCGCCGTCGGCGACCGTGTCGTTCGCTCGCACCCCGGCGGTGTTTGGTGCAGGTGTGCTCAAGATCACGGCGACGTTTAGCGAGGCCCTGGCGCCGGGCATCGTGCCGAGGCTGGCCATCGAACATACCTCCGGATTTGTCTATGCGGCCGCGGCCAACATGACTCCCGGAACGACCCTGTCGGTCTGGACCATCACCCGGACCTTCACGGCGGACAACAACCACGGCGACGATGGGCTGTACGACGCGGTGGTCTCGGGCGGCCAGGACGGCGCGGGCAACGTGAATGCACCCCGCAGAGGGCGGTTCGAGATCGACACGACTTCGCCGGGAGCGTTGCTGTCCTACAGCCGTCCTTCCGGGGCGATCCCGGCCGGTCTGCTGACCATAACCGCGACGTTCGGAGAGCCGGTGGTGACGTTGCCCACGCTGGCGATCTCCGGCCCGGCGGGCGCGAACACTCGCTTCCCGACGCCGATGACCCGCACCACCACGAACTCCGTCTTCGTCTATTCGACCAGCATCGAGACGGGTAACCCGGGCGATTTCACCGTGTCCGTGGCCGACGGCGCCGATCAGGCGGGCAACCTGAATTCCCCGGCGGCCAACGGCTCCATCTCGATCGTGGCCGACAGCGTCCCGGCGGTGCTCAACTACAGCCGTGGACCGGCGGCGGTGAACGCGGGAGCGCTGACGATCACGGCGACCTTCGGGCGCACCCTGGTAGCGGCGCCGACACTGGCGATCTCCGGGCCGGCGGGCGCGAACAACGTCGCCGCGGCGGGAATGAGTGGGGCTGTGCCGGGCTCGGTCTTCAGCTACGGGGCCACCATTGCCGCCGGCAACGACGGACTCTTCACCGTTGCGCTGGCGAACGTGCGCGATCAGTTCGGGAACACGGCGGTCAGCCTCAGCGGCACGCAGTTCTCGGTCGACACGACTGGGCCGGCGGCCGCGGTGGGCTATGACAAGGCGACCTCGGCGGTGGGCGCGGGGCCGTTGACCGTGAGCGTCCTCTTCTCGGAGACGGTGGTCTCGCGGCCGGCCGTCACGATCGCCGGCCCGCCGGGCGTCAACAACGTGACGGCGGCGCCGATGGTGGGGACCGTGCCAGGTACGCAGTTCAGCTACGTGCTCAACGTGCAGAACGGCAACGAGGGGGCCTTCTCGGTGAGCCTCTCCGGAGCCGCCGACGCGGCCGGCAACCCGAGCCGGCCGCCAACCAACGCCAGCTTCAACATCGAGACCGGCGCGACCGTGGCGACGCGGCTGTTCCTGCGCGGCGGGGCGCTCGTGGGCCCGGTCGTGGGCGCGGGCGCGTTGCGGCTCGAGGCGGTCTTCGA
>CAZSVK010000571.1:0-3124 GCA_964610245.1 uncultured bacterium
CGTCGGCGCCATGGTGCAGCGCGATCTGCGCCAGGTATAGACCGATCTGGACCCAGTAGGCCTTGATGTGCGGGAAGTTGTCGAGCAGCAGCCTCGACACTGCCAGAGTCTTCAGATCGTCGAAGCCGCTGGGGCCCGGCAGGTGCGCCAGCGCCGTGTTCTCGGGATGGAAGGCCAGCGGGATGAAGGCCTGGAACCCCCCGGTCTCGTCCTGCAGGGCCCTCAGCGCGAGCAGGTGGCTCACCCGGTGCTCGTGGCTCTCGACATGCCCGTAGAGCATCGTGGCGTTCGATTTCAACCCCATCCGGTGGGCCGCGCGATGGACCGTCAGCCAGTCCGAACCGTCGATCTTGTGATCGCAGATCCGGTCGCGGACCGACTCGTCGAAGATCTCCGCCCCCCCGCCCGGCAGGCTGTCGAGCCCGGCCTGCTTCAACTGCTCGAGCGTCTGCTCGATGCCCAGGCCGTTCAACCGCGCCATCCAGGCAATCTCGACCGCCGTGAACGCCTTGAGATGCAGCCCGGGGAACTCGCGCTTGAGCGCGGCCAGCAGCGCGGGATAGTAGCTCCAGGGAAGCGACGGGTTCATCCCGCCCACGATGTGCAGTTCGGTGATCGGCTCGAGTGCACAGGCCTCACGCGCCTTCTCGACCGCCTCCTCGATGCTCCAGGTGTAGGCGCCGGCATCCTTCCTCGTCACGCCGTACGCGCAGAGAGCACACCGGGCATAGCAGACGTTCGTCGGGTTCAGATGCCGGTTAACGACGAAGTAGGCCCGGTCGCCGTTGAGCCGGCGCCGGACCCGGTCTGCCATCCGCCCGAGGGTCGACAGCTCCGTGCTGGCGAAGAGGCGCAAGCCATCCTCGGCCGACAGCCGCTCGCCGGCCTCGACCCTGGCCTCTATGTCAGTCAGGCTCGCCATCGGAGGATCCTCCTCGAAACAGGAGACTCGGAGCCTATCCAGGAACCCCGGCCGCAGTAGGCCGGGATTCTTGGACAGATTCTCAAGATACCACGGAGCGCCGGGAGGGCACACGGCCACTCTGAATCTGACTCCAGCATTATCTTGCCGCCGAAAGATCCTCCGTGTTACATTTCCGCGCGCTGCAGGGCCGCGACGGTCCCGCAGCGAGGATTCATTTGTGATATCCCCTCTGGATCGGGCAGTACAAGGAGGGGAGGAGGTGCTGTACCTTGGCACAGGGTAAAGTCAAGTGGTTCAACGACAAGAAGGGTTTCGGCTTCATCGAGCGCGAGGGCGACACGGATGTGTTCGTCCACTACACGGCCATCGAGGGCCAGGGCTATCGCTCGCTGGCGGAGGGAACTCGCGTGGAGTTCGAGGTCACTAACGGCCCCAAGGGCCCCCAGGCTTCCAACGTAAAGCTCCTCTGAGTCACATCGATATCGAGTAGCAAGACGGCCCCGTTCCGAGAGGAGCGGGGTCGTTTCTTTTCGATGCCTGGATAGGTGCTTGGACCCTCACGGGAGGCGCACGAACACCGCCGCCACGTCGTCCCGGTGCGCCAGCCGCCAGCCCTTCGCCACCGAGAGCAGCGCAGCCAGGCTCTGCCGGCGCTCCAGCAGCACCACGCCCACGCCCCGCCGCTCCAGCACCTCGGCCCACCGGGGCGAGAGCCGCCAGACCGACAGGAACTCGTCGAACGCCCCGTGCGCCGAGTAGACGTCCACCCGCCCGTCGACGAACACCGGGTACTCGGGCAGATTGAACATCAGGTAGCCGCCCATATCGTACTCGTTGAAGAGCCGGCCGGGCGGCCGCTCCTTGCGAAGCCACTCCACCGCTTCGACCGGGAACCGTCGGGGCGCCAGCCTCGGCGGCTGCCCCACGACCCAGAGCCCGCCCGCGAGCACGGTCGCCAGCAGCAACGGACCGAAGACGCCCCGGTCCAGCTCCAGCACCTTGCGGGCGAACCGCTTCGGCAACTCGCCCTGTTCGAGAGCGCTCGCCAGGTGCTCCACCGCCGCCGGGCCCAGGAACGGACCGACCAGGAACGAGTTCCGCGCCCCCGTGAGGATCAGGTGCGCCGAGGCCAGGGCGAAGATCCCGTCCGCCAGCCCCACGCGACGCCGAGACCTCATCAGCGCCGCGGCCAGCAGCAGCAGCACCGCCTCCAGCACGAGCTGCCGCTGGAAGTTGGGCGAGGCCCACTCGTCGATCTGCCCGAGCGCGGCCGAGGGACGGGCGTACTGCAACGGATACAGCAGGGTCTCCACGCCGTACGGGTTGAGCAACGTCGCCCCGGCGCAGGCGGCCAGCACCGCCAGCGAACGCTTCACCCGCGCGGCCGCCCGCGGCCCCGCGTCGCCCGTCCGCGCCTCCCCGCCGGCCGGATCCCCCTCCCCCTCCGATTCGCACCAGAGCCGCGCCAGCTGCCACAGGTCTTCCACCAGGAACGGCCCGAAGGCCAGCAACCCCAGGATGAAGCCGCCATGCACGTTGGCCCAGACCACCGCGACCGCCGCCATCCCCCACGGCAGCGGCGTACCCCGCGCCCGCTGCCTCTCGAGCCAGTAGACGAACGCCGTGAGGAACAGGATGGTGAAGAGGTGCGGACGCTCCAGCGCCACGTTGCGCGAGGCCACCATCGCGGCCAGCAGGGCCAGCACCGGCGCCGCCCCACGGCCGTGGCCGCGCTGCTCGAAGGCCGCCAGCAACAGCGCCATCGAGGCGGTCATCATCGCGGCCTTGGCCAGGATCAGACCGTTGAGGCCCGCCGCCTTCCACACGAGGTAGGTGAGCACCGCCGCCAGCCACTCGTGATAGACCCAGCCCTTGCCAGGCACCGTGTGGCTGAAGATGTCGGTCCTCAACATCTGCCCCGACTCGCACATCGCCCGCCCCGAGGCCAGATGCAACCACACGTCGTAGTCCACCACGGGCGACAGGCAGGAAAGGAAGAAGATCGCCAGGAGCAGCTCGCGCAGCCCCGGCAGCCAGGTCGTGGCCGCGGCGCGCTCGGTCAACGGAGCACCTCGCTGGGTTCAGCGGAACTCGAGAACCTATCGGGGACGCTGTCCTCGAACCCCTGCCAGGACCCGTGCCGGGCCCTGGGCCCGGCAATGAGAAGAGGAAGCGAGGCCCAATCGGCACGCCCGAGGC
>CAZSVK010000572.1:0-3109 GCA_964610245.1 uncultured bacterium
CCCTCGGAGCGATCGGATTGGCGACTCTGTGCGGTTGCCTGCTGACCGGCCAAGGCATGGCGAGCGAGGTGGTCGGCATACTCTCCGACCTCGACGGCGACTTCCGGACGGTCGCGCGGCAACTCACCGGATACCAGACCAGGCTAGGGCAGCTGGAGGCCCGGCTACCGCAACTGGGGGCCGAACTCTCCCCGACGCGGGCCGTGGTCGACCTCGACCAGGTCGGCTCCGGCGCCAGCAGGACCCTGGTCGAACTCAGGAATCGCCTGGCCAAGGTCCGGGAGATCCTGCCGTCGCTACGCGAGAAGTTCCCGGAGGAGCTGACGCAGGTCGAGTCCTACTTCAGTGGCTGGGTGACGCTCCAGGCAAGGGCCGAGGATGATTACGCCGGGCTCAGGGCCCGCCTCGACGGCGTTCGCGACCAGCTGAGCCAGAGGCTGCTCAGGACAGTCAATCCCGCCGCGCGCGCCACCCTGCTAGACGCCGTCCGCGAGCGATTGATGGTGCGAGACGCCGCCCGGTGGGCCGCCCGCGCCGCCCGGGCCGCGCCCGCCGCGCCCGTCGCGGCGCCGGAGAGGCCCGACCCCGCGGCCGGCGAATCGGTCGAGAGACCCGCTCGCGTCGTTCCGGCCCGACCGCCGGCCCTGCAGCCGACGCTCGGCCACCCGCCCCGGCCGCGGCCACGGGCCCCCAGGCCGCGCGTCGCGACACCCGTCGTCACGGCGGTACGCGCCCCCGCCGCCGCCCCCGCCCCCGCGTGCGCGCTGGAAGCCCCCGTGGCGCCGGACGGCGGCTCGGTGACGATGGACCTCGAGCAGTTGATCCAGGAGATGGAGAAGCAGTAGATCCCCGCCGGAGGCCCGCGTCCAACGGGAGTCGGACGCGGGCCGCTCCGGTCCTCGGGAGGAGGCGAAACGATGAATCGCGGAACGTTGCTGTTAACGGGTGCCCTGCTCGTGACCGTGGTCTCCCAGTCACTCTGGTCCGCGCCGCCCGCCCGCGCGGCCGCCCCCGCTCACGCCAAGGTGAAGAAGCGCGTGCCCGGGAAGGCCCGGACCCTCGAGCCGAAGGCCGCGCCCGCCACGGCCCAGGTCCGGCCTGCTTCGACTCCCGCCGCCGATGCCCGCACCTCGCTGATCGTCGACGCCCGCGGCTCCCGCCTCCTGCGCGGGATGGGCCCTCGGATCTTCTCGCAGAGCGGTCGCCTCATCTACGGCGACTTCCAGAGCAACTGGGAGTACGCCCAGGAATACGGGGTGGTCGTCTATTGCAACGAGATGACGGAGGCGCTCAACCTGCCCCAGGCCGGCTCCAACCCGCTCGTCGTCGGGCTGGCGGCAGTCGCTCCCGGCACCGAGAGCGACTGCGTCCTGGACGACGCCACCGCCGACTCCGTCCTGGAAGCCGCCGCCAGGTGGGACTTCCTCAAGTATCAGCGGGTCATCCTGGTCGTCGACAACTGAGCCGGAGTTCCGGGGACACGACGATCCATCGTGTCCCCTTCGTGTCCCCGGAGCCCCGTGCTCTCTGGGTCACAGAGCCGCAGCGGCCGCCTTCGGCCCGCCCGCGTTCCGGCCTAGACCGCCGTCTTCGGCTGGGCCCGCGGGAGCGTGAAGCTCACCGTCGTGCCCTTGCCCCGTTCGCTCCGCAGGTCGAGCTTGCCCCCGTGCAACTCCACGAACCGCTTCACGATGGCCAGGCCGAGCCCCACGCCCCGCCGCCCGTACTGGTAGGTGCCCGACGAGTGGTGGTCGGTGTCGAAGCTGCAGAAGAACCGGTCGAACACGCGCGGCAGGTCGTCCTCGGCGATTCCCTGGCCCTGGTCGATCACCCGCACCTGCAGCCAGCTCTCGTCGACCGGCGCGGTCTCGATCCGGAGCGTCGCGCCGTCCTTGCAGTGCTTCATCGAATTGGTGAGCAGATTCACCAGGACGTCGATCACCTTGCTGCGGTCGGCCCGCGCCACCAGGCCCGGGTCGGCGTGGTTCAGCTCCAGCGTCTGCTTCCGGGCCGACAGGAAGCCGGCCACGAGCGACTCGGCTTGGCCGATCGTCTCGGCCAGCGGCGCCTCTTCCCAGCTCATCGTGCCTTCCTTGAGGTCGGCCTTGAGCAGCTTGAGCGTCCGCATCACGATGTCGTTCAGATGCGATAACGTCCGCGTCAGGTTCTCCATCGGCGGCTTCGACGCCGCTGGAAGCTCGCCGTAGCAGCCGGTGGACAGCAGATGCGTGTAACCGAGCAGCACGGTGACGGGCGTCTTCAGTTCGTGGCCGATGACCTCCAGGAACGCGGTGCGCACCCGGTCGAGCTCGCGCAACTCCATGTTGGCCCGCTGCAGGTCGCTCACCAGCTTGTTGCGCTCGTGCAGCAGGTCGTGACGCTGGAACGCCTGCCGCACCACCGCCACCAGTTCCTCAGGCGCACAGGGCTTGTGCAGGTAACGGTAGACGTGGCCCGTGTTGATGGCGTCGATCGCCGCCTGGACGTCGGCGTACCCCGTGAGCAGGATGCGAACCATCTCGGGCAGCGTGTCTCCCAGCTCGGCCAGGAAGGAGGTGCCCGTCACGTCGGGCATCCTCTGGTCGGTCAGCAGCACCTGCACGTCGTGCTTGCCGAGAAACTCTCGCGCCTCCGCCACGCTGTTGGCGGCCAGGACGGTGCACTCCCGGCGGAACAACCCGACGATCGAGTTGGTGATTTCCCGCTCGTCGTCGACAACCAGGAGTGTGTGGGCTGGAGTGCGTAACATGGACGGATCCCCCGTTCGATCCATCGGCAACCGGCGCTGGTTTCGCCAGGTTCGTCCGGCTCGGCTCGCCCAGCTCGCCCGCGTGGCTCAGCCGGTCTTCTTGAAGTCCTCTTTCTTGAAGCCGTACGCCTTCATCTTATCGTACAGGCTCCGCCGCGTGATGCCCGAGTGCTCCGATGCAAGGCCGAGGTTGCCGTGATAGCGTCGCAGCATTTCCGCGATGTAGTCGCGCTCCAGCCGCTCCAGCGCCTCCTGCTGGAGCAGTCTGAGCGGCTGGTCGAAGTCCCACGCCCGGGCCGCCTGCTCGGCCGGCGCCGGCACCGGTACGGGCTGGTGCAGCTCGACGTCCTCGATGCGTGG
>CAZSVK010000573.1:0-3100 GCA_964610245.1 uncultured bacterium
CGAGAGGCAAGTCGAGATCCTCCCAGTTTCCCCACGAACCGCGCGCGCACCCGGTTCCCGGCGCCGGCCCGGTTGCGCAGCGCCACCGTCTCGCCCCGGGCGCGCTCCAGCGCGGCTCCTGTCGATGCCCCGGCCTATCTACTGCGCAAGCGAACCCACCGGCTTCAGCACCTGGTAGCGCTCCCCGGCGGCCGGGTCGCGCGCGAAGGGGAAGAGCGTCGGTTCGCGAACCGGGTGGAGGAAGCTCGTGGCGAAGTCCTGCACTCGCCGGGCGTCGGTACGCGCCAGCGCCTCGGCGGTGGCCGGCTCGGCGACCCCGACGAGCGAGACCCTGAGCATGTCGCTCGGCAGCGCGGAATCGTCGGCCAGATCGAGCGTCGTGCCGGTGGCGAGCGTGGTGGGGCCCGACGGCCCGCTCGAGCGCAGATGGCTAAACGTCAGAGTTCGTAGGTAAACGCCGGAGACCGGCGCCTTCTCGCCGGCCTCCTTGCGCGTCAGGGTGAACACCGCCGTGCCGGACACGGGCTCGAGCCGATACTCGACCGGCACCAGCTCCAGTTGCTTCGGGACGGCGCCCGTTCGCGTCCGGGGAATCCACAGACGCAGACAGCTGCCCTCGTCGGGTCCGGGCTCCCGGACCTCGAACGGAGGCGCGGCGCCGGCGTCCGGCCCGTCGGGGAAGCCCATCCGGTCGAGGTCGGCCCGCAGCCGTTCGGCCGCCACCAGGCAGGCGAGCATCGCGGCCGAGTAGCGTCCGCTGGTGGTCTGGCGGCCGACATGGAGCAAGTAGAGGAGCGGCCCCAGCACCGCCAGCAGCGCGGCGGTGGCGATCAGCAGCTCGAGCAGGGTCACTCCCCAGCGACGCGTGCGAGTCACTTGCGGGCCACCTCCACGCTGACATCTTCCGGGAGAAACCGCAGCCTCGGCATCTGGCTGTCGTCGGCCAGGGTCGCGAAGAAGCGCTTCCGGACGAGCAACCGGCGGGTCACGGCGGGCGCGCCCGGAAAGGCCCCGAGCTTGAGGCTGGCGGCCGTCTCGAACTCGAGCACGCCTGACCAGAGGCTGCGCCCGGCGTCGAAGACCCGGCTCACGACGGTCATCTTGACGTCCTCGATGTCTTCGAGAGTGAAGTCGTCCGGGTGGCCCGGGGCTTCGGTCAGGAAGTGCCAGGCGATCCGAGGCGGGATCGATTCGGAGTACTGCCGATCGTCGGGGATGGCCACCAGCAAGGCTTCCCAGTCCCTGCTGACGCCGGGGTCGGCCTTCGGCGTGAGCAGGTGGGCCTGGAGCCGGTAGTAGGCCTCCTCGACGGCCGAACGGGCCGCGCCGAGAGCCACCCTGCCGAGGTAGCTCTCGACGATGCCCCGGTGGAGCTGGCGGTTCTGGAAATGCGAGGCGCCGCCCGGGACCGCCAGGAGCAGGAGGACGATCACCACGGCGACGACCCAGAACCCGAAGCCCTCCCGCCTTCGCAGGCGGGGGCCGAGACCGGTCCGGGTCATGCGCGCGTGTTCAGGTCTCACAGCTTCACTGCATCATCTTGTGGTAGGCGTGCTCGTAGACCCACCTGACGCTGACGAAGAGCGGGTGGATCGCCTTGGCCTCCGGCTCGCGGTCTCGATCGAACCACGCCAGCCAGTGGGTGCCGGTGACCTTCAGCGTGACCTTGGCGGTGCGAGTGTCGGCGGCGCTGGGCGAGGTGGCGAGGCCACTGGCCTGAGCCGAGGCGGCCCTCTGCGCCGGCGGCAGTTCGGTCAGCGGCTTCTGCTGGGCGTCATAGCCATCCCAGACCTGCTGACTGAAGGCGCCCACGGCAAACTCCACGTCCTTGTGCAGGTTGAACTCCTCGTCCAGGCGCGGGCCGTGACGGGCGATGAGCTGCTCCTTCAAGGCCACGGAGAGATCCTTCCAGGCGATCGGCTTCCTGCTGTCGGGCGAATAGGCGACGGAGATCCAGCCGTTGGTGACCGTGCCGGGGAGCAGGTCGGCCGGCTGGGTCGCGGTGGGAGTCGCCGGCGCGGGAAGGGACGGGTCGACCACCTCGCCGGCGGCGCCGGGGATCTGCAGCCCCTCGAAGAGCGCGGGCAGCTTGGCGAGCTTGGTCTGCATGAAGGAGCCGATCAGTTGCAGCTCGATCCAGGGCTCGAGATAAGCCCACTCGTAGACATAGACCTTGGCGTCGGCCCCGGCCGTGGGGTTGGTCTCGACCGATCTGAGCCAGAGGCTGCGGGTGCTCTCGGCGTTGTACCCGCCCTTCCCCTTGAAATCGACGCCGATGCCCTGCCAGTGACTGCCGTGGACCCAGGCGTCGCTCGAGAGCAGGAAGAGCTTCTTCAGTTCGAGCGGGTCCTGGCCGGGCTTGGCCAGGAAGAAGCGCTGGAAGTTCTCGCCCTCGCCGTCGTAGCCGTAGAGCCGGCCACCGGTGTTCTTCCACAGGCCGCTGAAACCGCCGTCGCCGGTCTCGGCCGTGCGGCCGCTATCGCCGTCGTTCTGCCACGGGGCCTTCCGGTGGAACTCGGCCTTCGACAGCAGCGACCGCGTGGTCATCCGCTCGGTCCAGATCTTCCACTTCCGCGCGGTCCAATCCCAGTCGAGCTCGAACTCGGTGCCCTCGCTGGCCTGCTCGCCCTTGCCCACGACGTAGGAGGCGATGGCGGGGAGCGTGGCCTCGCTCGAGACCTGGAACAGCCTCTTGTCGAGGATCGACTTCCCGAGCGACACCTGGCTGAGCGTGATCTGGTACTCGTTTCCGGGCTCGAGCCGGGCCGGCAGATAGGCGGTGAACCCGCAGGCCCACTCGGTGCTCTTGCCCCCGGTGTCCTGTCCCAGGAAGAGCGGCTTCTGGGCCTCCTCGGCGGCGGCGGCCTTGGCCGTGGCGACCTCCGCGAACTTCTCGTCCGAGTTCAGTTTCCGGCGCGCGACGGCCACCTCGACCTGCACCGGGTAGACGTCCGACTTGTGGCCGTTGATGCTCCACTGATCGAAAGCGAAGCCCCGGACGCTGTCGGGACGCACCGCCTCGATGCCGCCTTGCACGAACTGCCCTCCCTGTGCCTCGGGGTTGGAGTCGACGTCGGGCCCGTCTCCGATCGTGCGCTCC
>CAZSVK010000574.1:0-3072 GCA_964610245.1 uncultured bacterium
GGTCGAAAGACAGGGGTTAGGGGTAAGCGGTTGGGGGTAAGGCACGGCGAACGGTCGAGAGGTCGATGCAGCGCCAGTTGCGAGAGGCTGGGTCAACGAACGCCCAACAGTGACGAGGCGCAGGCAGCAACGCGCGCGCAGTTCCCAACCCCTAACCCCCAACCCCTAACCCCCAACCCCTAACCCCTGTCTTCCGACCCCTAACACCTGGCGTAACGATTGCCCGGCAGCCGCTTCGCCAGCCCCTTGGTCGCCAGACCTGTCAGCGCCAGGCTCAGAGCGGCCGGCCCGCCCACGCGAGCGCTGGCCTGCTCGGCCAGCCAATCGGCATGCACGCCTCGTGCTTCCAGCAGCTCGAGCAACCACTGTTCCTCGGGGGTCAGCAGCACGCCCTGTCGCGGCTCCGCCGCCGCGGCGAGCCCCAGCTGCTCGAGAAGGTCGGCCGTGCAGGTCGCCGGGATGGCGCCTTGCCGCAGCAGTCCGTTCGGACCGGCCGACAGCGGTCGATCGATGTCGCCCGGCACGGCGAACAGCTCCCGCCCCTGCTCGAGCGCGAAGTTTGCCGTGATGAGCGAGCCGCTCGCGGTCGTGGCCTCCACCACCGCGACCCCCGCGGACAGACCGCTCACGAGCCGGTTCCTCATGGGAAAGTGATGCCTGAGCGGCGGCGTCCCCGGCGCAAACTCGCTCATCACGCAGCCCGAGGCCTTGATACGCTCCATCAGCCCGCGGTGGTTCGCCGGATAGCAGACGTCGACTCCACACCCCAGCACCGCTGCCGTGACGCCCCCCGCCGCCGCCAGCGCCCCGGTGTGGGCCGCCGCGTCGACCCCGTGCGCCATCCCGCTCACGACGCAGACGCCCGCCCTTGCCAGACCCATGGCCAGCCGCTTTGCCACGCCCAGTCCGTAGCCGCTCGCCTTGCGCGCCCCCACGATCGCCACGCACGGCCGGCCCAGCGCCTCGAGCCGCCCGGTGTAGTAGAGCGCCACGGGCGGGCGGTAGATCGAGCGCAGCGACTCCGGGAAGGCGTCGTCGGCCGGGCAGAGGAATCCGATGCCCATCGAGGCCAACCGGTCGAGTTGGGCCCCCGGATCGGCCCGATCTCGCCACTGCGCGTAGGAGGCCGCCCGCGCGACCGTCACGTCCGCGGCCGAGGCCAGTCTGCCCGCCGGTGCGGCGACCGCGGCCAGCGCACCACCCTCCTCCTCGGCCAGGGCCATCGCATCGAGCCCGAACCGGACGACCGCCTCGCCCAGCAGCAGCCAGGCCTCTCGCTCGTTCATCCGGCCGGAGATGGCTCCTGCTTCTCGCCCTTCCCGGCCTTCTCGCCCTTCGCCGCTCCCACCTTGGCCTCCTCGAACGCTCTCAGGATGCGGCTGGACCAGTAGTGAACGTTGACGTCATCGCGGCTGGCGGCGGCCTCGAGGTAGGGCCGGCAGCGCTCGCCGATCTTGACGAGCACCTCGGCGGCCGACTTGCGCGCGGTAACCCGGGTGGAGCCGAGAAGGTTCACCAGAGCGGGGATGGCGCGCTCTCCCATCGCGAACAGCATCCCGACGACCGAGTCGCGCTCGCGCTGGTTGCTGCTCACCTCGAGCACTTCGATCAGCGGGGGGACGATCTCTTGCCGTCCCACGTCGCCGATGGCCGCCAGGATGCGCAGGCGCGCGCGCTCCGAGGTCGTGCGGCCCAGGATCTTGAAGAGGAGGTCGAGCGTGTCGCCCTCGCCCTTGAAAGAGGACAGCGCCTCGGCGGCCGAGACGCGCAGCTCTTCGTTCTGATGGGCCAGGAAGGCCTTGATCTCGTCGAGGGCCGAGCGGGCCTGCAGGCTGCCCAGGATCTTCAGGGCGTTCTTCACCACGGCCGGGTTCTCGTGCTTGAGAGCCAGCAGCAGCTCGGGCACCGCCTTCTCACCGAACCGCTGGAACAGCTCGTGGATGTTGGCGTGCATCTTGAAGCTGGGTTCGCCCAGCGAGCGGATCAGGTGGCTGATGGCCCGCGTGTCGCCCTGCGAGCCGAGCGCGATCGCCGCGTAGAGCCGCACCCACTCGTTGCCGTCGGAGAGCGCCTCTGCCAGGGCCTCGACCGCCAGCGGGTCCTTGATGACGCCCAGCGCGCGGGCGGCGAAGAAGCGCTGTTCCTCGTTGCCCCGTTTGAGCAGGCGAATGATGTCGGCGGTGCCGGCCGGCCCGATCGCCTGGATCGTCTTGAGCACCCAGTGCTGGATGTTCTCGTCCTCGTCGTTGATGTGGTTGATGAGCGCCGGGACCGAAAGCTCCGCGAGCTTGCGAAGGCTCTCCGAGGCCTGCTTGCGGATGGGCCAGTAGGGGTCCGAGAGGGCCCGGATCAGCGGGTGGACCACCGAGGGGTTCTTCACGTCGCCCAGCGCGCCGGCCGCGAAGTAGGCGATGTTCTTGTTGCTGTCGCCGAGGGCCTTGATGAGGTATTGCAGGCCCATCGTCCCCATCTTCCGGAAGATGTAGGTGACCCAGAAGCGCAGGTCCTCGTCGCCCGTGTCGAGCGCCAGGTTGAGCCGGTCGAGCACGACGGCGCCGCGGTTGACCAGGGCGTCGGCGCTGATCTTCCGGATGGACCAGGCCGGGTCGGAGAGCCCCTTCAGCAGCGCGGAGTCGGTGCTGGCCGAGGGCGGCAGGTCTCCCAGGCAGTGGATGGCGAAGAAGCGGACTTCCTTCTCCTTGTGGACGGCGAGACGCTCGAGCAGCGGCAACACCGGCTCGCCCACCCGGGTCAACAACTCCTTGACGTTCCAGCGGAAGTTCTCGCCCTCGTCGATGAGGATCTTCTCGAGGGCGGCGATGCCCGGTTCGGCCATGTGGACGAGGGCGGAGATGAGCCAGTAGCTCTGCGGCTCGGTGGCCTTGACGAGCGCCTGAGCGATGCCAGGGATGGCCAGCGCGCCGATCTCTGACAGGGCCTCGGAGCTGCGGCGCTGCACGATCCAGGAGGAATCCTTGCAGTTGGAGATGAGGATGTTGATGACCCGGGTGTCGCCCGTCTCGCCCAGGGCGGCGGCGATGATGAACTTGAGCTGGTTGGAGCCGACCTTGA
>CAZSVK010000575.1:0-3069 GCA_964610245.1 uncultured bacterium
CAGTCATCGGGGGGTCCCGGGGCGAACTTCGCCCCGGGTGAGGGTTCGGGAGCAACGCTCCCGAGAGGCAAACTGGAGTACAACACTGGTGTCCCCCGCGTGACGTGCACCCGTAGGCTGCAGGAGCATTCACCGAAACCTCCGCGCGGCGAGACGGCTTTCGGAAGTCTTCGCGCAGCGGGCCGGAATGCAGAACTCCCGGACCTTGCGGCCCGGGAGAGCTGGGTGTGGATGCGTTTTCGCGGGGTCTTCTCCCTCTTGGGTCCATCCACCGATTCTAAACTCGAGATTTTACTCTTTCGTCTCGAATCACCTGCTGACGGCGTTGATTCCGCTTGTTCTCGGAACCGATTCGAATTGAGGCCATCTCCTCGATCCGGTTCCCGGCGCCACGCGGAACCTGGTTGCTGAAAAGCCGGCGTCAGTCTTTGAGCTTTTCAGCCAGAGCAGGATGGGGGCCCTTTCCCCGACGTCCGAACTCTAAGTCCTTTATCGGGTAATTCCTGCCTTCAGTACCGAACTTCAAAGGGTCATCTCCAGAAGAGCTTTCGGCCTTGCGGCTTTCATCCCTTTTGACCTGGAGCTTCCGGTCGACCCTTGTCCAACCACATCCTCCGGTACGAGAGGATCCCGGGGCCACTGCTGCTTTCGGACTTTCGTCCCGCCGGTCCCTCGGGCCTGCCGGCGTGATCGCGGATCGGTCTGCAGTCCTTTCCGCGGTATCTCGAACGTTACTGACTTCCTCTGGACGACCCCGTCCATTTTTCGGAGGCCTCTCCGCTCGAGAGCCAGCGAGTATATCAGCGAGGCATCGTGATGTCAACACCCATTTCGAAGTTTCTTCGATGAAGTAGACTGGGCGTGTGCCGGCAGTTCCCACCGGTCTCCCGGCGGGAGCGGAGCCCGGTGCCATTCCAGGAGGTTCGCAGTCGTGCCCAGCGATGACACCCGCGTTCGCACCCCTCGAGGCAGGGCGCGCGATGAGGCCGATTCCGAGGCGACGCTTCCCACCTCGGCCGGCGAACCCTCCGCGGGCGATCCGGGCGGCAGGCTCTCCGTCCCGGCCTCCGGGGCTCGCACCTACACCGAGAAGGAGGTCGGGCAGATCATCGCTCTGGCCACCAAGCTGCAGATGCAGGCGGCGCCCCAGCGAGCCGAGGGGGGGCCGACTTCCGCCGCCCAGGTCAGAGATATCGCACGGAGCCTCGGCCTGGACGACGCCCACCTCGAGCGGGCGCTCGGCCTGCTGGGGCAGGGCGACGGCTGCCTCGTCTACCAGGGCGCGCCGCCTGACGTGCGCCAGCGGCTGGCCGAGCACTTCGCATCGGCCGTCTGGCATTCCGGCAACGTCCACCAGCCGGCGCTCACGCCCCGCATCGTGTTCGACGGGCAGTCGGGCCTCTCCATCTGGTGGTCCGGCGCCAGCCTCAGGATGCGCCTGTCGCAGCGGGCGAACGAGTCCACCGAGGTCGGATGGGAGACCGACTTTCCGATGCCGGAACTGGGCGGCTTCTGGGCAAAGGTCGTCTTCGGCGTCCTGGGCGCGGCTCCCGCGCTCGCCATCGCCGCAACCGGCGCGCTGGCACCCGCGCTGGTCTGGGGACTCAGCGTCGGAGGGGCCTATTTCGGCGGGCAGGTCCTCCAGAAGCACGCTTTGCAGAGGCTCCGAGAACGCTTCAACGCGTTCTGCCGCAACCATCTCGAGAACCTGCAAGTGCTGCTGCTGCCGCGAGGGCCGAACCAGGAGAACTCGCCCGGCCCCAGCGCTTGACGCATCGCGGCGACACCACCTACCATCGACGGCCTGTGAGGATCCCACTCGTGAACCCCAGCGATTCCCTGACGCTCGAGGAAGAGGTCGGCCAGCTCTTCCACTTCGGCTACGTCGGCATCGAGCCCGACGACGGCATCCGCAGGCTGCTCGCCGAGCGCCACGTCGGCGGCGTCATCCTGTTCGGCCGCAACTTCCGGGACGCCGAGCACCTGACCGAGCTGACCGCGCAACTGCAGGCGATGGCGGCCCGTCCCCTGCTCGTGAGCGCCGACCAGGAGGGAGGCTCGGTCCTGCGCGTGCGCCGCGGAGGAACGCTCTTCCCGTCCAACCGCGCCGCCGGCCGGCTGGGTCCGGAGGCCGCCCGAGAACTCGGCCGGATGTGCGGCCTGGAGATGCGCGCGGCGGGACTTAACATCGACTTTGCCCCGGTGCTCGACGTGAACGACCCGGAGAACCCGGGTATCGGCATCCGCTCGTTCGGCGAAACGGCCGCGGAGGTGGCCGCCTGCGGACGGGCCTGGATCGAGGGACTGCAGTCGGCCGGCGTGGTCGCGACCGCCAAGCACTTCCCCGGCAAGGGGGCCGCGCGCAAGGACGCCCACCTGGCGTTGCCGGTGATCGACAAGGGCCTCGCCGAACTCGAGGCGTGCGAGTTCCTGCCGTTCCGCGAGGCCTTCGCCGCGGGATGCCTCGCCGCCATGACCAGCCACTGCGTCTACCCGGCGCTGGACGACCGCCCGGCCACCCTCTCCCACCGCGTTCTCACCGGCCTGCTGCGCGAACAGATGCGGTTCGAGGGGCTCATGGTCACCGACGATCTGGCGATGGGCGCCATCGCCCAGGACCACGACGCACCGGCCGCCGCGCTCGAGTCGTTCAAGGCGGGGGCCGACCAGATCCTCATCTGCCGCAACCTCGAGCGCCAGGAAGGGGCGATCGATCGGATCCTCGCCGCGCTGCGCTCGGGAGAGGTCCCGATGGAACGTCTGGAGCAGAGCCTGGAACGTATCCGGCGCGTCAAGTCGTGGCTTGCGTCCCGGCCCGCGCCCGGCGAGACGATCGCCCAGCTCCATCGGGGCCACGCCCCTCGGGTGCAGGAACTCAGCGACCGCGCCGCGGAGACACTGCGCGATCCCGGCCGGCTGCTGCCGCTGAAGTGGCGCGGCGAACGGGTGGGAGTGCTGTTCCCGAACATGGATATCCTCACGCCGGTCGAGGAGCGCACCGACGGGGATGCCCGGTTCCTGGCCGGCTTCCTGGAACGGCTGGGCGGCGCCCGGGCCTTTCGCTACGAG
>CAZSVK010000576.1:0-3061 GCA_964610245.1 uncultured bacterium
GAGCAAAGCTCCCGAGAGGCAAGTCGAGATCCTCCCAGTTTCCCCACGAACCGCGGGCGCACCCGACAACTGTTCAGGTGGCCCCGCGCGCCCGCCGGGCGTACGTTCATGCCCGGTATGGATGAACTCATCGTCGGGCTGGCGACCCTGTTTCTGCTGGTCTCCTGCGGCCTGATCGTGCTGATCGAGTGGTCCTGAGCGACCCGGCGAAGACTGGTCCGGGCTTCAGCCCCCCAGCGCGTCGTGGATCATCCGCAGCAACTGGGCCGCCGTGAACGGCTTGGCCAGGAACGTCGCCGCGTCGGATGACACGCCGTGCTGGATGATGGTGTCGTCGGTGTAGCCGGACATGAAGAGGACCTTCAGGTCGGGATAGCGCTCGCGAACCTTCTCGGCCAGGGCCGGTCCGCTGCCTCCGGGCATCACGATGTCGCTCACCAGCATGTGGAGCGGGCCCTCATGCCGCGCGAGGAGGCGGCCGGCCTCCTCGGGGCCATCCGCGTCGAGCACGTTGTAGCCGGCGTGGCTGAGGATGCGGTGCGTCATCGCCCGCACGCACGCCTCGTCCTCGACGAGCAACAGGTGCACGGGGCCTGCCGGCCGGGGCGGGCGCACCGGGCCGGCGGCGACTTCCACGGCCGTGCGTTCGACCGACGGCAGGTAGACGGCGAAGCTTGTGCCCTGCCCCGGTTGGCTTCGGACGGCGATATCGCCCCCGCTCTGGCGCACGATCCCGTAGACGGTCGCCAGCCCGAGCCCCGTGCCCCGGCCCTTGGCCTTGGTGGTGAAGAAGGGCTCGAAGATCCGGCTCAACACGGCCGCGTCCATTCCCTCGCCCTCGTCGGTGACCCTCAGAACGGCGTGCGTGCCCGGCGCCAGACCCTGGTGAACGGCAGCGTCGGCCGCCCCCAGTTCGGTCCGCGACGTCTCCACGGTCAGCCGTCCGCCCCGTGGCATGGCATCGCGCGCGTTGACGGCCAGGTTCAGCACGACCTGCTCCATCTGACCGGGATCGGCCAGCACCGTCGGGCAGTCCGGCGCCAGCGCGACCTGCAGGTCGACGTCTTCGCCCAGCAATCGATGCAGCATCTTCTCGAGCCCCCGCACGACGGCACTCGGGTCGAGGACGCGCGGCTGCAAGACCTGCTTGCGACTGAAGGCCAGCAACTGGCCGGTCAGCGTGGCCGCCCGCTCGCCGGACTCCTTGATGAGCTGCAGATCGGCCTGGGCCGTGCTGCCGGCCTCGGCGGCCTCCAGCAGGAACTCGGTCGTGGTCAGGATGACGGTGAGGATGTTGTTGAAGTCGTGGGCGACCCCGCCCGCCAGCCGCCCGACCGCCTCCAGCTTCTGCGATTGTCGAAGCAGCTCGTCCTTGCGCTGCAGGGCTTCTTCCGACAGCCCGCGCTGGATGCCGACGGCGACGGCATCGGCGACCGCCCCGAGGGCCTTGAGCGCGTGCTCGGACAGCGGATGGCGCGAGAACAGCACGGTCGCTCCCACCAGCTTCCGGTTGACGAGCAGCGGATGGCCCGCGAAGGCCACCAGGCCCTCCCGGCGCGCCCAGTCGCGATCGACTCGGGGCTCATCCTGCAAGAGATTGGTCAGGTAGGGCTGTCGCTGCCGGGCGATGACCGAGAACATGGACGAATCGGGCGAGACGCGAGCGTGGGCGCCGTCCAGGTGCGTGTAAATTCCCGCGCTGGCTCTCAACTCGAGCACATCCCCGGCGTCATCGAGGGTCCAGATCCGCGCGAACGCGGCATCCAGGTGCCGAACGAGCGCCTCGGCGCAGGGCTGCAACATGGGACCGAGTTCGTTGCCGCGCGTGAGGACCAGCCCCACCTCGGCGGTCAGCTCGGCCAGGCGCGCCCGCGCGAGGAGATCGCCCTCCGCGCGCTCGCGGGCGAGCACCTGCCTTCGCAGATCCGCCGTGACCACCTCGATCTGCTCGGCCCGCCTTCGCGCGCGCCTGGCCAATCCGAGAGAAGCGGTCGTGAGCAGGGCCAGTAGCAGCCCCCCCGCCAGAGCCATCTCCGGCAGGTTGGCACTCGGCCGCCGGAGTTCTCGCCGGTCGGACTGGACTTGCAGGGTCCAGTTCAGTCCGTAGCTGCGAAACGGCGTCTGGCGAACGAGCCAGCGCTCGGCCTGGTCGCCGGCCGGGCCCCGCCGATACAGCTCCTTGCCGTCCGATACGACCGCCACGCCGCACCCGGCCAGCGCGTGATCGGAGAGCACGTGATCGAAGAACTGCCTCAGCCGGAACACCCCGACGATGAAGCCGTCGCAACGGCCGCGGAGGAAGATGGGAGCCAGCGCCACGAACCCGGCCCCTCCCTGCCTCAGCTCCAGCGGGCTGGCGATTCTCGGCAGACGGGACGCGCAGGCTTCCTCGAGGGCCTTTCGCCGGACCGTCTCGGCCCGCAGGTCGAGATCGACCGCCGGCCCGTTGCCGGCCAGCGGCACGACCCAGCGAACGGTGCCCGAGGCATCGGCCCACTCCAGCGCCTGCAGTTCCGGATGGCCGGCGACGCTATCGGCCGCCTCCGCTTCCCACTCGGCCCTGGGAACGCCTCCGCGCCGCTCCCACCGGAGCGCGGCTCGCCTCAGTTCGTCGACGGCCGTGACCACGTGATGCTCCAGTTCGATGACCAGGCTTCTGGTCACCGCCTCGGTCAGGTTCCCGGCATACTCCTGTTCGCGGACCGTGAGTGCCCGCCAGCCCAGGAGCGAGATCAGGACCACAAGGCATCCCGCCAGCGCAGGTAGCGGAAGACCCGAGCCCGCGTCGGCTCCGGTCGGCCGAGGGGGCGCGGGCGCGGCGCCCTGGATGGAACCTCGCCGATCCGACTTGCAGGTGACCACGCCCACCTCTCCCGCTGCTCGCCAGCGTCAATCCCCTCTGCTGCCGCCCGTTCGACCGACCGAACCGTAGCCCAAACCGAGCGGCGATGCAACCCACTACCGCGCGGTGGGTGCTCGCGCGGACGGTGGGGCTACGCTGCGGTTCGAGTTCTGCCGGGGACGCTGTCCCCGGGCCCCTGCCAGGACCGGTGCCCGGCCC
>CAZSVK010000577.1:0-3058 GCA_964610245.1 uncultured bacterium
GCTCTTCCGATCTGTCTACCGGACCCCGAGCGCCCTGGCGGGCTCCCTGGCGCCGCCGCTTCTCTACGCTCTGGCACGCACCGCTGTCGGCCCCGCGCCCGCGGCGATCGCCGCCGCCGGGCTCCTGCTCTCGGGTCCCGTCACCCTGCTGACGCGCGAAGGCAACCCCTCGGGGTTCACGGTAACGTTTACGCTGCTGGCGGTCTTGCTCGCGGTCCGGGCGATCCGCTCGGGCCGGACGACCGTGGCCTTCCTGGCCGGTGCCGCCGCCGGGGCCGGGATGTGCACCTGGGTCTCGCCCAGGCTCACCGCCCTTGCGCTGCTCGTCGGCATCCTCGCGTCGCACCTGAGCGGAAGGCTGCGGGCCCGCCTCGCCGCGGCCTACCTGGGAGGCTTTGTGCTCTGCGGAGGGCCCGTGCTCTGGGCCTACCTGGACGCGCCGGTCCGGGCGAGCGCCCACTTCCGCGAGGTCGGCCTGCTCAACGGAGAAGGTCTCTCTCCATGGGCCGCCCTGGCCAGCAATCTCCAGCTGACCATCGAGACGCTAGCCAGCGCCCGGAGGGTCGGCTGGTCCGGGGAGACGCTCTTCGAACCGATCGTCTCGGCCCTGGCGCTGATGGGCTTCCTGGAGTTGCTCCGGTTGCGAAGGCACCGGCTCGCTTTCCTCTGGCCGCTGCTGCCGCTCATCCTGGTGTTCGCCCAGTTGCCGACGCTCCTGGTCTCGAGCAACTGCCAGCCGACGGACCCGCGGCGATTCCTCGCGGCGATCCCCATCTACTACCTCCTGGCGGGCCTGGGCGCGTCGGCCCTGGAGACGGCGTTGACGGCAGCCTGCCGTAGCCGCAACACTGCGCTGCTCCTGTTCCGGACCGCGATCGCCGTGGCGCTCGCGGGGCGATTCCCGGTCTCCTTCGGCGTGTGGATGGAGACCTTCCAGGATCCCTGGCGATGGAAGGTCGTACTCTCCCACCGCGCCGCGGCCACTCTGCGGCCCTCCATCGTCCCGGTCGTACCGGCCTCCGTGTGCGCCGAGCCGGCCCACCCGGACGGCGGCCTCTCCCCGGCCCTTCGGCTGATGCGCGAGACCCTCAGGGTCGAGACGATCGACTGCGGCAATCCTCTCGACCTGCCCGAAGCCGCCGAGCCGGTCGCTTACTTGATGACAGGTTCCCTCCTCGACCGCCAGCTTCGCGAGGCGCTCCCCGGAGGCACCCTCTCCAAGGTCGCCCTCCGCACCTGGAAGCACGCGCTGGATGCCGAGTTCTACCAGGTGCCACGGGCCTTGCTCGAGGCGCCGCGAGGCCTGCGGCTCTCCTCCATCGGCGACTTGCCGGGGACGACCGCCGCGATCGTCGGCCACCCCTTCGAGCTGCCCTCCGCGGCCCCGACCGGTGGCTGCCGCTGGCAGGGGTTCCTGCTGGCGCAGTCCACCGGAGCGCTGCCGCTCCGCCTGACCCTCCCCGGCGGGGGACGCTGCCTGCTCGCCGGCCGGCCGGTGCCTTCCGGCGAGTCGGTGGTCATGCTCCAGGCGGGGTATCACCCGTTCCTGCTCGAGACGCCGGCCGGCGCGATCCCCGGCGGCAGCCTCGAGTGGATCGCTTCTGCTCGGCGCGGATTCGAACCGATCGGCCGCAGGTTCTTCGTGAATCGCTTGCCCGCGGTGCTCGATCGGCTGCGGGCCTTGCCCGCGGCTGAGGGCGTTCGCTTGAAGCTGGAGGAGTTGCCGGGGGGCCGGTCCTGGAACATCGACTCCCAGGGCGTGCCTCGGTCGCTGGCGCGCCTCGGCTCCGCCTTTGCCGTGGCGGCTTCCGGCCGGCCTCGGCTGCTGATGCTGCCGGCCGAGGGAGGCTCGGGGCCGAGCCTCGAGAGTTTGCTGGCTCAGGCGATGCCTCCCGTGGCCTACGACGAGTTCCAGGGCGTCGCCCTCGATTCCGGGCCGGATGGCGAGCTCTTCCTGGGAGTCGGCGTGACCGGCGTGCTCTATCGTTGCCGGACAGCCTCCCGGGAGATGACGGAACTCGCCCGGTTGCCGGGTATCGTCGACCTGTGCTGGGAGCCGGGCCGGCGTGGTCTCGCGGTCAGCGCGATGACGCTGGGCCACACGAGCTGGGTCGGAGCCCCACGCTCCGCTTCGCTGGTGCGGCTGACCGCCTCCGGCGCGCTCGAGAGTTCGCTCGGACTGCCGTGCCCCGCGGGCCTGGCGGCTTCACCCGACGGACGCCTCTATGCCGTCGAGGTGCTGACCGGGGCGCTCCAGTGCCTCGACCCCGCCGGCCGCGTCCTGTGGAGCCAACCTCTGCCCTCGGCCTCCGCGGCTGTGCGGCTGGCTTGCGATCCGCAAGGGCGGGTCTGGACCTTCGACACGGCGGACGGTCTTCTCGCGGTGCGGGACTCGTCCGGTCGGCTGCTGGCCGCGCCGCTCGAGATAGCGTCTCTCCTGGCCGATGGCGCGTGGGAGTGCCCGAGAGGCCGCGACCTGACCTTCGAACCGGACGGGACGCTCGCTGTGCTGGGCACGAACTTCGGAGGGCTGGTCAAGCGATTCCGGGTTTCGCTCGTGCCGTCGTCCCGTGGTGACTGAGCCCGGCGCGGCGCGTCAGAGAACGTTGCCGGCCGGCGACCGCTTGTGTACAGTGATCCCAGGAAGATGACCCAGCTCTCGTTTCCCGAACCACGGCCGATCCGGCCTCTTCCGCGGTGCCTCCGCGCCCTGCTGGCGATCCTGGTTCTCGCCTGCTGGCCGGGGGCCGTGACCGGCCAGCCCGAGCCTGCGGCTCGGGCGGGGGAAGAAGGGCCCCGGAGCGGTGCTCCCGGGTTGCAGGACGACGGCTCGGCCGCAACGGCGGACCCGGCGGCGAGCCTCGAGCGAGAGCGCTTCAAGACGCAGCTGAAGGCGAAGCTACGTCGCGCGCTGAAGAGCAAGGCCACGGTCGAACAGAAGCTCCAGCGCTCGCGCGAGGGCACGTTCCGGGCCGGGGCCGAGCATGCCCTGAGCCCCGAGACGGTTCCCTGCCTGCCCCTTTCCGGCGAGTGGACAGACGGTGAGAGGAAGCTCGTG
>CAZSVK010000578.1:0-1666 GCA_964610245.1 uncultured bacterium
CCCCAGCTCCAAGAGTGGGCTGGCCCCTGGCAATCTCTAGACTCGCGTTCTCTCTCGGAGCTTCGCTGCCGCGGGCCAGCCTCAGGCCACCAGGCCCACTCACGACACGAACGGCAGGGTCTGAAACCGGGCTGCTTCTCGGGAAGACCCTGTCGGAAGTCCTGCCCCCGGCCTACGGATCGCCCGCCTCCGCGCCGCGTGAACGCGACTCGCCCGTGCGGTCCGAGCGTGGCCTGGGGTCGGGTTCCACCGCCAGCGCCACGAGTTGCCCCCCCGCCGTCACGGTTGCGATGACGAGAGTCTCGGCCGTGGCGGCTACCGCGAGTTGCCGGGGCGCCGGCAGGTCCCAGGCACGCAGGTCGCGCCCCACCCACCGCAGGCCGTCGGGGCTACGCGCCAGTCGCAGCGCCCGGCTGCCGGAGGAACGCGTCGACGGCCCCACGCTGACCACGGCCAGCGAGCCGGCGTGCACGGCCAGTGCCGGCACCGCCCCGCCGGACTCCACCTCGACCTCCGGGCCCATCCACTCGCCGTCGAACCCAAGGGCCCTCGCCCGGATCGAGCCCTGGCTCTCGAAGACCACCACGACCCGATCGGAAAGCGCGGCCGCGGAGCAGTGCCTCACGTCCGTCGCCGAGCTGACGGCCCGCAAGGGAGAGGCCTCGGCGTGCTCCGACCCGGCGGCCGGCGACACGCCCCAGCAGAGCCGACCGTACAGGCTCCGATCGCAGGCAATCCCGAATACGAAAGTCCTGCCGCCGGCCTCGACGAGCGACACGTTCGACAGCGCCTGGAACTCGTCGGGAAGGCCCGGAACGGCAATTCGGACCAGCATCTCGGGCGGGCCGGGGCTGGCCGACCTCTCGACGCGAGCGAGTAGCCTGGGCGAGTTTTCTGTCGGCCGCGTCAGATAGTAGAACCGGGCGGGCCCGCTCGCGGTCGCTCGCAAACCGACCAGATCCCCTCCGAGCTTGACCAGGGCAGGCTCTCGCGGCCGCTCAGGCGCGGGAACTTCGTCCAGCGACGCGAACGCCACCTCGTCCGGAGCGCCCAGGTAGCCCATCCACGCGACCAGGAGAGAGCCGGCCGAGAACGCGGCCATGGGGCTCAGCAGACAGCTCGCGGCGGTCTCCAACTCGTCGATCGAGGTCCAGGTCCGGCCTGCGTCATAACTCTGACGCAGCCGCATGGAGCGCGTCGTGTCGCCTCCTCCGCAGCAGGTCCAGAGAACAGCCGCGCTCCGCTCCGACGACGCGAGCGCCAGGAACTGCGGCGCTTCGATTCCGTCGTCCAGCACGGGCAGCCCGCCCCCCTCGAGGGTCTTCAGCGTCTCCACCGGGAACTCGCATCGAGTGCTGGGGCCGGTCACGGCGACGGAATAGAGCCGCCCGGGCTGCAACGCTCCCAGCTCGAGGTGTCTCGACAGCGCGGAGAACTCGCGGGAGGGGAACTGGCGCCCGGAAGCCTCGGCCACGGTAACCTGGACCTTCGAATCGGCCTTCCACGCGTGCCAGAGCGTGGCGCTGTCGACGCCCACCGTGACGCGGTCCGGTACCGAGCCGGAGGAGGGCGCTCGCCGGCTCGCGACGGCTCCTCGAAGGCCACCGTCGTCACCGTAGCGACCGCTCACCGGGGCCTTGCTCGACGCCCCGGCGCTCAAGGCCTC
>CAZSVK010000578.1:1676-3036 GCA_964610245.1 uncultured bacterium
GGGCGAGGTCGGCGTCGACCATGCGGCGCACGAGCTCCTCGGAGGTCACCGTCGTCATCGTAGCGAGAGGGCACCGGGGCCTTGTTCGACGACCCGGCGCTCCAGGGCTTCGTCAGCTGCGTGAGCCCCAGGAGAAGGCCCACGAGCACCACTGCCAGCCCCACGGGGATGGCCGGCAGGGATCTCCCGAGCCATCCCAGCGAGCCGGCGCCGCCTCCGGACCAGAAAGGCTGACTGTCCGGGCTCGTCGCCTCCGTCGGCATGGTAGAGGAAGCGGTCCGGGCTCGCGGCGTCTCGCCGCCGAGTGGTGCCTCCCGGATCGCGGGCGTCTTCATCGTCGCGGCGGCCTTCTCCTTGCTCTTGTCGAGCAACGCTTCCAGCCGCTTTCGCAAGGCCGCGGCCGAGGCCGGACGGTCCTGAGGCAGGGGACTCGTCAGTTCCTCGAGCAGGGTCGAGAGCCAGGGCATCTTGCGGCACGGCTCGGGTGCCAGCGGCTCCAGCGCTGGAAGGGTGGGCATCGGTGCCCCGGCCAGGACCTCGCGGAGTTGCTCCGTCGTGTAGGGCTGGACCCCGGTCGCGGCTTCGAAGATCGTGACGCCGAGTTGATAGAGATCCGTCTGGGGCGTGAAAGGCAGGCCCCGAAGCGTCTCCGGGGCCACGTAGGCCCAGGTCCCCAGTACGACGCCGGTCGCCGTGAGGGCGGTCAGGTCGACGGCCCAGGCCAGGCCGAAGTCGGCGAGCTTGGATCGGCCGTCTTCCGTGAACAGCACGTTCTGAGGCTTCAGGTCGCGGTGCAAGACGCCCTCGGCATGGATGACCTCGAGCGCCTCGGCCAGCTCCAGCATCAGCAGGGGCAACTCGCCCGCCGGTAGACCGGTCCCGCGGTGGCTTCCCGGCAACTCCAGCCGGTCCTGCAGCGACCCGCCGGTGAGCAACTCCATGACGAAGAACGGGGGCTCGTGAGCCAGATGTTCGTCGAGGATCGACACCACCCGGGGATGGTGCAAACGCTGGAGAGCCTGGACCTCGCGCCGTAGGCGCCGGGCGCCCTGGCTGGAGGTCGCGGGTCCCTGCGCCAGCACCTTCAGCGCTCCTTCTCGTCCGGTTTCGGCCTGGCGAGCAAGGAACACCAGCCCCATGCCTCCCCTGCCAAGCGAGCGAACGAGAGTCCACCCGGCCAGGACGGCGCCCGGGCCGGGGTGGGCGGGTTGAAGACCTGTCACTCCACTGTCGTAGGAATCGGGAGACATGGCCATCTCGACTGTATCATGCGTTGCGGGCCCTGCTGCCCTGTCCGGGAGCCGGGGGTGTAGTCGCAGTTCATGGGGAACTGGAAGAACCTCGACTTGTCTCTCGGGAG
>CAZSVK010000579.1:0-3028 GCA_964610245.1 uncultured bacterium
TCCCAGGCACCGCGAGCGGCCCTTCGCCGCAAGGGCAGCTCGACCTGCACGCCCACCACGTAGCCCGGGAAATCGCTTCCCACGGCCTGGTCGAAGGCGGTGCCGAACCCGCCGCCCAGGCCGTTCTGGTTGTAGCTGGCGACGAGGTCGACCTTGGGCAGCTTCTGGTTCGCCAGCATCTTCAGCCGGATGTTCTTGCTGGCGATCTCGAGGAGCGCATCGGCCCGCTCGGGCCGCTTGACGAAGGCGACCGCCAGCGCCCGCTCGAGGCTGGCCGGCGGCGGAAGCTGGGCCGGGGACTCGATCGGCACCAGCTCGGTGCCGGGACCGGCATCGGGCAGCGCCAGCAAACGATGCAGGGCCGCCTGCGCGTCGCGGACGATCCGGCTGGCCAGCTCGAGATTGTCGGCGCGAACCGCCTCGGTCGCCCGGGCCTCGATCACCTGCACCTCGCTGCCAAGCCCGCTATCGCGCCGCGAGAGGTTGTAGTCGAGCAGCTCGCGGGCCAGCTCGAGCGCGAAGCGCTGGACCTCTCGATCCTGGCGGGCAAAGACCAGGTCCCAGTACTGCTTCTCGACCGTCGCAAGCGTGTCGAGCACCTGCTTGCGCAGCCGCAGCCGGCCCTGTTCGACGCCGTTCCTGGCCACGGAGATGCCGGCGGTGACCACCTCGCGGCCGGCGCCTCGCAGCAGGGGGCGCGTGTAGCTGACCACGAGCTGCGACTGATAGCTGGGGTTGAGCGTCTGAAAGCGCGAGTTAGTGGCCGAGCGCTGGTTCTGGAGGTCCATGCCGACGACACTGCCCTCGTCCAGCCGCATCCGGTAGCCGAAGTTGGTCGGGCGGCTGTCGTTCTCCGAGACGGTGGCCCCGCTGAGCGAGGTGGCCGTGGGCGTCTCGTTGTGCTGCCGCTGGAGCTGGGCCGTCACCGAGTCGTCGAGGGCGCCCTGCTCCTGCAGCAGCCGGGCCCGGGCGATGGCGGGGTCGAGCCGGCGCACCGCCAGGGCGGCGTTGCGCCCCAGGGCACCGGCGACGGCGTCGGCGAGCGAGAGGCGCACGGCGCCGGTCGTGGCGGGTTGCACGGCCCGCGACGCCAGCTCCGGGAGGCTTCCCGCGGGTGCGCCAGGCGCGGTCCCGGCAGAGGCCGGGACCGTCGATAGGACCAAGAGGAGCAAGGCTGGACCGAATCGTGGCACGGCAACAGTCTAGGGCCTCGCCGTCCCTGGCTCAATCGGTTTCAGCCAGACGAAAGACGGGCCTCCCGGTCGGAGCAGGTATCGCGGAGACACAGCGCGGGCGCAGCCCGCACTGATCTACTACTCGCGAAAATCGTCGCATGGCGCGAGGATTCGACCATGAACGAGGTTGACCAATCACAGAGACACAGAGACACGGAGACACAGAGGGGGAGTTGATTTCATCAAGGCTGCCGACTTCTCTGTGTCTCTGTGCCTCTGTGATACCTGTCCCGGTTGGCGGGCAAGTGCCCGCGCTGAGACTGCAGGCTGTAGACTGTGGGAATGTTGCCCGAAATCTCCGCGTGACGCGCCGATTGTTGCGAGTAGTAGTTCAGCAGTTGACCATTCCACAACCGATGCATTACCAGCGCCGCGATCCGGGCATCCCCACGATTGGCCTGTCCAGTGTTTCGCTTTGGGGATCGCCTCTCCCTCTCGCCGACAGGGTGCGTGTGCTCGCCGAGGGCGGGGTCCGTCTCCTGGAGCTTGACCTCGCGGAGTGGTACAGCTCACCGGACTTCGGCTCCATCCTGGAGCGTGCGATGCGTGCTGCCGAAGAGGCGGGTGTGCGGGTCTCCTCTTTCCACCTGCCGAGCTCACTCGACGTCAGCGCGCCGACTCAGGCAGACCGCAGGACCGCCGTCGAGGTAATCTCATCCGTCCTTGATGCGGTTCAGTCCTGCGTTGAAGCCCACGGAGTCTCGTACCTCGTTCTCCACCCTGGAGGGCCGTTGAAGGCGTACACGGAGGACGAGTACAACGAACGCACGGCCTACTGCCTCGAGAGCGTCTCTCAACTCCTCCGTCATGCGACTCTCGCGGCCACGAAGCTGGCGCTCGAGAATACCTTGTCCGCGCACTATGGAGGGCGTCCGACCGATCTCTCACGCTGCCTGGAGGCCCTGCCGAGCGAACGAGTCGGGGTCTGCGTCGATTGCTCCCATGCACTCTTCGACTACTCCGTACCTGCGTTCTTGCAGGCGTTTCCGACGAGAGTGCTGGGCTACCATCTCAGCGAGAACGAGCGACCCGCGAAGTGGGACCTACACGCGATGCCGTACTCCCTGCCCGAATCGGGTGTCGATTGGGAAGCGTTCTGGCGCGAGGTCGTGCAGTTGCGCCTCCCGCGGCTCGCAGTGTGCGAGGTCTTCGCATCCGACAAGAGTGACGTCGAGAGCTTCCTCGTGCAGTTCCGTGAGGCCCGGGTTCGTCTGTTGAAGGCCTACAAGGCTGCTCGCCGGACGATTGCCGCACAGGAAGCGCCTCTCGCCGAGTCGTCGAGACTGTTCTGACGCGTCCGACACTCGGGAGCGGCGCGTTCGAGGTGCCTGCGCAACCGCGACTTCGCCAAGGGTCGCATCGTCACGGAGCGGATTGGGTCTCTTTCGCCGTTTCGGACACCATGTGCCCGGCATGCGGCAGAGCCGCGGCCGGACGCGGCTCTGCCAACGAGGTCCCTGCGAATTGCCGGCCCGCTACCGGCCGTGACGGTACAGCTGGCGGAAGTTGACGGCCCGGTTCGCGTCGCGCGAATAGGTGTTCTGGGAGGCGCGGAAGACGAAGTCGAGTCGCGTGGCGTCGCTCGGCTGGTTGGTGTAGTCGGAGCCGAGCTTCTGCACCTGCACCGTCACCACGTACTTCGAGCCGTCCTTCAGGTACTCGTCGAACTGCTGGAAGCGGCCGCCCTTCGTGATGGTGACCGTCTGGTGTGGCGCCTGGTCTGGCGGCTGCACGCTGCCCTCGGCGATCGTCTTGTCAGGCCGCAGGACGCGGTTGCGCCCCACCTTGACCAG
>CAZSVK010000580.1:0-3010 GCA_964610245.1 uncultured bacterium
CCGAGAGGCAAGTCGAGATCCTCCCAGTTTCCCCACGAACCGCGCGCGCACCCGAACACCGCCGGGCGCTCGAGCCCCCGGTCTTCCCCTAATCCTCGTCGACGGCGCCGCCGGAGCGCGCCTGCCGAACGAGAGCGCGCTTGCACGCCAGGCACAGGAACCCGCGCAGGCGAACGAACACCTCGTCCTGCGCCTCTTCCGGGTCGAGCCCCGCCAGCTCGTCGGCGGCCCGCTGCAGATCCTCGGCGGAGTGCGCCTCGAGGTCCTTCTCGGTCAGGAAGATGTCTCGCGGCTCGGACGTGAGCTGCAGCCGGGCCAGGTAGTAGAGCTTGTCGGCGAACAGGCGCCGGCCGCACTGCAGGCACACCGCCCCGGCCCGGGTCTGCCACCAGTCGCGCCACTCGCCCGGCTGCGGGCCGAGATCGAGGCCCGCCAGCCCGGCGAGCGCCGCGCGCGCGGCCCGATGGACCGCGACGGCCGGATCGGAGAGCAGCTCGATCAGGAGGTCGATGAGGCCGGGATCCTCCAGGCGTAGCAACTCCTCGACCGCCTTGAGCCGCTCCCTGGCATCCTCGTCGGAAAGCCGTCGCCGCAGTTCTTCGTCCATCGTGAGCGAGACCGGGCCCGGACGGCCCCGGTTCGTACGCGATCATGCCCGAAGCGGCCCCCGATTGCACCCCTCCCGCTGGAACCGGCCGGATCCCGTTCGGTGCGGGATTCGACTATACTGAAAGAGACAGCGATTTCGCGGAGGTCGTTGCTTGGTTCGACGTATCCGGTCGGGCTCGTTTGCGGCAGAGGTGTTGGTGGCGGCCCTGGTTGTTGCAGCGGTCGCAATCCCTCTGCTGACGTTGCTTTTCCAGGAGAGGGACACCGAGCAACGCTCCCGCTTCGAGTACCTCGCCGTCCTGGCCGCTCGCGACGAGATGTACGAATCCAGGATGGCGCTGGCCGCCGGGGCGCAACCCGACGCGCTCGCCCATGACTGGAAACCGCTCGCCGGCAACGTGCTGGAGCGGCTGGCCGGCGCCGCTCCGGATCTCACGATCGACGCCCGGTACAGTCCCGAGCAGGCCCGGGTCGCAACCCAGCTGAGACTGGAGCCCGCCGGCAGCAGCCGGCTTCGCGTGGCCACTCTCGACGCCCGCTGGATGGAGCCGCAGGCGGCAGCCGGTCCCGAGGCCGGTCGCGAGAGGCCCTCCTCGCTGCAGCTCGTCTTCGGGCTGTTGCCGCTCACGGGCTCGCCATGAACCACTTCGCCAGCGCAGGCAGCCGCCGGGCGACGACGCTGATCGAGATGATCTTCTTCGGCGCCCTGGGCGTCGTCGTGCTCGTCGGCATCATAGGCTTGCTCAGCAGGGGCAGCCGCATGCTCGAGGTCTCCCGCCGGGCGAGCGGCGCGCAGACCGACCTGCGGAGCTTCCTGGAGACTCTCACGGAAGACGTGAACGAGCTGGTCTATCTGGAGGACGGCGCGCCCTTCGACTCGACCGCGGGCGCCGCCGACAGGGCGGTCGGTTTCGTCGTTCGCTCGACGCGCAACGAATCGGGCCTCAGCGCCTCCTCGACGCCGACCCTGCGCCGCATCGAGTACAAGGTCGGCGCGGCGCCTGCCGGCTCGAACCTGCGGCCCTGCTCGCGCTCGGTGACGGTGCTGACCTCCGGCAGTGCCGCGGGCGAACAGAGCAACCGCGTGCTGGTGAAGGGGCTCGCGCGCCTGCGCGCGTGGCCCGTCGCGGCCGTGCCTCAACCCGACCGTACCTACCGGCTGGTGGCGGCGGCCGATCCGAAGGCGCGCCTGCCGGGCGCCACGGTGGCCTGCCTGATCGTCGACGTGACGATGGGCGAGCCGGCCACCACGGCCTCGGTCGATCAGACTTCCGTGACCACGGTGGTGACCAAGCTCTGGTGTCGAAACCGCATCCTGGAACTGGGACGAGGAGGGCTGAGGTGATGCTCCGATTCCAGCCGGGCAACCGGGGTGTCGTGCTGCCCATCGCCTTGATTTGCTGCCTGCTCCTGGGCTCGATGGTCTTCACGTTCCAGTTCCTGTCGTCGTCCGACTACAAGCAGGTGGGCCGTCTGATCCGCTCGTTGCAGGCCTCGGCGCTGGCCGATCTGGCCTCCGACGAGGTGTTCCTCGCGCTCGGCACGCTGTCGGTCGGCACCGCCGATCCGAAACCGGCCTGGGTGACCGCGCTGCTCGATGCCCTCGACGCCGCCCGCGCGACGGTGGGCACCGGCGCGCCGATCCAGATGCTCGACGCCAAGCAGACGATCGACTTCATCGACAAGGTGCCGGTGACGATGGCGGCCGCGGCCAAGACCGCGGGCCTGGTCGAGCTCACCGGAGTGAAGGTGGTGGCCGGCCCGTTCTTCGCGCGGGCGGCGGCCTATTCGCCCAAGGTCTACTACTCGGAGGCAGGCTTCGGCGACGGCGCGAAAGACCTGTTTCCCTGGGACCTGAAGGCGCCCTTCGTGGTCGAGGTCCTGGCCAAAGGCTCCAAGGGACCTTTCGAGTTCAGCCAGCGCTACCTGCGCAGCCAGGATCTGAACGTCACCGATACGACGCCGCCGGCCTGCGAGTTCGCGCTCTTCTCGTTCATGGCGCCGCCGACCGAGGACTACGCGCTCAACGACCTGCAGCGCGGCGGCCGTTGCACCATCGTCCCGGGCGTCAAGGGTCGCGTCCACGCGCGCGGCCCGTTGCTGCTGCTCCCCGAGGAGGCCCCGGGCGACAAGCTCTACATGGGCACCGAACCGCCGGTGCTCGACACTCCCAACTATCCCCAGAAATCGTGGACCGCGTGGGGCACGGCGCCAGGCCCTCGGGTGGCCCAGCATCCCGAGAGCCAGGGGGCCGGCCCGGTGGCGGGCATGCTGGCGCGACTCCTCGACCTGCTGGAGGGTGTCAAGTCAGGCATGCAGCCGCGACGGCCCTACTTCGACAAGAGCCACACGATCTTCATCACCAAGCCGGTCTCCATCCTGACCTTCGAGATTCCCGAGA
>CAZSVK010000581.1:0-3007 GCA_964610245.1 uncultured bacterium
GACGGTCTTCTTCTTGCCCTTGCGCGTGCGCGCGTTGGTGCGCGTACGCTGGCCGCGCACCGGCAGGCCGCGGCGGTGACGCAGCCCCCGATAACCACCGATGTCCATCAGACGCTTGATGTTGAACGTCACCTCGCGCCGCAGCTCGCCCTCGATCTTGCCGATGGCGTTGACGGCCTTGATGAGCTTGTTGATGTCCGTCTCGGACAGGTCCTTCACGCGCGTGTCCGGATTGACTCCGGTCTCCGCGATGACCTGCTTGGACCTCGTCGGACCGATTCCGTAGATGTAGCGCAGAGCTATCTCGATGCGCTTCTTGGCTGGTAGATCGACACCTGCAATACGGGCCATTTCTCAGATTCCTTCGCTAATGTGTGTTCCGGCCTTGGCCCAATCAGCCCTGGCGCTGCTTGTGCTTCGCAATGATGCAATAGACTCGGATGACGCCCTTGCGCCTCACGAACTTGCACTTGTCACAGATCTTCTTGATTGATGCCCTGACTTTCATTTCCCTGCTCCTTGGAGGCTCGGGGCTCGACGCTCGAGCCTCAGAGTTTCGTCAATATCTCCGGTCCCCGCTCGGTGATCGCCACGGTGTGCTCGAAATGCACCGAGAGCGATCCGTCAGCTGTCTTGACCGTCCATCCATCGTCGGCGACCTTGGTCTCCTTCGCACCCGCGTTCAGCATCGGCTCGATCGCTATCACCATCCCGGGCCTGAGCTTGATACCCGTCCCGGCCTTGCCGAAATTGGGGACGCTGGGCGGTTCGTGCATCTGCCTGCCGACCCCGTGGCCCATGTAATCTCTCACGACCGATAGCTTGTGCTTCTCGGCGTACGTCTGGACCGCGTTCCCGATGTCGTTGAGCCTCTCCGTCGGCTGGCACCTCAGGATGCCCTCCAGCAGGGCCTGCCGGCCCACCGACAGCATCCGCTGCACCTGTTTCGTCACCTTGCTCACCGGCAGGGTCACCGCGGCGTCAGCCACGTAACCCTCGTGGATCAGGGCGAAGTCCAGCCCGATGATGTCGCCTTCCTGGAGGATGACCTTAGCGCTTGGTATTCCGTGCACCACCTCGTCGTTGATCGATGTGCAGATCGAGGCCGGATAGGGCGGCATCCCACGATGGGGCTGGTAGCCCAGGAAAGGCGACTTGGCCTTTCGCCTCCGGATTGCCTCCTCGACCATCCTGTCGAGAGCGAGCGTGCTCACACCCGGCTTCACAGCTTCCGAGACCTCCAGGAGGATCTCCGCCACGTAGCGGCCTGCGACCCTCATGATCTCGAGCTCTGCCGGGCTCTTGAGCGTCACGCCCCTTTCTTCCTCTTCAGGTACTGCACCACACATTCAGAAACCTCTTCGATGGGACCCGCGCCGTCGAACTCCTCGAGCAGCCCGCGCTCCCGATAGTACGCAAGCACCGGCTCGGTCTGCTCCGAGTAGACGTGCAGCCTCTCTCGGATGACCGTCTCGTTGTCGTCCGGCCGGCTCGCTAGCGCCGTCCCGCAGTCGTCGCACTTCCCCGCCACCTTCGGAGGATTGTTCTTCTGGTGGAAGACCCGATAGCACTTCGGGCAGCTCAGCCGGTAGACCAGCCGGTCCAGGAGCACGTCATGGTTAACCTTGAGGTTCACCACCGCGTGCATCTCCAACTTCTCGGTCTCCAGCATCTGCGAAAGCGACCGCGCCTGCGGCAACGTGCGCGGATAGCCGTCCAGAACCACTCCGGCACCGGACTCGCACGCGGCCTTGATGTGTCCGCCCACCATGCTGGTCATCAGTTCGTCGGGCACGAGCTTTCCGGCCTCCATGTAGGCCTTGGCCTGGGTGCCCTTCTCGGTCTTGCCACCCACCTCGGCGCGAACCACGTCGCCCGAGGCCAGGTGCTTGAGGCCGAGCCGTCTGGCGATGACCTGGGCCTGGGTGCCCTTGCCGGCTCCCGGAGGTCCCATGATGAGCATGTTGAACATCTCAGCCCCTCCTCATGAATCCCTGGTAATGGCGCGTGACCATGTGCGATTCCATCTGCCGCACTGTGTCCAGAACCACACCGACCACGATGAGCAGCGCCGTGCCACCGAAGTAGAACGGAACGTTCATGTACTTGTAGAGGACCTGAGGCAACACCGATATCGCGGCCAGGAAAACGGCCCCGCAAAGCGTGACGCGGTTCAGGATGCGATCGATGTAGTCGGCTGTGCGCCGGCCGGCCCTGATGCCCGGCACGAACCCGCCGTACTTCTTCAGGTTGTCCGCCATCTCCTTCGGGTTCAGCAGGATTGCCGTGTAGAAGTAGGTGAAGAAGATGATCAGCACGCACTCGAGGATCAGGTAGACCGGTTCGCCCCAGCGCAGCAACCCGATGATCGTCGTGACCCAGTCGTCGCCGGTGCCCTTCCCGCTGATGTTCGAGTACCAGCTCAGGATGAGGGTCGGGAACATCATCACCGAGCTGGCGAAGATGACCGGGATGACGCCCGCCTGGTTGACCCGCAGGGGGATATGCGTGTTGGCGCCGCCGTAGACCCGCCGGCCGACCACGCGCTTGGCGTGCTGGACGGGGATCTTGCGGACCGCATCCTGGATCGACACCACCGCCGCGGTCGTGACGACCACGATGGCGCAGATGACCAGCAACTGCAGGATGCCCGCGGGATCGAACTCGGTCACGCGGAAGGTCACGACGGAGTGCGCGATGGCGGACGGCAATCCGGCCACGATGCCCGCCGTGATGAGCAGCGAGATTCCGTTGCCGATGCCCTTGGCCGTCATCTGCTCACCGAGCCACATGATGAACGACGTGCCTGCCGTCAGCGTCAGGACCGCCGTGAGACGGAAGCCCCAACCATGCTGGAGCACCAGCCCGCCGCCCATCTGCCCGCTGGCGTTCTCGAGCCAGTAGGCCAGGCCGAGAGCCTGAAGGGCGCCGATGCCGACGGTGCCGTAGCGGGTGTACTGGTTGATCTTCTTGCGGCCTTCCTCGCCCTCTTCCTTGGCCAGGTGCT
>CAZSVK010000582.1:0-3007 GCA_964610245.1 uncultured bacterium
TCGGCCGCACCCCCTACGATGCGGGCGTGCTCACGGCGCAGAAGGAGCTGGCCGACTTCTTCGAAGCTGCCGTCGCCGCGCACGACAACCCCAAGGCGATCTCCAACTGGCTCCAGAGCGAGCTGCTGGGCGCTCTCAATCGCGATGGCCTGACGCTCGGCCAGAGCCGGGTCTCGCCGCGGTCGCTGGCCGCCCTGGTGAAGCTCATCGACTCCGGCGCCATCAGCGGCAAGATCGCCAAGGAGGTCTTCGCCGAGATGGCCGCGACCGGTCGGGAGCCGGCCCAGGTGGTCTCGGAGCGCGGGCTGCAGCAGATCTCGGACGAGTCGGCCGTGACCACGGCGGTCGACGCCGTCCTGGCCTCGAATCCCGAGGCGGTCACGAGCTACCGTGGAGGCAAGGCCAGCGCTCTGGGGTTCCTCGTGGGCCAGGTGATGAAGGCGACGAAGGGCCGGGCCAATCCGGGTCTCGTCAACAAGCTCCTGAGAGAGAAGCTCGGCGGTGGAGGGGCCAACTAGATGAAGTTCCTGCTCTTGCACGGTCCGAACATCAACCTGCTGGGCGAGCGCAAGCCCGAGATCTACGGCACGGTCCGCTATGACCAGCTCAACGCTGTGCTGGTCAAGTACGCCGCCGGCTTCGGAATCGAACTGGTCGTCAAGCAGTCCAACCACGAGGGCGAGCTGATCGACATGCTGCAGAAGTACGCCACCGGCGAGAAGGCCGCTCCCGGCAAGGTCGCCGCCGTGATCTTCAATCCCGGCGCCTACACCCACACCAGCATCGCGCTCCACGACGCGGTCGAGGCGTGCAACGTCCCCGTCGTCGAGGTCCACATGTCGAACATCCACGCTCGCGAGGAGTTCCGGCGAAAGTCGATGATCGCGCCCGTCGCGATGGGACAGATCGCGGGCTTCGGAGTGCTCTCCTACTTCCTGGCCATCTACGGACTGGTCAAGCAGTTCGGCGTCGATTCGAAGAGCTGAACCCGCTCACCGAAGCCTTCTGAGCCGGCTGAAGGCGCCCAGGTCGAACAGGTCGCCCGACACCGGCAACCGCACCACGAGCGGGCTGGAGTCGTGGTCGTGCCCCTGGTTCACGGCGTCGACCAACTCGGCCGTCAGCCAGCCCAGCGCGGGGGCGGCCCGGAAGCCCAGGTCTCCCAGCCCGATGGCGACGAAGTAGCCTTCCACGTCGGTGCGATCCAGGAGCG
Organism: uncultured bacterium; assembly: GCA_964610245.1. GTDB lineage: Bacteria > Muiribacteriota > UBA6191 > JACPRK01 > JACPRK01 > CAZSVK01. The sequence goes on from CAZSVK010000582.1 coordinate 1,214, forward strand.
GCTTGCCGTCCACGACCGTCACGTCCCGCACTCCGACCAGCGGCCGCGGCGAGTGGAGCTTCATCGACGGAAGCCGTGCCGACAGGGCGGCCAGCATCCGCTTTCTCAGAGCGGCGGGCACAACCGGGTCGGGCCGGTCCGGATCGACATGGAAGTCGAGCCGATCGCGCGCGCCCAGCCCCTCCAGTCGGAAGCGGAACGGGTCGGGCTTGCAGGCGATTCCGCTCGCGAGATCCATCAGGACCGGGAGCGGCGTGGCGGATCTTCCCACCGCGGGCGCCGTTCCCTCGAGGAAGGGCACCCGCACCGGCGCGGTGGAGAGGGCGAGCGGGGCCTGGGCGAGCAGGCCGACCTGCCACGAACTCGGGCCGGCGGCGTTGACGACCACCGGCGCCGAGAGCGCCGCGCCGCTCGACGTGACCACTCCCGTGAGCTCGCGCGCCGTGCCCGCGTTCTCCGTGAAGCGCCAGGTGATGTCGGTCGCCTTCGTGGCGAACAGAAAACGCGCCCCGGCGGCCTCGGCCGCCAGCCGTAGATTGTGCGCGGCCAGGGCCGGGTCATCGACGTAGCCCGACTCGGGCTCGAGGATGCCGGTGACGCCCGGCGCCTCTTCCGGCACGCGAAGGTCGGGGTAGCGGACCGACAGCTTCTCCCGGTCGAGCAGCTCCGCCGGCGCGCCCAGCGTCTTGCGATGTCGAATGGAAGGCTCGAGGTCCGTGACCCTGCCGGGCGCAAGCCAGAGCACCCCGACCTCCCGGAATCGGGCCATGCCTAGCGGATCCTCGACCTGCAGGAGTTCGGGCCAGCTTTGCCACAACCGGCGCCCCTCGCTCGCCACGAGCGCCGCGGCAGGGTCGGGATCGCCCTCGTGGACGATGCCCGAGCTAGCCCGGGTCGAGCCCATGCCGCACTCGTTCTCGCGCTCCACCACGAGGGGGCGGTGGCCCTTCCTCGCCAGCCCCAGCGCGATCGCGCATCCCACGATTCCCGCCCCCACCACGATGCAGTCGGTACGTGTCTGATTGCGCTTCACCGGGCCGCTCCTTTGCCTGTTCCCCAGAGTAACCCGCCCGCACCCTCCCTGTCATCGGGAGGCTCGAGGCTCGAGGCTCGAGGCGACGTTTGACGAGCTCGGCCCTCTGCGCTAACGACAGGGGCGATGAACCGATTCGGAGCCCGTCCGGTCCGCCGCGCCCTCGCGTTTGCTGGGCTTGCGTTCTGCCTGGCAGGCGCCGGTCCGGCCAACGACCAGCCGCGATGGGAGCCGCCCTTCCGATCGGGCCCGGTGCTGGAGGCGCTCAATCACCCGACGATTCCGCAGGAGGTCCCGGGTGGCCTGAAGGTGACCTTCCGGCTGGGCCACGACGGGCCTTTCACGCGGGTGAAGAACCTCAACGGCAGTTTCGATCGGGTCGAGCAGACCTCGAAGTTGCTGGACCGCGAGGGCTATCCGCTGGAGCGGCAGGCGGCAGTCACCGAACTGGCCCGCTATCCGGGGCAGCCCACCGTCAGCGCGCTGATGCGGGCGCTGCGGGACATCAACCCGTACGTCCGGGAACGTGCCGCCGTGGCGCTGGGCAATCTGGGCGACCCTCGCGCCATCCGTCCGCTCATCGACATGCTCGGTTACAGCGAGACCGGCAGGGCCGCCGTGGCCGCGCGGGCGCTCGAGAAGATTACCGGCCAGCAGGAGATGGGGTGCAGTCTCGAGGCTTGGGAACTCTGGTGGGAAGCGTATCGGCGCTTTCCGCACGGAGTGGCCGGGAGGTAGGGGTTGGGGGTCAGGGGTTAGGG
>CAZSVK010000583.1:0-3005 GCA_964610245.1 uncultured bacterium
GCCCGTGTCGCCCTGAACGGCAGAGCCTGGCCCGAGACGGCCCTGCAACGGCGCTTGCTGCGGGGGGCGAACCTCGTGGGTCTGCCACGCGGAGTGCCCCCCGGGCTGGATACCTCCGGGATGCTCGCGCTCGCCGGAGCGGCTCTGGTGATGGACGTGTCCCCGGGCGGCAACGGAAAGGGGGTCTTCAGGGCTCACCTGCCCGGGCTCACTCCCCCCAGGCTGCTGCAGCCGGGCACCGGCTTCTTCGTGATAGTGCCATCCGACAGACCGGTCCGCTTGCCGCTCGCGAGCCAGTAACGGGCGCGCCTCGAAGGCACCCGGAGCATCCGGCCGTGGGGCATTGTCCGGCCCGACTCGTAGATAACGCGGACGTTACTAGCTCTTGACCGGCCCGCTCACTCCAACACGGGCGCGAGGCCCCAGATGTCGCTGGCATACTCGCGGATGGTGCGGTCGCTCGAGAACGGGCCCATCCGGGCGACGTTCAGCACCGCCTTCCGCGTCCACTCCTCGGGCTCCAGGTACTCCTGGCTGGCCCGTTCCTGGGCCTCGATGTACGAGGGGAGATCGGCCAGGTGGAAGTACTCGTCGCCGGCATCGAGCAGGCTCGCCTCCAGCGGCCGGAACAGGCCGGGTTCGGAGCGACAGAACCGATCGCCGACGAGCGCCTGGACGACGCGATTCACGGCCGGCGACCGGCGGCAGGCCTCGCGGGGGTCATAGGAGCGCTCCCGCACGGCGTCGGCGATCTGCCCCGCGGTGAGCCCGAAGATGAAGATATTGGCGGCGCCGACCTCCTCGAGGATTTCGATGTTGGCGCCGTCGAGCGTGCCGATCGTGAGCGCCCCGTTCAGCGCGAACTTCATGTTGCCGGTGCCCGAGGCCTCCTTGCCCGCGGTGGAGATCTGCTCGCTCAGGTCGGCCGCGGGGATGATGCGCTCGGCGGCGGTGACTCGGTAGTCGGGCACGAACGCCACGCGCAGGAGGTCGCGGGTGGCCGGCTCTGAATTGACCGCGCGCGCCACCTCGTGGATGAGCTTGATGAGGAGCTTCGCCGCTCGATAGCCGGGAGCGGCCTTCCCGGCGAAGACGTGCACGCGGGGCACGGCGGGCGCCCGTCCATCCTCCACCAGGGAGAGGAACTCGTGCACGACGTACATCACATGCAGGAGCTGCCGCTTGTACTCGTGGATGCGCTTGGCCTGGACGTCGAAGAGCCCGTCGGGCATGACCTGCACGCCGGAGGTCTCGGCGATGAGGGTCGCCAGGCGTTGCTTGTTCTCGTGCTTGATCGCCCGGAACCGGGCCCGGAAGCCAGCGTCCTCGGCGAAGGGTTCCAGCGCCTTCAACTTGTCGAGATCGCGGATCCAGGCGTCGCCTATTGCCGAGGTTATCAGGGAGGCCAGCCGCGGGTTGGCCCAGAGGAGCCATCGTCTCTGGGTGACGCCGTTGGTCTTGTTGTTGAAGCGCCCGGGCCACAGCTCCGAGAAGTCGGAGAAGAGGTTGCGAGCCAGCAGGCGGCTGTGCAGTTTCGACACCCCGTTGACCGAGTGGCTGCCGACGAGGGCCAGGTGGGCCATGCGCACGCGCCTGGTGTCGCCTTCCTCGACGAGCGACATCCGGGCGGCTCGAGCGTCGTCGCCGGGCCAGCGGGTGCGCACCGTCTGCAGGAAGCGGTGGTTGATCTCGTAGATGACCTGGAGATGGCGGGGCAGCAGGCGCTCGACCAGCGTCACGGGCCACTTCTCGAGCGCCTCGGGCAAGAGCGTGTGGTTGGTGTAGCCGAACGTCGCCTCGGCGAGCTGCCAGGCCTGGTCCCAGCCCAGGTTCTTCTCGTCGACCAGGAGGCGCATCAGCTCGGCTATGGCCAGGGCGGGATGGGTGTCGTTGAGCTGGATGGCGACCTTGCAGGGAAGCGACGAAAGGTCGGAGTGGGCGGCGTCGAAACGGCGCACGATGTCGCGGATGGCGCAGGCGACCAGGAAGTACTCCTGGGTCAGGCGCAGCTCCTGGCCCGAGCGGACGGTGTCGGAGGGATAGAGCACCTTCGTGACGCGCTCGGAGGCGATTTTTTGCTCGACCGCGCTGATGTAGTCACCCTCGCTGAACTTGCCGAAGTCGAGGTCCATCGAGGCGCGCGCCGAGAACAACCGCAGCACGTTGACGGTGCCGCCGCCGTGACCCACCACCGGCATGTCGTGGGGCACGCCGATCAGCAGCTCCCAGTCGAGCCACATCGGGTTGTAGGCGCCGTGGCGATCGACCGCGTGCTCGATGCGGCCGTAGAGCGGCACGAGACAGGCCTGGTCGGGCCGCTCGAGCGTCCAGGGCGTGCCACGGCCCAGCCAGTTGTCGGGCTGCTCGCGCTGGTAGCCGTTGTCGATCCGCTGGCGGAACAGCCCGTGCTCGTAGTTGATACCGTAGCCGTAGCCGGGCATCTGCAGGGTCGCGAGAGAATCCAGGAAGCAGGCGGCCAGCCTTCCGAGGCCGCCGTTTCCGAGCGCGGCGTCGGGCTCCAGCTCCTCGATAGCGGTCAAGTCGACCCCCAGCTCGCGAGCCAGCGCGCGGCAGGTCTCCAGCAAGCCCAGGTTGCCGAGGTTGTTGCCGAGCGAGCGCCCCATCAGGAATTCGATCGAGAGGTAGTAGAGCCGCTTGGCGCCGCTGGCGGCGTAGCGCTCCTCCGTTCGGAGCATCCGCTCGACCAGGCGGTCGCGCAGGGCCAGCCCGAGGGCCCGGAAGTGGTCCTCCTCGGCGAGCGTCTCCCCGGCGCGGCCCAGCGAATAGCGGACGTGGCGCGCATAGGAGGTCCGCAAGCCGTCGAGGGTATCCGTCAAGGGAGGCAAGATTTCGCTGGAGCCCATACGAAGTTCTCCCGGTGGTCGCACACTAACGTTGCCATTACTGCCCACCGCGCGAGGCCGTACCGCCGGCGGACGTCCCCTCCAGCTTACAGCAGGGCTAGGGGTTAGCGGATAGGGGCTGGCTGGTGGGGGTCAGGGATG
>CAZSVK010000584.1:0-2992 GCA_964610245.1 uncultured bacterium
CATCGTCAGGCGGCTGGCCGCCCGCGGCCATTCCCGGGTCACGCCCGAAGACGGCGGCGTCGGCCTGCGCGACCTCCGCGACGTCCGGCGCTTCCTCCGGGATGCCCGCCCCTGGGTGGTCGTCGACGCCCTGAGCATGTCCGGGGGGATCGATCTCAACCAGCGAGTACCCGCGGACCTGATGGTCGACAATCTGATGCGGACCACCAACCTGGTGCATGCCGCGCACCTGGAAAAGGTACCGAAGCTGCTCTACCTGGCCAGTTGCTGCGCCTATCCGAAGCTGTGCCCGCAGCCGATGCGGCCCGAGCACCTGCTCACCGGCCCCCTGGAGCCGACCAACGAGCCCTACGGCGTGGCCAAGCTGGCCGGGCTCAAGCTCTGCCAGTCCTACCGGCAGCAGTACGGCGACGACTACATCGTGGGAATCCCGGCCAATCCCTATGGCGTCGGCGACGATTTCAGCACCGACGACTCGCACGTCATCGGCGCCCTGATCCTCAAGATGCACGACGCGAAGGGCCGGGGCGACTCGCACGTCGAAGTCTGGGGCACGGGCGCCGCCGTGCGAGAGTTCATCTTCGCCGACGATCTGGCCGAGGCCTGCATCGTGGCTGTCGATCGGTACAGCTCCGCGGCCCCGCTCAACCTGGGCAACGGCGAGAGCGTCACCATCTCGGCGCTGGCCGAGGAGATCCGGGAGGTCGTGGGCTTTCGCGGGCAACTCCGCTTCGACCACGCCAGGACCGACGGCATGCCGCTCAAGAGCCTCGACTCCTCGCCGCTGAGAGACCTGGGGTGGCGGCCCACCACCTCGCTGCGCCAGGGGCTCGAACGGACCTATGCCTCGTTCCTCGCGTCGCGGGCGGCGACGGGCCCCGGGGGGCCCGAGTGACCGAGACCGTCTACCGGATGCTCTACCGCATCCGCCGCGTGCAGGAAGAGATCGCCCGGATCTACCCCTCGGACAAGATCGTGAGCCCGATCCACCTCTCGCTGGGCCAGGAGGCGGTCTCCGTGGCCGTGTGCCAGGCGCTGCGGCCCGACGACGTCGTGTTCGGCAGTTGCCGCTGTCACGCGCTCTACCTCGCCAAGGGCGGCGATCTCGACGCGATGATGGCCGAACTCTACGGGAAGGCCACGGGGTGCGCCAAGGGCAAGGCCGGTTCGATGCATCTCATCGATGTAAACGCCGGCGTCATGGGCGCTTCGGCCATCGTCTCGAGTTCGATCCCGCTGGCCACCGGCTATGCCCTGGCCGCCAAGATGCAAGGCAAGGACCTGGTCGTTGCCAGCTTCTTCGGCGACGGCGCGGTCGAGGAGGGCGTCTTCCACGAGAGCCTCAACTTCGCGCGGCTCGAACGGCTCCCGATCCTCTTCGTCTGCGAGAACAACTTCTACGCCGTCCACGCCCGCCTCGAAGCCCGCCAGGCCAACCGGGGGATCGCCGAGCTGGCGCGCGCGCACGGGCTGCCGGCGGAGAGCCTCGATTCCCGGGACCTGGACACGCTGCTCGCGCGGGCCGGGGCCGCCGTGGAGGCCATCCGCCAAGGCCCGTCGGGCCCTCGGTTCCTCGAGGTCACCTGCTATCGTTGGAGTGAACACGTCGGGCCCGGTACCGATTTCGACGCCGGCTACCGGAGTCGGGCCGAGGCCGAGCCCTGGCTGGCGGCAGACCCGGTGCGACTGGCCGGCCGGCGGCTGCCGGACGAGACGCGGCTCCGGATCGAGCGAGAGGAGGAAGACCGGCTCGCCCGGGCCATCGAGTTTGCCGAACAGAGCCCCTTCCCGGACGATTCCGAACTGACCGCCGATCTGTTCGCCGCGGACTGAGACGGCGACGAAACCCGTCCCGCGGCAAGGCCTTGCGCGAAGCGAGCGGGCCTCTCCGCGCTGCTGCTCCGGGTTCGCCGCCGCGCAGGGAAAGCGGCCGGCACCGTGCTAGCCTGATTGCGTCATGCAGAGTGCCGGCACCGTTCGACTCGCCCGCGGCCTCTGCCTGATGCTACTGCTGGCCCGCCCCGCGCTGGCCGCGGACAGCCGCCCGAACATCGTCCTGTTCTGCATCAACAACCTGCGGGCGGACAGGGTCGGGTGTTACGGATACCACAGGCCGACCACCCCGGCGCTCGATCGCGTCGCCCGGAGCGGCACGCTGTTCGAAGACGCGTTTGCCCAGTCGACCGGGACGCTGCCCAGCTTCGCCTCGATCTTCACGTCGCTCTACCCGACCGCCCATCACGTGGGCGCCGGAAACCGCTACCTCGATGCCTCGCCCACGACCTTGGCCTCCATCTTCGCGGCCAACGGCTACCGGACGGCGGCGTTCGTCGGCGGAGGTCACCTCCATCACCTGTTCGGTGTGCAGCGGGGCTTCGACACCTACCGGGACGAGGCCATGTTCGGCTCGTTCTGCGACACCGTCCCTCCTGCCCTGCAGTGGCTCGATCGTTCGCAGCCGCCCGGCGCCGCGGCCCGCCGGCCGTTCTTCCTGGTGGTGCAAGGCTACGACGTGCACTGCCCATGGACCCCGCCGCTGGGCTTTGCGGAGCGGTTCGATCCGCTCTACTCCGGCCCCGTCCACACCGCGGGGCTCTTCTCGAACCTCGACACCGTGGGCTGGCTCGGCAACCGGGTCCGTACGGGGCCGCTCGAGCCCGAACGCATGGGCAAGCTCGTGGCCCGCTATCAGGCGCCCCTCATCCCCGCCGTTCCAGGCGCCGGGACCGGCGCTTCCCCCGTCGCCACGATGCCGGTCGAGCCCCCGGCGCCGGGCGAACTGCAACTCTCGGTCGCGGACGTCGCCCACCTGGGAGCTCATTACGACGGCGCCCTCAGCTATGCCGACGCCTGGCTCGATCACTTCACGTCATCGCTCGAGGCGCGCGGCCTTGCGGACAAGACGGTGCTGGTCGTGCTGTCACCTCACGGAGAGGAACTGGGCGAGGGCGGCCTGTGGAGCCACGCGATGGACGTGACCGACCGCGAGATG
>CAZSVK010000585.1:0-2982 GCA_964610245.1 uncultured bacterium
GTACCAGATTCTGAACGGAGGCGTGCCAGGTCCCCGTTCGAATGAGGCCGCGTGGTCGACGCCGGTCACCTGGCGATTCAAGGTGCTCGAGCGGGTCACCGACCGCAATCTGGAGATCTTCCGCATCAAGGCCGAACAGCTCGGCTCCTCGGGAAACGGCGTGGCCGGTCTGCTCTTCCTCGGAGAGCGCCAGCCCGACGGCGCGCTGCGTTCGCTCTCGCTGGTGCGCGCCGCCTATCGGGATCCGGCCCGCTCGGGAGAGTTGGAGAGCCTCGACTATACCCGGCGCTCGACCGCGCCCTACCCCGTCATCAATGAGCTATCGCTGGTGCCCGGCGATTTCCCGTTGTTCGGACCGGCGGCCGACGTGAGGCAGCCCGTACTCGAAGAGCGCTTCGAGGTCACGGAGCAGCAGGGCACGGCGTTTTTCGCCCGCGATCTGGTCCAGCGCACCAGGGCGGTCCGGCTCCAGCCGGGCGACGACCGGGTGAAGGTGCCGCTGGCGCCCTCCGCCGAGGTGCTGGAGTGCACCGTCACGAGAGCGAGCGACCGCAACGGGTTTCAGCAGCTCTGGACCCCGGCGGCACCCTGGTTTCTATACTCCGAGAATGGGAGCATGAAGGCATGGCTGGTGGATGTGAAGTGAACCGCCGGCTCAACGGGAGACAACCCATGAACAAGCCCTCGACCCTGACGACGCTCTGCCTGGCTTTCCTGCTGTGTGCGGCACCTTCCGCTGCCCAGGACTGGCTGACGCTTGACCCGACCGACGACGGCGACAGCGTGGCGCTCGCTGTGTCCCGCAGCATGGGCCGGCGGCCCACCGCCGACAGCGGCTATTCGGACCTGCGCAATCGCACCGCCGAGCTGCCGGTCACGAACAACACCAGGGGGCAGGAGTACACGCGCTCCGACATCTGGCAGGTCGCGAACCGCTCGCCGAGCGGCTCCTACCCGCTCTTCCAGGGTCAGGTCTCGGCCTCGCAGCAGCTTCCCGACAGCAAGAAGCCGTGGTCTTCGACCTACTGGCCCTTCCAGACCTGCAGCCTGTCCTTCAGGGCCTACGGGCCGGAGGGCCTGTCGCCGATGGAACTCTACGACACCTACGTGATGTCCACGCAGGGCCGGAACCCCGGCGCCGCCGCCTGGGAAGGCAGCTCCGTTGCCCAGACGCTGATGCCCGGAGGCGACAGCGACTTCGGCCGGCCGCAGCTCGTGTGGCGCTGGAAGCTGGGGCACAACATGGCCCCGTGGATGGTGCCGGGACGCGAGAACGTCGCCCAGGTCCCGTCGACCAACGCCGACGGCGAGCGCGGATGGCAGACCGTTCAGGTGGACTGGTGGGGCCATTGCAACGGATGGGCCGCCGCCGCCATTCTCGTGCCTGAACCGCCCGAGAAGATCGTGGTGCCTCTGAGCCGGACGGTCACCAAGTGCCGGCTGACGTGCAACGGGGCCGCATCCGCGCCGAAGCAGGAGGCGCTGGGGCCCGACTCCTACGAACTCGTCCGGACCAACCAGAAAACGCTGACGTTTACCGGCGCCGATCTCAAGGGGCTCTACACCGAGGCCTATCTCTCCACCGCCGCCAAGATGCAGAACCCGAGGAACCCGCGCTTCTACGGCGCCTAGGACGGCGGCCACCGCTACGACCCGGCCAGCGGGCGCTCGCAGCAACAGCTCGCCCAGGACTACGCCGACGTGTTGCCGCACAACTTCCATCGCATCATGCTCGACCATCTGGAGCGCGAGAAGGGCATCGTCTGCGACAAGGACGCCAACGAGCACGTCAACAACCTGCCGGTCGTCGGCTGGACCTACACGCAGAGCCTCAACCGGGAGCAGCGCGCTTACGACATCCGGGCCCGCGTCACCTACGCCTACTACGCGCCCCCGACCTTCCGCGGCACCAAGCCGGCCGCCATCGAGTACACCTATCGCATCTTCCTCGATCAGCGGAACCGCGTCGTGAACAGCACGTGGCTTGGCAAGAGCGCCCAGGAGCATCCCGACTTCATCTGGGTGCCCGACCAGCCGATGCCCGCGCCGCTCAAGCGCAACCCCTCGCTGCGGCTCGAGGTGCTCGACCAGGTGGTCAAGGCGGGGCGCTGAGACAGATGTAGGGGTTAGGGGTTTGGGGTTAGGGGTTAGGGGTTAGGGGTTAGGCAACGGTCTCCGGTGGCGACGAGCAGCAAGGCTTGCGCCACGAACTGGCGAGCGGTCCTGCACGACGCACGCGTGTGAGTTCGCACGGTGCGATTGCGGGCGGTTACCGATGCGAACCGCGCTGCCAGGTGCGCCCCGTCTCCGGCTCCTAACCCCTAACCCCTAACCCCTAACCCCTACCCCCTGCCCCAAAACCTGTCTTTCAGCAGTTCCAGCGTGTCCCGCACGCCGGCCCACAGCGCACGGACGGCGGCGGACGCCTCCGAGGTCACGAGCGCCCGTTCTACCTCGCCGGCCCGACCGGCCAATCGCAGAAGGCGCGCGCGCCGGCCCCCTTCCGTGACCAGCGGATCGCGCAGGCTCGTGGCGAAGGCCCGAGCGTGGGCCGAGAACTCCTCGTTCGCCACTACCAGCAGATGCCTCCGCCCGGAATGGCCCATCCGAGCCCGGATCTGACCCGTCAGCGCGTCGGCCCGCGAAGCCAACTCGTCGGCCAGGCCCGACGTCTGGGGGCCAGGCCCGACGGCGCCGAAATAGACGGCGCCGCTCGCGTTGACCCGGGTCAACGCCTCCCCGACCCGTGTGAAAGCAGCCATCGCGGACCCGAAGGGCCGGGAGCGAGGCAGGTCGGCCGCCACGAACCCGGCGAGGTCGTTGGCCCTCGCCAGCGCCCGGAAGCTCTCGGCCTTCGTCTCGTCGGAGGCCGAGGCCTTCGCCAGCGCCCGCGCCCGCGCGAGCAAATCCTCGAGTTCCTGGAGGATGCGCTTGCGGTTGTCGTTGCTGGGCCGAACCGACCCCTTCGCGGCGGACTGGAGC
>CAZSVK010000586.1:0-2976 GCA_964610245.1 uncultured bacterium
CGAGACAGGTGCTGTCACCTGGGACACGGCGAAGGGGTTCGCCCGGGCGCTGGCGCTCGAGACGCCCGACGCGGCGATCGTCGGGCTGCAGGAACTCGACAGCGACCAGACGGCCGCGAAAGTCCGAGAGTTGCTTCATCAGTCGACCGGCAAGGATTGGACGTTCCTGTGGACTCCCCAGGGGGTGGCCGACCGGGGTGACGGCCTGGCCATCTTCTGGCGGCGGGATCTGGTCACGATGGAGCGGGACCTCGGCAAGACCCCGCTCGATTTCCTGGACGACGGGGCGGTGCTCTCGGCGATGGGGGCCTGGTTCCGGCATCTCGAGAGCAGCCGGACGTTCGGCTTCTTCACCGCGCGCCTGGCGCCGCCCGGCGCCGACCGGGGCGCGAAGTCCGTCACCACCTGGGTGCAGCGGATGGAGGCCTGGCGGTTGCGGGAGTGGATCGCGCAGGTGATGGAGCCGTATCCCGACGACGCCCGGATCCTGGCGGTCGACCTTGAATCGTCGTGGGCCTCGCCAGCCTGGTTCGAGTTGCGGCGCGACTTCGAACCGGACTCCGACAAGCGGTTCACCGTCTGCTCGCACTCGGCGCTGTTCAAGGGGAAGCGTTATGATTACCTCTGGTGGGACGGTCACTCCGGCCCGCGGTTGCACGGCGGCCGGGTCGGCCGGCCCGGCCGCAGCGAACACTTCGGCGGGGTCCACCGGTTCGTCTGGGCCAAGCTGAAGCTCTGAACATGCCCCTCGTCATCAACGAATCGCTCTCGATTCCCGAGAATCTGCTCGAGTTCCGCTTCTCACGGGCCAGCGGGCCCGGTGGCCAGAACGTGAACAAGGTCAGCTCGCGGGTCGAGTTGCTGGTGGCTCTCGCCTCGCTGCCTCTGCCGCCGGACGCGCTGGAGCGGCTGAAACGCGCCGCGGGCCGCAAGGTGTCGGCCGCCGGCGTGCTGACGCTGGTCTGCCAGCTCTCCCGCGATCAGGGGGCGAACCGCGAGACCTGTCTCGAGCGCCTCCGCGAGATGCTGGTCGCGGCGCTCGTGCGGCCCCGGAATCGTGTGCCCACCCGGCCCTCCCGCGCGTCGCGCGAGCGGCGCCTCGAGGGCAAACGACAGCATTCCGCGACCAAGGCAACCCGCGGCCGGCGGCCCGCGGACGACTGAGAGGTCGTGAGGAGATCGCAAACCCTGTCGGGAGTTCCGCTCCCGAACCCTGGCCAAGCATGTCCTGCGCAGCCCGCGGAGCGGGCGTGTCGAAGGGGGTGAGGTTCACCCCCGGCCCCCCCGACGGCTGGTGAGAGTCTTGTCCGCGCTCGCAGCGTAGAGTCCTGAATAGTGCCGATGCGGCTTCGAATACCCTTCTCATTGCCGGGTCCAGGGTGGGGCTCCCACCCTGGCGGGGGTTCGGGGGCAGAGCCCCCGAGTGGCTTTCCTCTGGCCTTCTTCGTCGTCGTACCGCTGGCCGCCGTACTGGCCGCCTGGGCGATCCTGGAACTGGTGGTGCGGCTGCTCGGCCTCGGCCCCCCCTGGGTCTACCGGTTCGATCCCGTCCTCGGCTCTCACGGCCGGGAGGGGGCCGAGTTCATCTGGACGCGCGAGGGCCGCACGAGGGTCAGCCTCAACACGCGCGGCTTCAGAGAGCGGGAGATGCGAGGGCCATGCCCCGCCGGGACGACTCGGGTGGCGGTGCTGGGCGACTCGTTCGTCGAAGCCTTCCAGGTCGAGCCCGACCAGATGGTGACGCGCCGGCTCGAGCAGCTTCTCTCCCGCGAGCCCGGCCGTGCCGTGCAGGTCCTCGGCTTCGGCTGTTCGAGCTGGGGCACGGCCCAGGAGGCGCTGCTCCTGGACGAGGTGCTGGGATACGGCCCGTCGACGGTGTTGCTGCTCTTCACCCTTGCCAACGACGTGCGGAACAACAGCGCCGAACTGGAGCCGGTCGAGCGCAGACCGTTCTTCCGGCTGGACGGCGCCGGGCTCACGCTGGTGCCCGTGGGCTCGCCGACCTGGCTGGAGCGCTGGATGCCGGTCCTGGGGCGATCGCAGGCGGCGCGGCTGGTGCTCGAGCGCGTGTCGATCCTCCGGCAGAGCGCCTTCCTGGCCTCGCGGGCGCGGCAGCCGGCCTGCGATCCTGCCGAAGAGGTGTTCCTGGCCTCACCGGGCATGGCCTGGGAGGATGCCTGGGAGGTGACGGCGCGGCTGCTGCGCCGGATGCGAGAGCGGCTGGAATCGCAGGGAGTGCGGCTGATCGTGGTGCCGGTGACGCCCTGGCAGGTCGTCTACCCCGCCGTCTGGCGGGAGCGGCTGAGCAAGAGCCCCGGCTGTCCGCCGGAGGCCTTCGACGTGGCCGCTCCCGAGGCCCGGCTGGCGCGCCTGTGCGCTCGCGAGGGCGTGGAGTTGCTGTCTCCCACGGCCGACCTGGTCCAGGCGGCCGGGCGCCCCGGCGAGCCGCTCTACCTCGCGCACGTGGGCCACTGGAGCCCGGCCGGCCACGCGGTGGTGGCCGAGGCGATTGCGCGCCGGCTCGGCCTGCTCGGCCCGATGCGGTAGAGTGAGCGGCCGTGGAGACCTCTCCGACTTCCGTCGCGGGCGCCCGGGCCCGCACCATCGCGCTGCTCCTGGGGGCGGCGTTGCTGATGCTGCTGGCCCGAGCGGCGTTCGAGCGGTTCGATCCCGCTTCGGGCTCGTGGCGGCGGCTCCCGGACGTGCCGACTCCGCGCAGCGGCCACGGCTCGGCGTTCTTCAACGGGAAGGTCGTCGTTCTCGGCGGCGAGGATACGACGCAGTCCGGCGGGCCGCCGATCGCCGAGACCGAGGAGTACGACCCCGCGGCCGGCCGCTGGTCGAGCACGCTGCCGCGCATGTTCCGCCCGCGCCACGGCATCGGCGTCGTCGTCGCCAAGGGTCGCATCTACGTGATGCTCGGCGGCTCGCGTGTCGCGCTCGCGCCGAGCGCGGAGGCCGACGCGCTGCTCGCCC
>CAZSVK010000587.1:0-2963 GCA_964610245.1 uncultured bacterium
GACCATGCGCCCCACCGCAGCACTCGTCGACGCCTTCCAGCTCGTCGGGGTAGCTCGCGGTCACGATGGTGTGGATACCGCCGCGGATGTTGAAGTCGCCGACAACCTCGAGGGCCAGCGGCTTCAGCACCCGCACCAGATCGTCGAGGATGGTGTTGGTCACATCCTCGTGGAACGCCCCCGTCTGGCGGAAGCTCCACAGGTAGAGCTTGAGGCTCTTCAGCTCGACGCACTTCTCGTCGGGGATGTAGCTGATGCGGATGTCGGCGAAGTCGGGCTGACCCGTCATCGGGCAGACGCAGGTGAACTCGGGGCACTCGAATTCGACGCTGTAGTGCCGGCCGGGTCTCGGATTCGGGAACGTCTCGAGGTGTTTGGATGGTTTGGTGGTCATGATGAGAGCATTCAACCTCGCCGGGGATTTGCTATACAAGTAGGAACCCGAGAAAGAGTGATGGCGGCCGACTACACAGAACAGCTCGCGAGCGACGACGAGAACATCCGGCTCCAGGCGATCCTGGCGATGGCCCGGTCGGGCGATCCCGGCTGCGCCGAGGTGCTGGCCGAGCGCTCCGCAAGCGATCCCAGCCCCGTCGTACGCTACCACGCGCGCAAGGCGCTGGAGGGGCTCTCGGCCCGCCGATCCGGCGAACGCAGGGCGGCAAGTCTATCCCGCAACGAACCGGCGCCCGGCCCGGCAGCGCCCGCCGACTTCGACATCATCTCCAGACCGCCGGCAGGTCCGCTGCTGGCGAGCGCGCGAGAAGCGGCCGCCGCGCCGCCGCCCGCCCCTCCCGTCGACGACGACCTGGCCCAGTCTTCGGCCGAGCACGTCGTCGTGATGCAGCGCGTCGAGCAAGTGCTGTCGGCGAGCTCTTCGGCGCAGAAGCTGCGTCTGATGGAGACGCTGGCTCGCACGCGCGACCGGCGGTACCTGCGGCCGCTCGACCGGCAGGCGCTGGTGGATGGCGACCAGGCGGTGCGCGAGGCCGCGGCCCGCGCGAGCCGCGCGCTCGACGTCGAGACCCTCCCCGAGCTGCCCGCCGCGCCCGCGGGCACCTCCGCCGCCGGAGCGCTGGAATTCTGGCTGCACCACGGCTCGTCGCTGGTCCGGGCGGCGGGAATCCGGCGCGGCGTCAAGGACGCGCCTGCCCAGCTCGCGAAACTGGCCGAGCCGCTGGCCCTGGCCGAGGAGGATTCGTGGGTCGCCGTCGAGTGGCTGCAGGCGATCACCGCGCTCGGCGAGCCGTCGCTGGCCTCCGTCGGCGCCGGTCTCGTGCGGCGGCGGGATCCACACATCCGCTCGCGGGCCGCGGCCGCGTGGCTGCATCTGGCGCCCGATGAGGCGATGCCGTTCGTCGTCGGCCTGCTCGACGATCCGGACGACTGGGTGCGCGAGGCCGCCTTCCGCGCGCTCGAGCGCCACGGGGCCGAGTACACCGTCACCCTGCTCGAGGGGCGTGTCACGGCGACGCACCTCACCCAGGCGCTCCGCAGCCTGCAATGGCTGTCGCTGATGGATTCGCCCCGGGCGCGCGAAGCGGAGCTGCGGCTGTTCACGCGCGAGACAGACGGACGCTTGCTGGAGCGCCTGATGGCCTCCATCGCCACGCGACTGCCCTCGCCCGACCTGCCGTGCCTGCTCGGCCTGGCGACCGCCGTGCCGTCTCGGCGCCCCGAGGTGCTGAATCTGGCGCGAGAGATCCAGGCCCGCGATTCGCTCTCGGAAGAGCTGCTCCGGGCGCTCCTCATCGAGTACGGCCTGCAGCCGGCCGAGGGCGAGCTGGGCGCGGACGGACGGGTGCGGCGGGTGCGCCGGCTGCGCAAGACGGTCGCCGCGATGGCGGTCGCGGTCTCGCGTGGGACGCAGGCGGTGGCCGTCCGGATGACGCGACGGAACCTGGCCCTGGCCGCGGCGGCGTGCGCCTTCACGGGCCTGAGCCTCGCGGCGGTCTTCGTCTGGTTGCCGGCCCTCTCGGCCCGCAAGCATCTGGAAACCGGCCTTGCTCTCTACGACAAGGGAGACACTGCCGGCTGCGCGCGCGAACTGGAGCAGGTGGTGCTCTGGGACCCGCGACAGGCACGGGCGCTGGAACGGATGGCCGATCTGGCGCTGGACGACGGAGATCGCACCGGCGCTCGCGACGCGCTGGCGCTGCTCAAGTCGGTGGAGCGGGAATCGGCGGCCTGCCAGAGGCTGACCGGGCGGCTTCGGCTGGCTGAAGGTGACGCGGCGGGCGCGGTCCGCATCCTGGAGGAGGCGGTATCGGCGACCGGCGCCGGTGTCCAGGCCCGGGTGGATCTGGGCCGGGCCCTGGTGGGCGCGGGCAAGGCGGAGCGCGCGGTGCGTGAGCTGGAGGCGGTGGTGCAGGCGGCCCCGGGGTTCGTCTGGGCGCAGCTCGAGCTGGCACGGGCGCTCGGCCGCGTCGGGAAGCAGCGGGAGGGCCTCGACCAGGTGGGCCGCCTGGTGGCGGACCATCCGGCGCTGATCCCTGCCCGACGGCTGCAAGGCGAGCTGGCGCTGGAAGTGTCGGACTACAATCGCGCCTCCCGGGCCTTCCGGGTGGTGCTGGAGGGCCGTCCCTATGACGCTCCGGCCCTGCTGGGCCTGGCGCGAGCGCTGGAGGGCCTGAAGGACCCGCTGGGGGCGATCGACGCCTACCGGCAGCTCCTGGCGAGGGAACCCGACCAGGTCGACGCGCTGCTCGCCCTGGCGCGCCTCACTCAGGCCACCGGCGACGTGCCGGAGGCCCGGCGTCTGTACCAGCGCATCCTGGCGCGCCGCGGCGGCGAGCTGCGGGCGGTGTTCGGCCTGGGCCTGCTCGAACTGGAGTCGGGAGAGCCGGCAGCTGCGGCGGCCCTTTTCACTCGTGCCGCGGAGGCCGCCCCGAAGATGCCGGAGTCAACCTACAACCTCGGCCTCGCCCTCTTGCGGCTGGGCCGCTTGCCGGAAGCCTCCTCGG
>CAZSVK010000588.1:0-2926 GCA_964610245.1 uncultured bacterium
TACGTTCTCTGCAAACAGTGCCGGGTCCAGGGCCAGGCTCTGGCCCTGGTAGGGGTTCGGGGACGAAGTCCCCGACAGGGATTGAAGTTCAACGAGGCCCCCTGGATGACATGCTCCCCTCGCGGGACTCGAACCTTGCCTTGCGTCCCCGCCTGGCCGAGAATGGGTGGATGGGTTGGATCCTGGTCCTGATGGTGCTGATCCCGACGGTCGCGTTCGGGGGGCTCGCCCTGTACGCCGTGGAGCGGTCGGCGAGCAGGCGGCGGATGCTCGGCGGCAATCCCGAGGCGGAGAGGCTGCTGGAACGCGCGGAGAGGGCACTCCAGGGCATCGAGGAGGCCGGACGGCTGCAGCTGTTGCCGGCCTCGACGACTCGCGAGGTGCTCGCCCACGCCCGCGAGCTGACGACGAAGAGCCTGCCCGCGCTGCTCCAGCGCCACACCCGGCTGAGAGCCAGGGTGCAAGCCTACGCGCCGGGCACCGACGCCGAGCGGCAGCGGGCGCTCGCGCAACTGGCCGCCGAGTTCTCGGCCACCGAGCGCACGCTCGAGACGCTGGTCGGGGGCCTCGAGACCCTCGACGCACAGCTTGCATCCTCGGAGGCGTTGACGGGCGATGAGGTCGTGGCCCGGTCGGCGAGCCTCGTCGAGAGGCTCAGACTCGTGCAAGAGACCTGTCGCGAACTGGAGGAGGAGAAGAAGAAGTGCCTCGAACCGTGAATACCGGCAGCCCGGTCCTGCGGGAGTTCTCCGAAGAACTCGACCGCACCCTGGGCGACGAGCTGATCGCGCTCGTGCAGTACGGCCCCTCGTGTGCCGGGCCGGCCCAGCTCTCGGAGTGGAAGGGCCCCGTCAATCTGCTCGTCCTGTGCCGGCAGGTCGGCCCGCGGATCACCACCGCAATCCGGGCGCCGCTGACCCGCGCGCGCAAGCGGCTCGACGTGGTGCCGGTGCTGTTCTCGCAGGACGAGTTCCTCTCCTCGCTCGACGTCTTCCCCGTCGAGGCCGGCGAGATCCGGCGACAGTACCGCGTGCTGCTCGGCGAGGACATTGTCGCCCGTGGCGAGGTGACCATGACGCACCTGCGCCATCAGCTCGAGTTCGAGCTGCGCTCCAAGAAGCTGCTGCTGCTCTCTCACCTGATGCGCGAGGAAGAGACGGCGGCCGTCATCGGCCAGACCGTGATGGCGTTCCACGAGGCGCTGCTGACCCTGGGCAGGCACTACCTGTCGTTGAAGGGCAAGGAAGTTGTATGCAGCGGCGCGACGCTGGCAGGCTTGCTCGCGCTCGATCCGGGAATCCCCGCCGAACTGCTGGCGCGGCTCGACGAGATCGCGGCGGGGAAGCGGCCGGCGGCAGATGAGAAGGCTCGCCTGGTCTGGGACTTCCTCCAGGCGGTCGATTGCTTGGTCGAGGCGGTCGACAAGCTGGACACGGCCCGATGATGCGAAACGTCACGCTCTGGATAGTTGCGCTCCTGCTCGCTGCCTCCGCCTTGCCGGCCGAGTGGCAGCCTCCGGCGATCCGCGGCTACACGACGGACGTCGCGGGGGCGTTGAGACCGGATACCGTGCGCTGGCTGGACGGCAACCTGCAGATGCTGGATCGGCAGGCAGGCGTGCAACTGGCGGTCCTGCTCGTCCCGGAGCTGCAGGGCACGACGCCGTTCGACTACGCCCAGCGGACCTTCGACGCCTGGAAGATCGGCAACAGGTCGACTCGCAAGGGCCTCCTGTTCCTGGTCGCGACGGGGGATCGCAAGGTCCGTCTGCACGTCGGCTACGGCCTGGAGGGGGAGCTGCCCGACGGCAAGGTCGGCGCGCTCCTGGACTCCGCCGTCACGCCCCGGTTCAAGGCGGGCGACCTCGACGGCGGCGTGATGGCGGGCGTCGGCGCGGTGATGGAGACGCTCGGTGCCAGGCCGACAGCCCTCGGCTCCGAGCCGGGGCCGCAGCGTGGCCGAGGCCGCCGTCAGCCCTCGACCACCTCTTCGATCCTGACACTCTTGATGGTGCTGGGCGTGGGGGTCCTCTGCACCGTCAGTCCGTTCTGGCGCAGTCTGGTGTTTCAGATGCTGATAATGTCCGCGACCTCGGGCCGCAGCTCCGGCGGCTCCTTCTCGGGAGGCTCCGGGTTCGGAGGCTTCGGAGGGGGCAGTTCCGGAGGGGGCGGTGCCGATCGCGGCTGGTAGCCGGGCGCCCGAGGGCGCCCAAAGGAGGCAGTCATGAACAGAACTCTTCTCGTGATCCTGGGTCTGGGTCTGGGTGCGATGGCCCTCGTGGGAATGACCTTCATCTCCTACAACAACTCGTTTGCCCGGATGGATGAGGAGGTCAAGGGCATGTGGGCGCAGGTCGAGAACCAGCTCAAGCGCCGCGCCGATCTCATCCCCAACCTGGTCGAGACCGCCAAGGGGCTGGCGGGCCACGAGAAGGAGGTCTTCGGCCGCATCGCCGACGCGCGCAATCGGGTCGTGGCCTCCAAGGACATCAAGGGCCAGATCGAGAGCAACAACGAACTCACGAGCGCCCTGGCGGGTCTGCGGGTCGTCGTCGAGAGCTATCCGAACCTCAAGTCCGACGCCACCTTCACCCGGCTGATGGACGAGCTGGCCGGCACCGAGAACCGGATCGCGGTTGAACGCGGACGTTACAACGAGGTCGTCAAGGGCTACAACACGACGCTGCGTCAGCTCCCGGGCAGCCTGATCGCCGGCATGATGGGCTTCCAGGCCGCGACCTACTTCGAGGTGGCGGTCGCGGACCAGGCGGTCCCCAAGGTGAGCTTCTGACGCTCGGTCGGCTCTCCCGGGTCTCAAACGGCAACCCCTCCTGTTCGGTACGGGCCCTCTGCTCCGCTCCTCGACCCGGCGCCGCCTGTAACGTCCGCATCATCCGGCACGGCGCCGCCGGCGTCGCCGAGCTCGT
>CAZSVK010000589.1:0-2918 GCA_964610245.1 uncultured bacterium
GGGAAGGGCATGCTGTCCTCCCCGGAGGCCGCCCGGACCAGGCGGTGGCCGGTCATCCTGCTGGCGGGCTTGCTGCTGGCGGGTCTGGCGGCTCCTGCCCGGGCCGTCTCGAACGACGAACTGAAGCGGTACGGATTCGGCGACGGCGTGACCGAAGCGATCGACCAGAGCCGTCAGCTCGAACCGCCCAAGCCCGAGCCGTTGCGCCGGGCGATCCCCGAGCCGGTCGTTCCGGGCCTCTCGGAAACCCGCGAGATCCCGCGTCCCACCGGATTCGAGAACCGCACGCTCGAACAGGCCTATCCGCGACGGGCGCCACCGTTCGAAGGTCCCACCGACGCGGTCCGCGGCCGCCAGGCGAAGCGCGACGAGCGCGGGTTCGCCGAGGTGGAGGACTTCGTCTTCGCGCCACGCCAGGTGTTTCCCCGCTTCTTCACGCTGGCCGACCGGGGCCTGACCGGTCTGGGCCGCACCATCACGGCCGAGGTGGCGCCGAAGAACACCCACCAGTTCCGCGCCGGGTTTGACTACCTCGTCTACAAGCGCGCGTACGGCCAGCCGCTGCTGCCGGATCAGAAGATCGAGCAGTGGCAGTTTCCGTTCGCCTACTCGTTCACGCCGACCAACGACCTGGAGCTGGCGGTCGATTTCGCGATCTTCGACGAGAAGGGACGCGATTTCCCGCTCGTCCAGAACTACACCGCATTCGGGCTGGCCGACGTGATGGCGCTCTCGAAGTACCGCTTCTACAACAACCCGGATTCGAGGGTGTCGCTCGCGGTGACGCTGGGGATGCGCAACGGCGTCAAGCGCAACGTGACCCGCATCGGCTCGTCGGGGGTCGACTACCTGGGCTCCGTGAGCGCCACGAAGCGGATCCGGAACTTCGGCATCCACGGCGAGGGCGGGGCCTGGTTCGTCAACGGCGTCGACCGCACCAACAGCGGCGTGCCGGACGTGACCTTCTGGAACCTGGGCGCCGACCTGCAGGCCTCGGAGAACTTCGACGTGGTCCTCGAGGTCAACGGATTCGACTGGCAGAGCAGCGGCAACAACATCGACGCCTCCACCGGTTTCAAGCTGCGCCTGAATCACAACTGGGTGCTCGACCTGAACGGTGCCGTCAACCTGCGCTCGAGCATCCCGGCCGGCTATCGCTCCCATCTCTACGGCGGTCTGCAGATGCAGTTCTGAGGTCCGCGGGGGGCGTATACTTCCGAGGGTGACGGGAACTCCGGGCCGGGCGCACTGTCCCATCCAGGGGAAGCAAGCATGAAGATTCGAGCCGTGCTCACCGGGTGCCTCGTGGGATGGCTGGCGGCCTTGCCGGTGCCGGGCGCCACCGATTTCGTCTTCGAGGACAACCTGAAGGAGGCGCTGGCCGGGGGGCAGAGAAACCTGGCCGCGGGGCAGCTCGAGGATGCCGAGGTCGACTTCGAGAACGCGCTGACGCTCGATCCCTCCAACGTCGACGCGATGGAGAAGCTCTTCGAGGTCTTCTCGAAGATGGGCCGTAAGCTGCAAGCCGAGGGGCTGCTTCAGCGGATGCGGGAGAGCGGGAAGCTGCCGGACGCGCGCCTGAGCGAGCTGGGCAAGCAGGCAGCGGCGATCGTCGCCGGTACGCGTTCGGCCGTGGCGCGGACCGCCGCTCGCACCGGCACCGCGCCCGCGGACGCCGGCGATGCACGAGGCGTGGCCGCGTCTCCGGCCTCGGCCTCGTCAGGGGCTGGCAAGGACGTGGCGAGCCTCTCCACGGACGACCTATCCGACGCGCTGGCCGCGGGCTTGACCGACTCGCCGGCCGCGGGGGCTGCCGGGCCCGGCGGCGGGAGCGACGACGGCCTGGGCGAACTGGAGAAGGAGTTGACCCACGAGCTGCCCGGCGGGGCGCCGAAATCGGGCACGGACGCGGGCTCGTTGCCTGCCGAGGGCGGCGGGAAGAGGGCCGTGGCCCCGCCCAAGGGGTTCACCGAGGCGGTCTCGGGCAGCGCGGCCGAGCGCGCGGCCAAGGCGCCCGATCGCGACCCGTCCAAGCTCTCGCCGGACGAGAAGTTCGAGGCCTCGCTCGAGCTGGCGAAGAAGAAGGACTTCCAGAAAGCGATCCCCCTCTACGTCTCGGCGTTGCAGGCCAAGAACAGCCTGCTCGCCCGCGACGACTTCGGCTTGCGGGCGATCAGCCAGAGCTACTACGAGAGCCGCATCAAGAGCGAGCCGGCCAACCCGCAGATGCACTTCATGCTGGGCTGGTTCGCCGAGCTGGATTCGCGCAACGACGACGCGCTGGAGGCCTACCGCCAGGTGGTGAAGACCGCCAAGCCCACCGACGATCTGCACAACTTCGCCAAGCTGAAGGTCGAGCAGATCGAGGCGCTGCGGAACTCGCTCGTGCTGGCCCAGAAGGCCGAAGCGCAGAAGCGCGAGGAGGCCACGAAGAAGACCCAGCTCTCCAACATCACCCAGGGAAAGATGGAGGGGCTCAAGGGCGGCGACTACCTGAAGAAGGGCAACGAGTCGTTCGAACGCTGGAAGAAGGACAAGTCCGCCACCTCGCTCGAGGAGGCCATGGCCTACTTCGAAGGGGCGCTCGTGGTCGACGGCAACAACCCCAAGACGCATCTCGAGTACGCGAAGGTGAAGATCGATCAGGCCATCGCCGGCGACCCCACGGCCAAGGAGACGGCCCGCAAGGAGCTGGAGACGGCGATGCTGCTCAAGCCCGACTCCGACACGCGCAAACAGATCCAGTCGCTGCTCGACGGCCTGGGGTCGAGCAAGCAGACCGCCGCGGCGAAGTAGAGGGGGGCGAGCCACCCGGCGGGGCGGGAAGCGAATCCGGCCTTGCTCCGGGGACGCTGTCCCCGGGCCCCTGCCAGGACCCGAGCCGGGCCCTGGACCCGGCAATGAGAAGACGAATCGAG
>CAZSVK010000590.1:0-2885 GCA_964610245.1 uncultured bacterium
GGATCAAGTGGGACACGGCGTCCAACGACGCCGGCCAGTACATTGTGCCGCTGCTCCAGCCGGGCAGCTACCGGATCAACGTGCAGGCGGAGGGATTCCGCGCGATCAGCCGGACGGGGATCCGGCTGGAGGTGGCGCAGACGGTGAAGCTGGACTTCAAGCTGGAAGTGGTCGGAGGCACGGGGCCGTTCAAGTACAACTTCGACTTCAGCGACAAGTCGGGGGACACGGCTTCGTGGGCGGTGGGGCCGATGAGCGAGACCAGCACCACCGTTCAGCACACCTACAACGTCCTGGGCAGCCATCGCTGCTTCGGGCAGGTAGAGACGGGGACAGCCGCGAAGTCGTTCGCCCTGGCGACCATCCAGGTGCTTCCCCAGCCCTATGCCCTGGTGCTGGGTAACACCTCCTTCAGCGTGATCGATCTGGCGCTCGGCACGCTGGTGAAGGTGAACCTGCTGCCGGCCGGCGTGCGCCCGGCTCGGCTGGCCGTCTGCGAGGCGAGCGACGCGGTCAAGTTCGTGCTGCTGACGGCGTCGGGGAACGGCTCGGCCCTGGGCGGCGTCTATCGGTTCGACCTGGATTCGGTGGTGGCGACCACCTCCGCGACACGCGTGGTTCAGCCGGAACTCGAGGGCGATCGGCTGGACGGGATCTCGGTGAGCAGCGACTTCCAGTACGTGTTGCTGACCAACAGGAAGGGCGGCGAGCGTTCGCTGTGGAGGCTGCGGCTAGACCCGAACAACGACTACTTGCTCCGTCAGGAAACGCCGTTCTCGATGGAGCCGGGCAAGCCGGGGTCGTCGGTCGGCCGGCCGGTCGCGGCAGCCATCAACCCGGATGGCGTCTCGGGCGTGGCGATCGATGGCGACGGCCCGTGGTTCGCTTCGGTGTTCGGGCTCAACCTGGCAGGCACCAACGTCAGCTCGCGGGCACCCCTGGCACTGACCTCGCCGGGCTACGCCGACCTGTCGGCCGACGGCTCGCTGCTGGCCGTGCCGGACCGGGGTTCGCGTAGCCTGCTGCTCGCGAACCTGGTCAACTCGGCCGGCGAGACCTCCATCACCACCAGTCGTATCGTGTCGCTGCAGAGCATCAACGGAGACGACGTGCAACTGGCGCCGGATCGCTCGGCGGCCTACGTCGCCGAGTACCAGGGCAGCCGGGTGGCGCGAGTGCCGACCGGGACCACGACTGCGGCGCTGGTGACCGCGGTCGCCTCGGGGCAGGTGCGCGGACTGGACATCAGCCGGGACGGCACGCTGCTGCTGGTGGGCGACAGTGCCGGCAAGGTGAAGGTGGTGCGGGCCAACACTCTCGCGACGGTGACAGAGCAGAACCTGCCGGACGGGTGCAACGGGGTGGCGTTCTTCGAGCGGCCCAACTTCGGCAGGCCAGTGGTGACCGGCACGAGCCCCACTTCGGTGGCGCGCGGCAGCACGACCGACCTGCGAGGCTTCAACCTGGGACCGATCGACGCGAGCTTGAAGGTCCGGATCGAGTCGGACAACTCGGCGGTGGCCGACGTCATCCTGGATCCGGTGACGCCGTCCACCGGCACCAACGGTTTCAACAGCGTGCGCGTGCAGATCCCGGCCACCTACCAGCCGGGGCCGGCCACGCTGGTCGCGATAACCTCGCAGGGCTCGTCGGGGAGCCTGGCCGCCGGCCGCATCACGGTCAAGTGACGGTTGGAAGTTGGCCGCCGGGGGCGCCTGCTGATACGATGGCAGAGCGCCGGGGGTGACCCTGATTCCCGGACTCGCCGACGATGCTGCTCAAGAGACACCGCAATCGCGCCAAGCGCCCGCCAGAGGCGATCGAGCAGCGTCCCATCTTTCGCGACCCGCGCAATTTTTCGCTGGTGGTGCAGACCTACCAGACGATGGTGTTCCGTTACGTCTTCAACATGGTGCACGACTACCATCTGGCGGAGGATCTGACGCAGGAGATCTTCGCGAAGGTCTACCGCTCGCTGCCGACCTACAACGCGAAGTACCCGTTCTCGGCCTGGCTGCTGCGGATCGCGCACAACCATGGCATCGACCACATCCGGCAGAGGAAGATGCAGACGGTCTCCTACGACTCGCTGGCCAACGACGAGGCGCTGGCCGAGAGCCACCGCACGTTGCAATCGGCGGCGACCTACACCGAGGATGCGGCGCAACGGTTGGTGATCCAGGAAGCGATCTACAGCCTGTCGGTGGATTATCGCTCGGTCATCATCCTGCGCTACCTGGGCGGAGTGAAGCTCGAGGAGATCGCCTACATCCTGGGCATCCCCATCGGCACGGTGAAGTCGCGCATCAACCGGGCCCGCCAGATCCTGCAGCAGCAGCTGAGACAATCGAAGCCGGCGGCGCGGAAGAGCTGAGCCTCGACCGAATCTGAGGTTCACGGGAACGTTCCCCGGAGCCCCCCACGTATTCCATGGCGTAACCGGAGAGCCGGAGAGCGAAATGTCCTGCACCGCGGTCCAGAATCTCATCACACCCTACCTCGAGGGCCGGCTGACCGACCCCGAGGCCGAGGTGGTTCACGACCACGTCCGGGGGTGCAAGCGGTGCGCGCGAGACCTCGAGAACTCGCGTTTCCTGTCCGAGCTGCTCAAGAACAACCTCGATCAGCCCGAGGCGCCGTCCGATCTGCCCAAGTGCGTGATCCGGGTGGTGGAGCGGCTGGCGGGCGAAGGCTGAGCGACGGGGCAGGGCCACCCGGACTCCGCCGCGAACGCACGCGCCCTCGGCGGCCCGGCGGTCGTGCTATGATGCGGGCCGTGATCGGTTCCGGCCGGTCCCGCACGCGCCCGTAGCTCATGAGGATAGAGCAGCGGATTTCTAATCCGCAGGTAACAGGTTCGAGTCCTGTCGGGCGCGCCATTGTTT
>CAZSVK010000591.1:0-2872 GCA_964610245.1 uncultured bacterium
CTCGGGCCAGCGCGCCTACTACCTGGCGGAGGGAGCGATCCAGGAGGCGCTGCTGGAGGTGGCCGCCCAGGCGAACGTGCCCGGCTCGGCCTGGTACTCGCGACTTCGCGAGCCCCTGGGCTCGGGCGCGGCCACCTTCGCCCAGGAGGTGCTGCCCTCTGCCTCCGTCGCGGCCGGTGCCGTCGATGGCGTGGTGGTGGAGCCGGTCACCGTCACGGTCTGCCGGCAGCACTCCTCGAGCGGGATGGCCTACGAGAAGGCGGCGGTGCTGGTGCTGGAGGCGGCGGCCGGCCTTCCTCGCCGCGTGGGGCCGCTGGCCGGCGGCCTCCGGCGGACGGTGCGCCGCGCCTGCGAACTCAGGGTCGCGTTGCTGACCCCGCCTCGGCCCTTCGACCAGATGGCGCTCTTCATCCGGAAGTTCCCGTACGTGAGGAAGCTCTACGACTACCACCAGCTCTTCCCGGGCCGCTTCAGGGAGTTCCAGCAGGGCCCGGGCTCGGCGGGTCAGGCGCCGCTGGAGGACTACCTGACGGCCGACCTTGCGAGGGTGAAGGAAGACTGCTGCGACGACCGCGACAAGCTCCAGGAAGGCGTGAGACTGCTCGACCAGATCCAGGGCACGCCTGTCTGGAACGGCATCGACGGCGACCGGCGGCTCAGGGACGCCCTGGAGGAACTCTGGGCGTCGGAAGACCGCGGCCGCGACCTGCCCAGCTCCCGACCCGAGAAGATCCTGGAGGACACGCAGGCCAACCCCAAGTTCACCCTCGCCGAGCCCCAGTGGTATCCGTTTCCTCCGCCGCCCTTCTCGCCGCCTGACCTCGACAAACCTTTCTTCGCCGTGGTTCCTGAGCTGCCCTCCGAGGATCTCTACTACCGGCCCAGGCCGTTGCCGCCCTTCCCGCCCGATCCCTGGACCAAGCTGCCCCGGGTCGACGGCAACGTCGACAAGCGGCTCTTCGACTGGGCCGGCAGCGTTGCCAACCCGTTTCCTCCGTTCTTGCCCAACCCTCAGGGCGGCGCCGAACTTGCCCTCATCACGGGTCCCTACAACGAGTATCGCGGACTGTTCGACGCCTTCGTCCGGCAGTACGACGACCTGTTGAAGCAGGGGCTCGCGAAGTACTTCACCGGTTATCTGCAGTGCGTCACCGACGCCTATCCCGGCCCGGGGACCGAGGATCGCTTCAAGACCGTCTATTTCCCGCGTTTCTCCAAGGCGTTCAACCAGCCGCGCGCGACGGCCCTCTGTGCCTCCCAGGCCGAGTTTCGGAAGTTGGTGGGCGCGGGCGGCACGATGTCTCTCAACGGCGTCTACTGGGTCAACGGCGCGCTCGACCTGAGCGGCTACGGCGGCTACAAGGGCAACGGCTTCATCGCGGCCACCGGCCCGGTGCGGCTCGGGGGCATGGCCTGCAGCGGTTCCGGCCCCGAAGAAGGCACCCTGACCATCCTCTCGCCCGAGAAGCTCAGCCTGGGTGGCCCGGTCCGGGCCGGCCTGATGGCGCCCTACGCCACCGTGGCCGCCGGAGACGCGACGATCGAGGGCAACATGATCGTTCACTCGGTCTCCCTGGGTGGATGGAAGATCCGGTACGACGCGGCGCACCTGGATACCGGAGGAGGCGCCGTGCCCACTCCCGAGAAGCTCTGGGTGAACCTGGCGCCCGAGACCGCCGCCACGGAGATGGAACGAGAATGAGACGGCACGCCGGCTTCTCTCTCCTGGAGGTGCTGCTGGCCACCTGCGTGCTCGTGCTGGCGCTGTTGCCCATCATCAATCTGACCGTCGAGAACACGCGGAAGACGCGCTTCAATCGGGAGCGCTCCATCGCCTTCCTGCTGGCGTCCCAGGTCCTGGAGCGCTACCGGGGCGAGCCGTTTGCCGCGCTCAGGGCGAACCTCGCCGACGCCGCCGCCGGCGCGTCGAAGCTCGAGTCCGACCCTCTCCTGACGCCGGCCGCGAGCGACGCCCAGCCGGGTTACCTCGCCCTCGTGGCGCCCTTCGATCGCAGCGTGGTCTTCGAGCCGGAGGGCTCCGACCCGCGCAGGGGAAAGCTGCGCGCCATGGTCAAGTGGCAGCGCGATCAAGCCGAGCCGGGCTCGGTCGAACTCTCCACGGTGGTGGTGGACCGGAACTTCCCGGTGGGACGATGAAGAGACGCGGATTCACGGTCGCCGAGGCGCTGGTGGCGCCCGCCATTTCTTCCATCGTCGTGCTCGGTATCTACCAGGCCTGGGTGGGTGCCACCAAGCAGGAGGAGGGGAACCTGGCCCGGACCGAGAGTTTCCAGACGGCCCAGCTCGCGCTCGATTACATCCAGTCGGACTTCTCCCGTCTCTTTGTCAGGAACCGCGCCGACCTCGGCCCTTTCTCGGACCTCTCTTCGCGCTCGCAGTTCGAGTTCGACACCGCCGTCTCCCTGGGCACGACCGGCCCGAAGCTCTACAGGCCCGAGCGCGTCAGCTATGGCCTGGAAGCCGGGCCCGGCGGCGAGTACTCCTGGCTCACGCGCAACGGCCGGCGCATTGCTAACGTCAAGTTGAAGTCACTGTCGTTCTCGCCCCGGATCGTCGATGCCCTGGACGGCAGCCGCAAGCTCCACCTGCTGCAGGTGCAGCTCACGGCGGTCGATTCGAGCGGCAAGCTGGAAACGCCTCTCGCCGGTCTCTACCTGGCGCCGGTCGTCAGCGAGAGCCAGGCCACCCCTTGGTGGCCCCAGGATGCCATACCCTACAAGGAGTGAATCCCCGGCGGCGGCGCGGGCCCGATGACCCTCGATACCGCAATCGTGAGCGCGCCCAAGAGCGAACTGCTCTCGACCGAGCCGAAGGCCCGGCAAGAGGCGGTCGCCCCGCTGGTCAAGATGGG
>CAZSVK010000592.1:0-2859 GCA_964610245.1 uncultured bacterium
TCGAGAGGGTCACGGCCCAGGCGGCCGTGGCGACGACCTCGACGCCCGAACGGATCGTGACCGCCGCCTTCCTGCCGCAGGTGCCTCGCATCGACGGCGACCTCTCCGACTGGAAGACGGAGCCGGCCTTCTCGCTGGGCGCCGCGCAGGTCTACCTCGGCTGGACGCCGCGCAGCTTGCTGCTGGCCGCCTTCGTCCCCGACGGTACTCTCGTCTCCACGCGTAACGCCGAGATGACCTCGACCGACGCGGCCATTTTCCTGCTGGGCGACGCCGAGCTGTTCCTCTCATCCAGCCGAGGAGACCGCCCTGTCTTCCGCCGGACCAAGTTCGGCCAGCTCGACCGGGTGTTGTTCCATCGCGCCCGCGGCCCCGAGGGCACCTGGGTGGCCACCCGGCGCCAGGAGGACAAGGGCCAGATTGTCTACGAGGCGGCGATTCCCTGGCACACGATCGCCGACGCCCTGCCCGCCAGTTCGCCCACGCTCCCCTTCGGATTCGTGCTCCGGGACTGTCGCGGCGAGGTCGTCACCGACGTGTCGCTGGCCGGGACCGGCGCGCCGGCGACGAGCATCCGGCTGCTGTTGCAGCCGCCGCCCGCGCCGGGAATCGCGCTCAAACCGTCGGCGGCCAGGCCGGTGGTGGGTCCGGGAGAGGATCCCGAGGCTTATCTCAACGTCTGCAGCGCCGCGCCGCTCCACATCAGCTCGTTGACGGTGACCCTGGAGAGCCAGCCCGAGCCACAGGCGAGGGCGGGGGGCCCGGGATTGGAGAACCCCGGCTTCAAGACTGGGCTTGCCCCTGACGAGCTACCGGCCTCCGTTCGGTCTGGAAGCCCCGCCGCCGCGGGCAAGCCACTCTGGACCGGAGAGCTGGAGGTGCAGGCCGGGCTCATCTCTTTCCGGATGCGGGGTCTGAGTCTGAGCCCGGGCCGGAATCGTCTGACGGTCTCGATACCGGGACTGGCGCCGCAGGAACTCGATATCGTCGTGCTCGATCGCGCGGCGGCGGCGGCCAGGCTGGCCGTGGCGAACCAGCAGCTCGGCCAGTGGAACAGAACGCAGGCCCCCTCTCTGGTCGCCCGCAGCGCCGCCTCGGCCGACTATCTGGCGGGCGAGATCGCCGGGCTGCTGGAGCGTCCGCGACTCTCGGCCATGATGGCGAAGCGTTGTCTCGACGACCTCGAGAGCCTCGCGGGGGTGAGCCGGCGCCTGCTGGGAGGCAAGACAGCCTGGGACGGCCAGGCTGGTCTTCTCGACTGCGCCCACCGTTCGACCCTGGACGGAACGCTCCAGCCCTACTCGTTGTTCGTCCCCGCGGCGCCGTCCCCGGGGACCACGAGGCCGCTACTCGTGGCCCTTCCGGACACGAACGAGACGCCCAGCGCCTTCCTGGCGTCGCCCGAACTCCAGGAGGCGGCCCTCGAGCACGGATTCATGGTGCTCTCGCCGTTCGGACGCGGCCTCGGAACGAGCTACCGAGGCCCTTCGGAGGTGGACGTCAGCGAGGCGCTGAACGAGGTGCTCGCCCTCTTCCCGGTCGACCGGGCCCGGATCTACGTGGCGGGTAGCGAGACCGGCGGGACCGCGGCGCTGGAGCTGGGGCTGCAGAGCCCGGACCTGTTCCGCGGGCTGGGCGCGGTGAACGCCGTTGGCGACGAACTGTCGGCCTTCGCCCGCGAGTGGAGGAAGGAGCCGGTCGCGTGGCTGGCGAGCCTGCTGGAGTCGAGGAGCGCCCTTCCGCGGGCCCGCAATGCCGCGGGAATGGCCCTGTTCCTCCGGAGTCAGCCGGACGACACCGGCAAGGCTCTGCAGGACAACCTGCCGCGGGACCTGACGGAGGCAGGCGCCACGTTGTGGGACGGCAAGCAGATCGCCGCCCGGACGGCGCTGCCCGGGCTGTGGGAGCCGATGCTGACGTTCTTCGACGCCAACACCCGGCCGCGACCGACCGCCACGATTTCGTTCACGAGTTCGCGACTCAGCCGCAACACCGCCTGGTGGGTGCGCGCCGAGACGGCCCGGGTGCACGGCCTCGACTACGCGATCCGCGCGGAGCGTTCCGCCGACGGACTGTTCCACGCCGAGGGGCGTAAGCTGACGGCGTTCGACCTGTCCGTCGCCGGGACGGCCCTGGCGAGCGGCAGCAAGGCGTTGCTCACCGTCGACGGCCAGTCGCTCGAGGCCCAGGTCCCCGGGGATGGCTGGCTGAGGCTCCGGCACGCCGCCGAGAGCTGGTCGGTGGCCGGTTCGGAGCCCGCCACGACCGCTCTGCGGAAGCGGCCCGGAGTGGAGGGCCCGATCGAACACGCCTTCATGCGGCCCTTCCTCTACGTCTACTCCGACGCCGGGCCCGACGCCGGAGTGGCCGAGCAGGTGGCCCGGGAGAGCGCCCGGCAGTGGGAGCAGCAGTATAACGGCAAGGTTACTATCGTGCCGGAGTCGAAGTTGACCCGGAAGGACGAGCAGGAGCGGAATCTGGTGCTCTTCGGTTTCCCCGGCTCGTCGCCGAGACTGGCCTCGGTGCTCTCGGCGGTGCCCGCGCGCATCACCACGATGGCCATCGAAGTGGGCCAGACGAGCTTCAACGGCCGCGCCCTGGGCCTGCAGATGGTTCGCCCCAACCCGGCCGCGCCGGATCGGTACGTCGTGGCAGTCACGGGCAACTCGCCGGCAGGTCTGGTGTTGCTCGCCGGGCACGACTGGCGCAAGCCCGACTACCTGGTGGTGGGACCCGGCTACGTGGAAGACACGCCGCAGAGCGCTCTCGGCGGCGGGTTCTTCGACCTCAAGTGGCAGCCCTGATTCGGGACACACGCATGAACCCAAACTCCAGAGTTTGGGTTCATGCGTGTGTCCC
>CAZSVK010000593.1:0-2850 GCA_964610245.1 uncultured bacterium
GGCGCAGGTGTTGCGCCCAATGGAGCCGGTTGAGCCGATGACGCCGAGACATCTGGCGGGGTGCATCAGTCGTCTTCCTTCGCGTCGTGGGCCTCGAGGCCCCGCCGCTCGAGCGTGCAGGGCCAGACCGGGTAGCGGCATCCCAGGACGGCGGCGGCCTCCTCGCGCTCCCGTTCGCCGGCGAAGAGACCGTAGACGGCGGCCCCGCTGCCGGTCAGACGGGCACCCAGCGCGCCGTGGGCTAGGAGCTGCTCGCGGGCGATGCGGATCGGGGGGAAGTGGGCCTCGACGACAGGCTCGAACGAGTTGAAGAGACGCTGTGCGACGGCGGCCGGGTCGGAGCGCTCCAGGGCGTCGAGCAGGCCGGGCAGATCCGGGTCGCCCGACTTGTCAGGGAACGAGTCGAGGGCCCGGTAGGCCCAGGCGGTGGAGACGGCGCAGGGCGGTTTCACGACGAGCAGGTGCAGCGACGGGCTGAGGTCGAGCGGCTCGAGCCGCTCGCCTGTGCCGCGGACGAGCGCCAGCCCGCCGTCGAGGCAGAAGGGCACGTCGGAGCCGAGTTCGGCGGCGACGGCGCGCAGGCGGTCGGGGCCCAGCCGCCCGTGGTGGAGCGAGTCCAGGCCGGAGAGGACGGCGGCCGCGTCGACGCTGCCTCCGCCCAGCCCCGAGAAGGTCGGGATCTCCTTGCGCAGGTGCAGGTCGGCGCCGCCGGGGGCGCCGCTGCGGGCGAGGTAGGTCTCGGCCGCTCGCACGCAGAGGTTCTCTTCCGGCGGACAATCGAAGTCGAACTCGGTCAGGAGGGTGATGCCGGCGCCGGGGCGCACCTCGATGACGATCGTATCGGCCAGGCTGATGCTGGCGAAGATGCTCTCCAGGCGGTGCCGGCCGCGGTCGAGCCCCGGGAAGACCCGCAGGAAGAGGTTGACCTTCGCGCGGGCGCGGAGCGTCCGGCGTCCCTCGCAATCGCTCGCTTGCATCGGGGTGGAGCGCCGGTGCCTAGCGGCTAGGGCGCCCGGAGGGGGCCGGCTGTTCGTCGGCGGTGCGAGGCCGGAAGAGGTAGTAGGAGGCGCCTTCCTCGCCGGCCTGGATGCGGCGGGTGCCGTAGGGATACTCGACCACGGTCCAGAGGCGGGCGCCGGCGGGGACGGTGATGCGCTGGGTGCCGTTCTCGAAGTAGCCGCCGATGATCGCCGTGGCGTCGCCGAGCTGGGGGCTGAAGCGGAGGGCAGGACCGGTGAAGCCGAGCTTGACGCCGCGGCCCTCGACCGACGGCACCTCGCCGAAGGTCAGGTGGAAACGGGCCGGCACGGTGCGGGTGCCGCGACGGGAGAGGCGGACGACGCCGGTGCCGACGGCGCCCTTGGGGATCACGACGTCGTCACCGCCCTTGACGTCCTGGACGGTCCGGTAGCGGAAGACCGTTCCCGAGCGCGTCGTGGCGGTGTCCAGCTCCTCGAGGAGCTCGATGGCCACGGGAGTGTTCCGGGCGAGGTAGAAGGGGGAATCGGGCAGCTTGCCGGCGTGGATGACCGCGTCGGAGGGGGCTGTCTCACCGGTGGCGGCAGGCTCCAGGGGCGTGGCCTCGTCCTGGGCCGAGACCGCCGGGGCGGCCAGGCAGAGGACCGCCAGCATCAGCAGGGCTGCGGGGAAGCGATGGTTTCGGGACATCTCGGATGCTCCTTTCGAGGGAGCCGCGCCGCGCCCGGTTCGCGCCGCCGGGCGGCGGAACGGCCTGGCGCGATGATAGCAGGTCGATGCAAGCGGGCCGGGTGCGCCGGGCCTAGCTCCTCGGGTCGTATTCGGAGAAGAGTTTGCCCCAGGGGCTGTCGCCGAGCCACTTCTCGAAGACGGCGCGGTCCTTCATCGGCCAGCGGAACCAGTCGTGGTAGGCCTCGCTGCCGAACACGAAGGCGTGGACGAGCGGGGTGTGGAAGAAGAGCTTCTGGAACGCCTTCAGCGGGCCGAACCACATCACGTCGCCCACCATGCTGGCCAGGTTGTCGCCCACCGAGAAGTGCCAGTTCTCGGCGCTGACGTCCTCGCCCACCAGCTCGATGTCGGCGGGATTGCCCACGCCCAGCCCGGCCTCGTGGGCCAGGCGGATGTACGGCAGCGACATGGGGTCGAAGCCCATCATCTTGGCGGCGACGGCGTCGATCGCCACCTGATCGCCGGCGGCGAGCATCAGGTCCTTGCGGACGGGCCGCATCGTGCGCGGGCCGGGGCCGTCTCCGGCGGTCGTGCCGTCCATCACGGCGAACAGGCCGGAGTGGATCTCTTTCTGGATGTGCAGCAGATCGACGAGCGTCTGGTGGATCCAGCTGTGCGTGTAGTGGCGGTGGGTCGCCAGGAGGCCGCCGAAGGCGTTCTTCATCGCCCCGGTGGTGGTCGTGTAGATGTGACACTTCACCGTCGGCAGGTGGATGATGTTCTTGTCGAAGAAGTAATCGGGAAGGTGAATGCCGTCGGGGAAGATCTCGTTCAGCACCAGCATCTTGGCCTTCGGCTGGTACCGGACCCATTTCATGTCTTCACTCTTGAAGTTGTACTTGACCGGGATCCGGTGCTTCTCGAAGATCGGCAGGTACTTGTTGAGATCCTCCCCCTTGAAGGCGTTGGTGACCACCGTCTTGTTCTGCACGCAGACCTGATCCTCGAAGCCTCGCTTGCGCAGGGCCAGGATGGTGCCCTCCAGCTGCCAGGGCGTGGTGTTGGCGCCCGGGAAGGGGAAGTGCCAGCTGATGTTGTCCTTGAGGATGGTGGTCTTCCCGGCGGTGAGGAAGCGCTCCACCTCGGCCAGGCCCAGCAGGCGATCGAGGTCGGCCAGGACGTGCGCGGGGTCGGTTCTGA
>CAZSVK010000594.1:0-2848 GCA_964610245.1 uncultured bacterium
GGCCTGTCGAGCTTGGTGACGTCCATCGGGACGACCACTGCCGAAGCCTGACACCGCTTCAGGACGCCGACGTAGCGCTTGTTGACGGCGTACGTGATATCGCCGGCCTGCGCCTTGTCGATCTCCGACACCCCCGAGATGAGGGTGCCGGAGTCACCTACCAGTTCGCCCTCGGCGATCTCGGCCAGCTTGCCCAGAGGAACCTGCAGAGGGGAGAGGGTTTTGGCAGCCATGGAATCGCCAGTGGCGGGAATCTCGTCGTTCCTGACTCCGGCGCTCACTCGCCGCCGGCCGGCCCCTTCCGCTTGCCCTTGGCGGGTCCGGAACCCAGAGCCGACAGCAGTTCGTCGGTCAGATCCTCGGTGGCGCCGGCGTAGACCCACTGCTTCTCGATCACGAGGTCGATAGCCTTGGACTTGGCGAGCTTCTCGACCTGCACGCGGATGCGCTCCTTGAGCTGGTCGAACTCTTCGGCCTCGAGCTTGTCGAGCTTGTCGCGCAGACCCTGGTACTTCTGCTGCAGGTCGAAGATCTGCTTGCGCTTGGCCGACTCCTTCTCCTTGGTGTCGCGCCCCTTCTCCTTGTCCTGCTGGATCTCGCTGTTCAGCTCGCGGATCTTGTCCTGATCCTGATCGATGACCTTCTGGTACTTGTCCTTCTCTTCCTTGATGTAACCAACGGCCTTCTTGACCGCCTCGAAATTGCGCAGCACCTTCGCCATGTCGATGGTCGCCACGACCTGGCCGGCCGCCTCGGCCGTCAGCGCGCTCACCATGGGAAGCAGAAAGAGGAACCCGGTGCCGGTCAAGACCCACTTTCGGAGCGACATCATAGTCGGAAACCTCGTGATTCTGGGCTGTTTGCCCACTGTAAAAGGAACAATGAAGGCTCCGCCCGGGAGGCGGAACACGGAGGGCGACTATATCATCGGCGACGAACTTTGTCAACCTTCCGGCCGGGCCCGCGGTGGCGCAGACCTCAGCCCCGGAGGTACTTTTGCGGATTCACTGCCCGGTTCTGCTTGCGGATCTCGAAGTGCAGGTGCGGCCCCGTCGAGCTGCCCGATGAACCCACCGTCGCCAGCCGCTCGCCGCCTTTGACCCGGGTGCCGATCCGTGCCAGCAGACGGTAGCAGTGCGCGTACCACGTCTCGCACCCGTCCGGGTGCTTGAGCACCACGCACCGGCCATACCCCTGCCGCCAGCCGCTGAAGACCACCTGGCCGGCCTTTGCCGCCCGGATCGGGGTCCCCATCGGCGCCGCGAGGTCGATTCCCTGGTGAAAGTTGCGCATCCCATTGATCGGATGGATCCGGATGCCGAACCGATCGGTGACCCGAGCCCCGCTCACGGGAAGGCGAAAGCGGCCCGGCGCCTCGATCTGGCGGTGGTCCACCGGATGCCGGCTCCGCCACAGACGGTCGAGGATCGCCGGATCCTTCACGGGGATCCGGATGACCTGACCCGCCTTCAGATCGGTCAACGCCAGATCGTTCATCTCCACCAGCTGAGCGAGCGACACCTCGTAGGACTTCGAGACCTTCCAGAGACTCTCGCCCTGCCCGACCTTGTATTCGATGGTCGGCGGCACCCGAACTCGCAGCAGCTGCCCGGCTCCCGGTTCCTTCCCGGAGTACAGCCGGTTCTCGGTCAGCAGCTCGTTGAGGTTCATGTGGAAGCGCTGGGCCACGTTCGCGAGCGTATCCCCCGCCGCGACGCGGTGCGTCAGGACGTGCGCCTCCGTCGGCTCGGCCTGGATCGCCGCGGCCGCCGCCGACTGCCGGGGAACCCGCACCACCGTGCCGGTCGGCGCCCAGGGCCGCACCAGGCCGTTCGCCGTCGCCAGCTCCATCGGCGACATCCCGAACTGCCGGGCCACCCCGTGGAAAGTATCGCCAGGCTGAATCGTGTAGGTCAGGTCCTCGATGAGCGGCGCCGTGGGAGGCTCCAGGAAGAGGCCCTGGGAAGCCATCGCCGAGGCCAGCTCCTGCTCGTGGGTCGTGAACGGGCTGGCGGTCGCGGCCACCGCCGTCGCGGCCGGCCGGGCGGCGGGCGCGTTCTCCAGCGAGAGCATCACCGCGAGGGCCGGCTTCTCGAGCTGGCTGGTGTCCCGGCCGATGGCCAGCGACTGGCAAAGGATGATCACGCCAAGGGAGAAGAGGAGGATCCCATAATGACGCTCGTTCTTCTTCCCCAGCATCCAGCCTCCTTGGCGCACGGCAATGGTCTGATCTGTCATCGGCCGAAACGAGGCCGCCTCTGACCCCTTTCGTGTGCTTGCGGCCGGACGGCCCCGGTGGCCGGCGCCTGCTACGATGGGTGAGCGGGCGGCGCCACGGTTCGCGGCCCGTCCACCGGCCGTCCCTCCAACTCCGAGTTCCCATGCCCCCAGCGCTCGTGCCCCCCCCGCATCTCGACGATCGCCCATCCCCGGGCCCGGCGCGAGCCTGGCCCAGGAGAGAGCTGGCCGCTTTCGCCCTGTTCGCCCTCCTGACCGCGGCGGTGGCCTGCCTCTACTACCGGCTGCACGAGCAAGACCTGCTGCGTCTGGCTCACGAGCAGCTCGGCGCCATCGCCGATCTCAAGGCGGCCGAGATCGGCCAGTGGCTCGAGGACCGCCAGGTCCGTGCTTACGTGGCGACGCGCACCCCAGCTTTCCTCGAGCGATGCCACCGAGTGCTCACAGATCCTCACGACACCGTCGCCAGCCGCGAACTTCTCGATTGGCTGAACATCCTGGTGGAAGCGCGGGGGTTCGACCGCATCACACTCCTGGACGACACGGGCCAGCCTCGTCTGACCGCGCCGCCGGGCCCGCTACCTCCCCGGGCGACGCTGCTGCCGGTCCG
>CAZSVK010000595.1:0-2847 GCA_964610245.1 uncultured bacterium
GAACCCCCCCTGGTTCCTGATCCGGCTCCAGGACGAGGGGGTGCGGGTGCCTGACGACATGTTCGGCCCGGGGGTCAGCGTGGCGCGGCTCATCAAGAAGATGGTCCGGGAGCGCGAGCGGGCGCAGAGGCGCGAGCGGCGAGCGCTGGGCGAGAGGGCGGCGCGTTCCGCGGCGGCCGACGCGCCCTACGAGCAGTCGAGCCTGATGATGTCGATCCGCGGGATGCGGGTGCTGAGCTGGAAGACCGAGCAGTGCGCCGGCCGTCCCGACGAGCGCAAGAAGGCGGTGCGGAGCGAACTGGCCGCTCCGCTGGCCGACAGTCGCCAGACCATCACCGACAAGGAGATCCAGGGCTCGATGCGGGACTGGCTGCAGGCCGAGCTGGCGGACCGGCTCAAACGGCTCGTGGCCTTCGAGCGGATGGAGCTGCGGTTCGATACGCAGGAAGAGGAACGCGACTTCCTGCGGCAGAAGCTGCGGTACTGCTTCCAGGATCTGGCCGCCACCTACAGGATGAAGCTCAGCGAGGCGGTGCTCGATGACGTGCTGGAGGTCGCGCTGCGCGATGCCGCCGCCCTGGGGCCGATCCAGCCGCTGCTGGA
Source organism: uncultured bacterium (assembly GCA_964610245.1). GTDB lineage: Bacteria > Muiribacteriota > UBA6191 > JACPRK01 > JACPRK01 > CAZSVK01. Next base: position 604 of record CAZSVK010000595.1, read on the forward strand.
CGATCCCACCATCGACGAGGTCATGGTCAACGGTCCGTACCAGGTCTACGCCGAGCGCCGGGGCCGGCTCGAGCCGACCGAGGTGGTGTTTCGCGACGAGGCCCACGTGCGTCACGTGATCGAACGCATCCTCTCGGCGGTGGGCCGGCGCGTGGACGACTCCAATCCCATTGCCGACGCGCGGCTGCAGGACGGCTCGCGCGTCAACGTGGTGCTGCCGCCCGTCTCGCTGGTGGGGCCCACGTTGACCATCCGGAAGTTCAGCGCCAAGGCGCTGCAGGTGGCGGATCTGGTCGAGCGAAGGACGCTGTCGAGCGCGATGGCGCGGTTTCTCGAGGCCTGCGTCAAGGCGAAGATCAGCCTCATCGTCGCCGGCGGCACCGGTTCGGGCAAGACCTCGACGCTCAACGCGCTGTCGGCCTTCATCCCGGAGGACGAGCGGGTCGTGACCATCGAGGATGCGGCCGAGCTGCGGCTGCAGCAACCGCACGTGGTGCCGCTCGAGTCGCGCCCGGCCAACCGCGAAGGCACCGGCGCCGTGGCCATCCGCGAGCTGGTGCGCAACTCGCTGCGCATGCGGCCCGATCGCGTCGTCATCGGAGAGTGCCGGGGGCCGGAGGCGCTCGACATGCTGCAGGCGATGAACACGGGCCACGAGGGCTCGATGACCACGGCCCACGCCAACAGCCCTCGCGATCTGGTGGCGCGGATCGAGACGATGGTGATGATGGGCAATGTGCCGCTCACGTCGCGCGCCATCCGGGAGCAGATCTTCGGGGCGATCCAGCTCGTCATCCAGCAGGAGAGGCTGCCCGACGGCTCTCGCCGCATCACCTCGCTCTCGGAGTACACCGACCTGTCGAACGACCGGATCGTCACCTCGGAACTGTTCAGGTTCGAGAAGGGCTCGGAGCACAGCGAGGACCCCACGCGGGATCCGTTTGCCGCCGGAGCCTGCTATCCCCGATTTCTGGAGGAGCTGGCGCTGTCGGGCGTCGACCTGCCGGATGACCTGTTCGGTTCCGGCACGAGCATTGCCGCGGAGGTGTCGCGCCGCCAGGAAGCGCGGGTGCGGCAGCAACGGGAGGAAATGCAGCGGTGGGCCGGGCCGGGAGACGAGCCAGCCGGCGGGCCGGAGGAGGCCGGGCCGCCGGCGGACACCGCGTTCCACTGGATGCAGGCGCTGCCGGTTTCGGCCGCCGAGGGCGAGGACGGGCTTGGCCAGGGTGCGAAGGAGCTGCTGCACGAGACCCGGAGCCGCACCCGCGAGTGGCTGAAGAACGCGGTGACGAAGATCGCCATTCCGGCGGTCGGGTTGCTCGAGGATCCTCCCGAGGACGAGATCATCCGGACCGCCAAGTCATGCCTCGATCACGTCCTGGCGCTGCATCCCGAGGTCGAGATGGTCCGCAAGGACCGGATCAATCTCATCGCCGACATCGTCGACGAGGTGACCGGGCTGGGGCCGATCCAGCAGTTGATGGAGGACGCGGACGTCTCGGAGATCATGGTCAACGGCCCGTTCAAGGTCTACGTCGAGAGGCTGGGGAAGCTCGAGCTGACCGACGTGACCTTCCGCGACGACGAGCACGCCGCCCACGTGCTCAACCGCATCTTGACCCCGCGGGGCCGCCGCTGCGACATCAAGTCGCCGCTGGTCGACGCGCGGCTGGACGACGGCTCGCGCGTGCATGCCGCCATCCCGCCGGTGGCCCTGAACGGTCCGACGCTGACCATCCGCCGTTTCAGCCAGATCCCCTACGATCTCGAGAAGCTGGTCGAGGCCGGGGCGCTGCCGGGGCCGGTCGGGGCGTTCCTGCGCTCGTGCGTCCGGATGCGGCTCAATATCGTCATCTCGGGCGGCACGGGAAGCGGCAAGACCACCATGCTCAACGCCCTGTCGGGCGAGATCCCCGAGGGCGAGCGGGTCATCACGATCGAGGATTCGGCCGAGCTGTCGCTACAGGTGCCGCACGTGGTCGGCCTGGAGGCTCGGATGGCCAACACCGAGGGAAGCGGCCTGGTCCCGGTGCGCGAGCTGGTGCGCAACTCGCTGCGCATGAGGCCCGACCGCATCGTGGTCGGCGAGTGCCGCGGCGCCGAGGCGCTCGACATGCTCCAGGCCATGAACACCGGCCACGAAGGCTCCCTGGCCACCATCCACGCCAACACCCCCAAGGACTCCCTCGCGCGCCTCTCGGCCATGTGCCTCATGGCCGGCACCGACCTGCCGGTCACCGTGCT
>CAZSVK010000596.1:0-2844 GCA_964610245.1 uncultured bacterium
AGGGGGGGATACAGACCCAGTCCACGCACGCCGGTGGTCGGCGCCAGAGCCACGACGAGCGAGAACGCGATGGAGAGCGGGACGGTGCCCAGCACAAACCAGACGGTATTGCGCATCGAACCCCAGAAGGCGGGGTCGTCGATGAGCTGCCGGTAGTGGCGAAGCCCGACGAACTCCTTGAACAGGTCGGCCGCGGACTGCTCGAAGCCCGACAGAGCCAGACTGTAGAAGATGGGCAGCAGGTGAAAGATGCCCAGGACCGCCAGCGCCGGCAACAGATAGAGATAGACGCCCAGATCGGAGACCGGGCGGCCCGGTTTGGTTGCAGCCCCGGTCGTCTGGCTCACCGCGTGGTGGGCTGCATCTTGGGGCAGCTCATGACGGGGAGCATCGCGCCCCAGTCGAAGTTCGGACTTCGCTCGGTCGTATGACAGCCGACGCAGGTGGTGCGGGATCTGGCGGTGACGCCGAGCGTGCCCTTGCCATGCTCGAGTCCCGGTCCGTGGCACGCCTCGCACTGAACATTCTCGAAGCCGAAGACGCGGTTGGCCGCGGCGAAACCGCCGGGCTTCCGGAACCCCGTCGTGTGGCAGCCGATGCACTCGAGGTCCATCACCTTGCCCCGCCTCCTGAGCACATCGAGGGCGGTCGCGTGGACCGTCTTCTTCCAGAAGGCTGCCTGCTCGGTGTGGCAACTCGCGCACAGAGGCGCGCCCCAGTAGACGAAGGTCGACTGGGCCGTGGAAGGTACCGAGCTGGCGGCATCCGGAGTCGGACGCGGCACCGGCGCCGTGGCCGGAGCGGGCGGCTGAGGCTGCTCGGCACCGAGCCTCGCGACCTCGACCGCCAGGTTCTTGAGCGCGGTCGTCACCGTGGCGTCTTCCCCGACGTTCTTGTCCATCGGGGCGAAGAGGCAATCGAACCGAGGCGCGGCCGGCCCTCCCGGCCCTGGCGAACCGTAGCGGGCGTTCACCCAGCTCGCCGTGGTCGGCCACGTGGCCGGAGCGTCCACCTCGAGCTTGCAGACATACTTGCCCTGGCAGTAGGCCTGGACGACGAGGGTGCGACCGAGCACGATCGGATCGGTTGTCATCTCGCGGCTGTGGCCGCCGACGATGAGGTCGAGGCCGGTGACGCTCCGTGCCATGTCCTGATCGGCCTGGAGACCCAGGTGCGAGAGGCAGACCACCAGATGCGACCTGGGCCGAAGGAACTCGATCTCACGCCGTGCCGTCGCAAGTGGGTCTTCCTGCCGGATTCCCTGCTGGCTCGGGATGTTCCCCGTGATCGTGCCGCAGAGCCCGAAGAGACCGACGCGAAGCCCGGCGCTCTCGACGATCATGTGGGACGAGAACAGCTTCTTGCCGGCCTTGTCGAGCAGATTCGAGGCCAGGAAATGGAAGCCGGCGTCGCGTGCCACCTCTGCCGCGAATCCCGGCCCCGCCGAGAGATCGCAATCGCCCACCGCAGCAGCGAGCAGCCCGGTCTGCTTCCCCGCCACCAGACCGATGGTGCGCGCCCTGAGCTGGAGCGCCTTCAGCTCGGAATCCATGGGCCACGCCGTCTTGAAGAGCATGTCGCCCGAATCGAGGACAAAAACAGACCTTCCGGAATTCTGGAGTTTCTTTGTGAAGACCGCCCGCCGGGCGAGTCCGCCAATCTGATTGCTGTGTCAGCCACAGGGGTCGGTCTCTCCCAGCACGTTCGAGGTGAGGACGAACGTGGCTCGGATGCGACCATCGGCCGGGGGCGTGAGCGGCTCGAGGGCCGCCGCGCTGCTGCTCACCGGCGTGACCGGAACGGGCGCGGCCACGGGCAGCGGGGTGCGCGTGGTCACCGCCGTCGCCGTGACCGGAGAGACGGCAGCGGCCACCGTTGCGGGCGTCGACACCAGTGCGGGCTCGGCGGGCACAGTGATTGCCGCCGCCGGAGAGGTCGCGGGGGAGGTGGCCGACGCCACCGCGGAGGCCGGCACCGTGGCAGCGGCCGCGGGCGACGGGACGGGCGCGACAGGTGCGGCGCCCGTGATGGGCCGGCCTGCCGTGGTCCCGCTCGTCGGCGCCTGGGAAGCGGACGAAACGACAACCGTCCACGTCGCGGAAACGGGAGGCGCAGGCGGCTGAAGCGTTCCGGTCGTCGGCGTGGAGTCTGTGCCGGCCCACGCCGGCCCCGAGGCAAGCCAGCAACTCAGCAGGCAGGCCACGGCCAGCCGCGCGACATGGGACCCTGTACCTGACGCCCTCATCGGAATCCTCCGAACGGATGCCCGCGACGGAGAGGCGGGCGCTACCGGACCAGGGGAACGAGGCGGCTCCGTCGACCTGGCCAGCTCGTGACGCGAGCCGGGGCACCGCCGTGCAACCGGCCAGGCGTGAGGCCCGGCCGGCCTCGTCAGCCTACTCGACGAGGCTCTTCAGTTCCTTGCCGGGATTGAATCGCGGCACGTTGCGGGCGGCGATCTGGAGCTTCTCCCCGGTCTTGGGATTGACCCCGGTGCGGGCATTGCGAGCACGCACTTCCCAGCTGCCGAAACCAGCGATGAGAACCCGATCTCCGGCCTTCAGACAGCCTCCGATGGCCGAGACGATCACGTCGACAGCGGCGGACGAGTCCTTCATCGACAGTCCGGTCTGCTGTGCGATCTGCTGAACCAACTCTTGCTTGTTCACTGCATTGCCTCCGTGAGTCGGGTTGAACTTCGCGAGCCTAGCACCTGCGCATAGCCCTGTCAACGCACGCAGCCGCCAGCTCAGGGGGTCGGCAAAGTCGAAGGCTGTACTTTTTTTTCCTGTCGCTGCAGCGCTCGTAGGACGCTGCTGGGATGGACCGTGAGTCCGAAGCGCT
>CAZSVK010000597.1:0-2825 GCA_964610245.1 uncultured bacterium
TGTGATTGGTCAACCTCGTCCGAGATCGTCGCGGCGTGCGATGATAGTCGGAAGTAGTAGGTCAGTGGCCCAGCAGCCGGCCCAGAAAACCGCGCTCCTCGACCTTGTTCGAGACCGGCCCCCCGTCGGAGTGCAGCTTGGCCTGCACCGCGGCCAGCCGATCGGCCAGGATGCCCGCGACGTTGAACATCAACGAGCCCCAGAGGGCCGGGGCCTGATGACGCAACGTGTCGAGCTTTTCCTGGCTGATGGTCCAGAGCGAGCTGTTGGAAGCGGCGCGGGCGCTGCAGGAGCGGGGCAGGTCGCGGATGACGGCCATCTCTCCGAAGATGTCGCCCTCGCCGAGCGAGGCGAAGACGGCGCCGCCGGCTTCCTGGAACAGCTCGATCTCGCCGTCGCGGAGGATGAACATCGAGCGGGCGAGAGCGCCCTCCTTGAACAGCAGGTGGCCCTTGGGGATGGCCACGTCGCCCACGACGTAGCTCAACATTTCGAACTGCTCCGACGTGAAGCCCTTGAAGACCGGCGAATCCTTGAGATACTCGAGATCGAGCACGCGCACTCCTTCGGACGGCGAACGGGCCGCCCCGCCTCCGATGATAACGCGGCGGGGGCCCGAATGGCGATGGCGCCCTTCCGGTGGGCCGGCCTCGTCTGATAGGATGGGCCCCCACCGGAAACCGGCCCGGGCGATGGAGCGTACTGCGATGATCGATCTCAAGGCACTCAGAGACAACCCCGATGACTTCCGCCGACTGCTTGGCCGGAAGCGCTACGATCCGGCCCTGCTCGACCGCGCTCTTGCGCTGGACACGGCCCACCGCGGCCTGCTGAGCCGGGCCGAGGAGATGCGCGCCCAGAAGAACGCGACCTCGAAGCGAGTGCCCAAGGCCCCCCCGGCTGAGAAGGCCGCCCTCATCGCCGAGATGAAGGACCTGGGCGACAAGCTCGCCGCCGCCGAGGTCGAGCTTGCGGCCGCCGAGAAGGAGCTGGAGGCGGTCCTCGTCGGCATCCCCAACCCGCCGCACGAGTCGGCTCCCGAGGGGGCCGGCGACGATGCCAACGCGGTGGTCAAGACCCATGGCGTGCGGCCCGAGTTCACCTTCCAGCCGCTCGATCATCTCGCCATCGGCGAGAAACACGGCACCCTCGAAGTGCCGCGCGCCGTGCGACTGTCCGGCAGCCGCTTCGCCTACCTGATGGGCGATCTGGCGCTGCTCGAGTTCGCGCTCGTCCAGTACACGATGCACAAGCTCTCGGCCCGCGGGTTCACGCCGGTGGTGCCGCCAATCGTCGTCCGCGAGCGGGCGATGTACGGCACCGGCTTCTTCCCGGCCGACAAGTTCGAGATCTTCAAGCTCGAGGAGGAAGATCGCTTCCTGGTGGGGACCTCCGAGGTCTCGCTGGCCGGGCTGCACATGGACGAGATCCTCAAGGACGAAGAGCTTCCGAAGCGCTACGTGGGTTTCTCGACCTGTCTGCGCAAGGAGGCGGGCACCTACGGCAAGGACACGCGAGGCATCTTCCGCGTGCACCAGTTCGACAAGGTCGAGATGTTCAGCTTCACCCGGCCCGAGGATTCGTGGAAGGAGCACGAACTGCTGCTCTCCCTGGAAGAGGAGATCTCGCAGGAGCTGGGTTTTCACTACCGAGTCGTGAACATCTGCGCGGGTGAGCTGGGCGCGCCGGCCGCCAAGAAGTACGACCTGGAGGTCTGGCTTCCGGGGCAGAACACCTACCGCGAGCTGACCAGCTGCTCCAACTGCACCGACTTCCAGGCGCGGCGGCTCAACTGCCGGTTCAAGGGCGAGAAGGGCAACCGGCTGGTGCACACTCTCAACGGCACGGCGATCGCCATCGGTCGAACGCTCATCGCGCTGCTCGAGAATCACCAGCAGGCCGACGGCACCGTATCGATTCCGGCGGTCCTCAGGCCGTTCATGCCCGGAGGCAAGGAGCTGCTGGGGCGCTGAAGGCCCTGTCTAGATATCGGGCTCGATGTCGAGCAGTTCCTCTTCGTTGGGGTTCTGCTCGTCGCGCTCGGGCCGTGGGAAGACCTCGAAGCCCGCACGCCGGAAGTTGAAATCGCAGGACAGCGCGAACTCGATGTTGCGCCGTCGCATCACGGCCCAGCTCACGAAGTCGGTGTAGGTGGCCTGCGAGTCGGCGTCGTGCTCGAAGGCCCGCCAGGCTTCGTCTTCCATTGCCGGGCTGACGATGACGACCGAGATCAACGTGCTCGTGCGGATCTTCTCGCCGAAGCGCATCGAGGCGGCATGGCCCATGTGGCTCTTGAGGATGGTGTAGACCTCGTCGAGCACGAAGTTGGTCGTGACCAGATGATAGCCTTCGCCCAGGAGGCGACGGCTCTCGTCGAGCGTGGCCTCGCAGGTGGGGTCGGCGGCGTCTTCCATGGCCACCCAGGCCGTGGTGTCGACGAAGATCTCCTTCGCTGAACCCATCATTCTCTCTCAATCCCGTACAGATAGTGGTCGTGAAGGCGGCCGAGATCCCCGGCTCGCGAACGGTGGGCGGGCCCGAGGCGGTAGAGCGGGTCCCGGGCCATCGCGGTCTCCTCGTAGCGCCCCTCGGCGACCAGTCGCTGGACGTGCTGGACGAGATAGTCGTCGATGGTGGTGTCCTCGCGCTTGGCCTTGCGCTCGAGGAGACCCAGGAGTTCGGGCGAGATGTCGATCGAGATCGTGGGCATGGGGCGGGTGGGGAGGATCGTATCACCCTTCCGGTCCGATCCGCCACCGGCCGGAGAAATCAGGGTGCGCGCGCGGAAGGTGGGAAGCCGCGCTGGTACGAGTTCTGCCGGGGAC
>CAZSVK010000598.1:0-2807 GCA_964610245.1 uncultured bacterium
CAGGTGGATGGCCGGCACCAGACAGGCGTTGGCCAGCACCCCGTCGATGGTGATGGTGCAGGCGCCGCACTCGCCCTCCTTGCAGCCTTCCTTCGTGCCGGTCAGCCCGGCCACGCGCCTGAGGAAGTCGAGCGCGCTCATCAGCGGGTGGGCGCGGTGCTCGTGCTCGCGCCCGTTGATGGTGCAGCGGATCACCACGTCGCAGCCGTCGGTGGCCTGGTTCACTTGCTGGCAGCCCATCATCTGACCTCGCCTCCCTCACGGCCTACGTCCTCGCCCAGCAGCTCCAGCAAGTGCTCCGGAGTGGCCGGCAGACTGTTGAGTTCGACCCCGCCCAGCGCGTGGCTGAGCGCGTTGAGCAACGCCGGCGCCGGCCCGTCGCAGGGCAGCTCACCGATACCCTTGGCGCCGAAAGGCCCGTACTTGTACGGCCGTTCCAGCAGGTGCACCCGGATCGTCGGCACGTCGGCGAACGTCGGAATGATGTAATTGGTAAAGTTAGCGTTAGCCATCACGCCGTCCCGCATCTTGACTTCCTCGGAGAGCGCCCAGCCGATCGCCTGCACCACGCCGCCCTCGATCTGGCCGGTGACGATCACCGGGTTCAGGGCCTTCCCGATCTCCTGGGCGGCGTCGAACGCCTCGACCCGCGTCTCGAGCGTGTCGAGCCGCAGCGTCACCTTCGCCACGTAGCACGCCCAGGCCCAGGCGCCGTAGGCCGCGCCCTTGTAGCTCTTCTCGTCCCAGACCTTGCCCGGAGGCGCCTGGTACCGCGCCCAGCTCTCGAACCCCTGGTTCGCGGCCTGGCTCTCCCGCACCAGCTGCACGAAGTCGTCCTCGCCGCGGTACGGCCGGCCGGCCGCCGCCTCGATCGAGGCCCGCAGCTTCTTGCACGCCTCGTGCACCAGATACCCCACGATCATCGCGGTCCGCGAGGCCACCGTCGGCCCCGAGTCGGGCACCACCTGCGTGTTGGGGTTCACCACCTGGATGCGCGAGACCGGCAGCTCCAGCGTCTCGGCGGCGATCTGGGCGAAGGTCGTGTCCTTGCCCTGGCCCATCTCGGTGTTGGAGGCGCCGACCTCCACCATCGCATCCTGGGTAACCTTGACTTTTAGTCTCGAATCGAGATAATCCTCGCCCGAGCCGGTGAAGCCCGCGCCGTGCATGAACGTGGCGAAGCCGATGCCTCGCCTCTCCCACCGGCTCGTCCGGTTGAACTCGTCGCACGCCTTCAGCTCGGCCTCGTAGCCCGCCCGCTCCAGCGCCAGCCGCTGCACCTCGACGATGCTCACGTCGTCCCCCACGTTCTGGCCCGTGGCCGTCGTCTGGTGGGGCTTCAGCAGGTACGGCTGCCGGTAGGCGTCCGGCCGCACGCCCGCACGCCGCGCCAGGATGTCCATGTGCCGCTCGATCGCGAAGAGCGTCTGCGGCGCCCCGAAACCCCGGTAGGCCCCGTTCGACGGCGTGTTGGTCGCCACCGCCCGGCTCCTGATGCGGACGTTATCCCAGTTGTACGGCCCCGCCGCGTGGATCGTGCCGCGCGACAGCACCACCGGGCTCAGCGTGCAGTACGCCCCGCCGTCCATCGTGATGTCCATCTCCAGGGCCGTGATCTTCCCCGAACCGTCGTGCGCCGTCCGCACCACCGTCCGGCACGGATGCCGCTTCGTCGTCGACATCAGGTCTTCCGGCCGGTCGTAGATCATCTTCACCGGCAGCCCCGACTTCATCGACAAGAGCGAGGCGTGCGCCGCCAGGATCGTCGGGAAGTCTTCCTTCCCGCCGAACGCTCCGCCCGTCACCGCCTGCTCGATCTCCACCCGCTCCGGCGGCAGCCCGACGATCGGCGCCAGCCCCTTGAGCACGTAGAACGGGCACTGCATCGAGCCCGTCACCTTCAGGTACTTCTTCGCCGGGTCGTAGGCCGCCACCATCCCGTTGGTCTCGATGTAGGCCTGCTCGTGGTGGCCCGTCCAGTAGGTGCGCTCGACCACCTCGGCCGCCGCCGCGAAGGCCGCATCCGCGTCGCCCTTGTCGATGGCGATCTGCTTGAAGATGTTGTCTTCCTTGAACAGCACCGCCTTGCGCGCCAGCGACTCGTCGATGGTCAGCACCGGGTCCCACCGCTCGTACTCGATCGTCACCTTCGACTGCAGCCGGTACAGCCGCTCGCGGCTCCGGTGGGCCAGCAGCACGATCGGCTCCATCTGGTGGTAGACGCGGTCCTTGGCCAGCACCGGCCAGTCCTTCTCCAGGATGCCCACGACGTTCACCCCGGGGATGTCCGCGGCGGTCACGATCGTCACGTCCGACCAGTCCTCGGACGGGTCGAACGAGACCGACTTGATCTTGCCGTACGGGATCGACGCCCTCACCGTCTGCCCCCAGAGGAAATCCCCCAGCGGGATGTCGTCGACGTACTGCGCCGTTCCGATCAGTTTCTCGCGCCCCTCGATCCGGGGCGTGCTCGTCCCGACGACTTTCATGAGGCCTCCTCGACGGTCTCCGGCGGCCTACCGCGGCCAGCCGGATTCTAGCACGCCGCGCTGCGGCATGAACGGGGGCGAGGCTCGCGCGACACCGCAGAGGATGCTGACAAGACCAGGGCCCCCTTCCTGGCACGGGCCCTGGATTGACTTGTCCACAACCCTTCGGCGCGGGCAGTGCCCGCAAACGAAGACAGGTATCACAGAGGCACAGAGGCACAGAGACACAGAGAAGGGTTTGGTTCTCCTGGCATCAACTCCCCCTCTGTGTCTCTGTGTCTCTGTGATTGGTCAACCGCCTTCCACTGTCGAATCGTC
>CAZSVK010000599.1:0-2805 GCA_964610245.1 uncultured bacterium
TCGGGAGCGGAGCTCCCGAGAGACAAGTCGAAGTTCTCCCTGCTTTCCCACGAACTGCGAACGCACCCCTCTCGCCGGGTTGCGCCGTCGTCGACGCCGGGGCCGGCCTTCTTGAGTTATCATTGCCCCGTCGCGGCCGGCCCGGGCCGCCAGGTGGCGCTCGATGCAGATCCTCCTTGTCCAGAGCACGGAAGCCCCCTCCGAGGCGGTGGAACTCGGCCGGTCGCTCGCCCGCGAGCTGGGGCTGCTCCCGGAGCTGGACTGCCGCTTCGAGACGGTCGGCGCATCGTCCGAGCCGTCCGAGCGGCTGCAGACGGGCGCCCTCGCAAGGCTCGCCGGCGGCGCGCTGGAACTGCCTCGCGACCTTCTTCGCGTCCGCAACCTGGCGCGAGACTGGAAACCCGAGATCGTGCATGCGCTCTCGGGACCAGCGCTGTTGCCGGCGGTGCTGGCCGCCAGGGCCGCGGGCGCGGCGCTCGTGATCCCGGCGGAGGACGAGGCGACGCCGAGCTGGGCGGAACGGGCGGTCCGGGCGGGCCTCGGTCAGCTCGGCCTGGAGCAGACCTGGCGGCTCGCCCGCTCGCGCGAGGCGGGCGACCGTCTGGTCGAGTGCGGCGCAGCGACAGGCGAGCGTGTCCGGGTGGTCAGACCGGGGATCGCGGCCTTCGAGGGGCCCCCGGCCCGGCGCAGGGCGATGCGCGACACCTGGTGCGTCGACGACGGAGAGTTGCTGGTCGGGACGGTGGGACCGCTGCTCCCGGGCCAGGGGCTCGAGACCCTGCTGGAGGCCGTCGCGCGTGGACAGGAGACCGCTCCGGCGGCGGGCCTCGAGCCGAGGCTGGCGCTGGTCGGCTCGGGCCCGCATGAGGCCGCTCTGCGCAAGACAGCTCGCCGGCTCAAGCTCGGCGCGAGGGTGATCGTCGCCCCTCCGCCGCCACGCCTGCAAGACGCCTTCGCGGCCTTCGATCTCTACGTCCAGCCTGGCGAGCGGTCCGAGGCCGGGCTGGACTGTCTCAGGGCGATGGCCTCGGGCCTGGCGGTGGTGGCCTCGCGCGTGGAGGGGCTCGACGACCTGGTCGCCGATCGCGTGACCGGCCTGCTGATTCAGCCGGGAAACTCCTCGCTGCTCGGGGAGACGATCTGGCGGCTGGGGCTGGCGCCGGACGAGCGGATCGAGATGGGCCGGATGGGGCGGCTGAGGGTCGAGACCTATTTCGAGGCCGGGCGGATGGCGCGGGAAGTGGCGCAGGTCTACGCCGAGGCTGCGCGGCAGGCCATGGCGCCGCGCGAAGCCACGGGGCCGGATCGATGAGGATCACCCACGTCATCGCCCGGTTGAACATCGGCGGCCCGGCCGTTCACGTCGGCCTGGTCTGCGCCGGCCTGCGGCAGCGCGGCCACGAGGCCCGGCTCGTCGCCGGACGGGTAGCCCCCCCGGAAGGCGACATGGAGTACGCCTGCACCGACAGGGGAGTGACGCCCATGTACGCCGAGAGGCTGGGCCGCTCGCTCGACCCGCTGGCCGACGCGGCGTCGCTCGCCTTCCTGGTGGGCCATTTCCGGAAGTACCGGCCGGACGTGGTGCACACGCACACCTCCAAGGCCGGCGCGCTCGGACGACTCGCCGCGCGCCTGGCCGGCGTGCCCGCGGTCGTCCACACCTACCACGGTCACGTGCTGCACGGTTACTTCGGCTGGGCCGCGAATCTGGCCGTGAGGAGCGTGGAACGGGGGCTGGCCCTGCTCACCGACGCCGTGGTGGTCCTGGGCGAGAGCCAGCGCCGGGAGCTGGTCGAGCTGGGCATCTGCCGGCCCGAGCGCATCCGGGCAATTCCGTTCGGTATGGACCTGGCCCCCTTCGTCAAGGCGCGGGCGCTGAGAGACGCCGCGCGAGCCGAGCTGGGCTTGTCGGCGGACTGCGAGGTCATCGGCATCGTGGGCCGGCTGACCGCCATCAAGGGCCACGAGCACTTCCTGGAGATGGCGCGCCGGCTGGCTCCGCTGCGACCCCGGGCGCGTTTCCTGATCGTGGGGGACGGCGAGCTGCGGCGCGAGCTGGAGGCGTCGGTACATCTTTCGGGTCTTTCGGAGCGAACGCTATTCCTGGGCTGGCGAAAGGAACTGCCCCCCATCTACGCGGCGATGGACGTCCTGGCCCTGACGTCGCTCAACGAGGGCTCGCCGGTGGTCCTCGAGGAGGCGATGGCTACCGGCATTCCCTGCGTGGCGCACCGCGTCGGAGGCGTGCCCGACCTCATCGAACCGGGCGCGACGGGGTTTCTGGTGGAGCCGGGCGACGCCGCGGCGCTGGTGAGCGCCGTGCAGGTCTGTCTGGCCGGCGGAGCGGCGCTCGACGCGCTGCTGGAGCGGGCCCGCTTGCGAGTCGTCGAGCGGCACGGCCACGAGGCGATGGTGACCGCGCTGGAGCAACTCTACGCCGAGTTGCTGGCCTGAACTGCTGCCCCGCCGGCACCAATTCGGAGAAGGCCGTCAGGCCCTCTCGACCTGCGAGCTTCTCGTCGATGGAACGGACCTCTCACCCGCGGCCGCGGTCGCCGCCCCGGTCCTTCTGGATCGCGGCGGAGAGCTTCTCCTCTTCCTCCAGGTCCTCGAGCATGTTCTTGACCTCCGAGAACGAGATGTTGTCCTTGGCCTGCTGGAAGAAACCCATCGCCTTCTCGAAGCACCATCGGGCTTCCGAGAAATAGCTGCTGGCCAGGTATTCCTTCCCTTCCTCCTTGAGCGGGTTGCCGATCATCTTCCACTCGGCACCGGCCGCCTGGACCTTGGCGAGGCGGGCCCGCA
>CAZSVK010000600.1:0-2797 GCA_964610245.1 uncultured bacterium
GGTGATGGACATCGCGCCCACGGTCCTCGCGCTGCGGAAGGTCTCGCCGCCGGCACGACTGGATGGCCGGTCTCTCTTGCCCGCCAGATGAAGAACCGCCGGACCGCGAAGGCGGCCCGGCGGCTGAGTCGTGAAGGGATCGTGGGGCGCCCGAGGAGGCGCCCGTTCCGAGGCTCAGCCCTCCGGCTCGTACCGGTAGGGCAGGTACTCGGGGTACCACATCTCGTTGTAGACGAGTTCCTCGATGTTGGCCGGGTTCGCCTTGGAGCAACCGGTGGCGATGGCCTCCTTGACCACGGCCAGGGCGACCTTGTGCGAGATGTCGCGGATGCGGCTCTGGGAGGGATAGAGGGCGCCCTCCTGGATGTCCTTGTCGGTCACTCCGGCCGCCAGCGCCTCGGCCGCGGCGCGGAACATGCCGTCGGTGACACGGGTGGCCTGGGACGCAACGCAGGCCAGACCCACGCCGGGGAAGATGAAGGCGTTGTTGGCCTGGCCGATGCGGTAGGTATTGCCCTTGCAGTTGACCGGCGGGAACGGGCTGCCGGTGGCGACGTAGCAGGTGCCGTCGGTCCAGGCGTAGGCCTGTTCCGGCGTACACTCGGCCTTCGACGTCGGGTTGGAGATGGGCATGATGACCGGCTGCTTGCAGTGCTTGGCCATCTCTCGGATGACCTCTTCGGTGAAGGAGTTGGGCGTGCCGGACGCTCCCACGAGGATGGTCGGCTTGGTGTTCTTGACGACCTCGAAGAGGCTCGGGAACTCCGGGTTCTTGCAGTGCCAGTTCGTCAGTTCGGCCGGATCGTGCGCCCACTGCTTCTTGTGCTCGGCCATCGGGCGCTCGCTCTGGATGACGAGTCCCTTGCTGTCGACCAGGTAGATCTTGCGCTTGGCCTCTTCGAGCGGGGTTCCCTCACGTCGCATCAGATCCAGGATCTGGGCGGAGATGCCGCTGGCGGCCTCGCCGGCGCCGAGGAAGACGATGGTCTGATCCGACATCTTCTGCCGCTTCATCCGGGCGGCGGCGATGAGACCGGAGAGCGTGACGGCGCCGGTGCCCTGGATGTCGTCGTTGAAGGTGCAGAGCTGATCGCGATACTTCTCGAGCATGCGGAAGGCGTTGGTGTTGGCGAAATCCTCCCACTGGAGCAGAACGTTGGGCCAGCGCTTCTTGACCGCGGTGACGAAGGCGTCGACCAGACGGTCATACTCGGCTCCCCGGATGCGCGGGGCTCGCCAGCCGAGGTACTGCGGATCGTTGAGAAGGGAAGTGTTGTTGGTGCCGACGTCGAGGCTGATCGGCAGGGTCTTCGACGGGTGGATCCCGCCTGCCGCCGAGTAGATGGTCAGCTTGCCGATCGGAATTCCCATGCCGCCGGCGCCCTGGTCGCCCAGACCGAGGATGCGTTCGTTGTCCGTGACGACGATGACGCGGACGTCCTTCTGGCCGGTGTTGGCCAGCAAGCTGTCGACGCGATCGATGTCGGACGGGGTGATGTAGACGCCGCGGGCGCGCCGGTAGATGTGGCTGTACCTCTGGCAGGCCTCACCGACGACCGGGGTATAGACGATCGGCAGCAACTCCTCGATGTTGTCGAGCATGAACCGATAGAAGAGAGTCTCGTTGCGATCCTGGAGGGAGCCCAGGTAGACGAACCGATCGAGGTTCGAACTCTTCCCCGCGTAGTGGCCGCGGATGCGAACCAGCTGCTCCTGGATGGTGGAGGTGTGGGGTGGCAAGATGCCGTGCAGACCGAGCTTGGAGCGCTCCTCCGGCGTGAAGGCCGAGCCCTTGTTGAGCAGCGGGCTGCCGGTCAGCCGCTTCCCCTGGAGCGACACCCCCAGGTACTTTTCGCCGGTCTTCTTGTCGACGCGGGCCTTGAACTCTTCCATCAGGCTCATCTCCCTTCTCGCCGGCCGGCCTCTGGAGCCCCGGCGGCAACCGAGTGAGGATTTGCACGGCCCGGCCGATTCGGACGGGCTCGTCTGGTTCATGACGCAGGACGGCAGGCTCTCCATCGAGATGACGCGATAGCCTGGGTGACGTTCCCTCTCGGGATCCCGGTCGTCGCGCTGCGGAGCCGCGCAAGCCGATCGGCCTGCTGGCTTCGTCGCGGGCAAAGTCGCCCCGCGGGCCCGGCGCCGAGGACCGTCACGCGAGCGGCAGTCTACCGCACTCGCGGGGTCGGGTGTGTGATGCGCGGCACTAACGGTAGCGACCGGGAGAACCGTTGTCTGAACGGCCTCGGGGCGGCGGCCGGCAAGATGATTGTATAGTCAACGCGAACGAGGCGCGCCGCTCGGGTCGCGCAGGAGGTGTCCCATGTCGCTGCTGTTCCGGATCGTCGCCGCCGTTCTGATCGTGCTGGTGCTGCTGTCGCTCGTGAAGAAGCTGATCGGACTGGCCGTGGCGCTCTTCGTGGTGCTGGTGGTCATCTCGCTGGTCTTCCCCGAGAAGAAGAGCTGAACGCCGGGGGACACCCGACCGTCCCCCGAGCCCGTCCCTGGTGCGGGCTGCTAGAATAGGCCGCATGAGAAGCCAAGCTCCTGTCCGTGGGCTGCTGGTCTGCTTGCTCGTGGCCCTGGCCTCCACGACGGCGGCGGCCCAGTGTTCGTTGCCCGATCTGCAAGCCTGGAGCCTCCAGTACGACGCGATTGCCAACCCGGGCCGTGATATGAACCTGGCCTTTCAGGTGGCCAACCTGAATCCCGATTTCCCGCCGGGGGGTACCGCGACCGTCAGGGTCGTCGCGAGCACGGATCGCATCCTCGACGACGGCGACCTCGTCCTGGAGAC
>CAZSVK010000601.1:0-734 GCA_964610245.1 uncultured bacterium
CAAAACGGCCCCGACTTCTTAGGTCAACTCCCCGGCGTGGAAATCCAGGCTAGTGTGCCGTACCTGACACTTCTTTGCTTGTCCGTTCGGCCTGAGGAGCCCGCAGAGCGGGCGTCTCGAAGGCCCTGTCCGGCCTGCCCTTCGACTCGCGGCTCCTGGGCCCGCTCACGGACCGGCTGCCACGGCGGTCAGCCGCCGGCCCGACAGGACGACTCCTGCCCCGGACCGTTCGAGCAGGATACCCTCCACCTCGGCTGGAGCCCCCACCACCGGCCCGGGCCCGAAGGGGCGCAGAAACCTGACGGTGATCACGCCCTCGTCGCGGGCCAGGGATGCTTCCCGGCGGTTCTCCGAGATCGTGCCCACGACGCCCTGCCAGACAACCAGCCGGCCCACGAACTGGCGAGCGTCCCTGGCCTTCATCACGTCGGCCAGGGCGATCGCGGAGGGCCGGACCTGCCTGACAGCCTGTTGCGCCGGCCGATCGAGTTCGGCGAAGAGCCTCAGGACAATCATCCCGCAGATTGCCAAGGCGAGCCCCAGCGAGAGCGCTAACCACCCGTACTGGCGCGCCGCGCCCCTCCACTCCCAGCGGACTGCGACATCGCCGGAGTTGGCCTCGCGGCTGTCGGCCAGCAACCTCTCGGTCTCCGCGGCGGACATCACGGCCGTCGTGGCGAGCCGGTTGCCGCTTCGCTGCCATTAGGTCTTTGTTGTAAATCATCTCGCTGCCG
>CAZSVK010000601.1:744-2789 GCA_964610245.1 uncultured bacterium
GGGTTCGGAGTGCCCGAGCGAGTCGTTTTCGGACTGGACCATGCGCCCCAGCTCGACCAGCCGCTGGAACCTGACGGCCATCGTGGCGGTCACGTCGACCCCGCGGTCGAGCAGCTTGCCCAGCGTCGCAAGCTCGTCGATCCGGGCCTGCAGCGGCTCGAGCTTCAGGCCCTCCCGGCACTGGCGAAAGACGACGATTCCCAGGCTGCTCAGCCGCATCTGCTCGTCGGCCTCGGCCGAGACCCGATTCATCAGTTCGCGGGCCAGAGACCGGACGGAGGCGTCGACGTCGTTGACCGCCAGCTCGATGCGCTGCTGCGCCCGCTCGTCGTGGATCTCGGCGAGCCGCTCCAGGGTCCGCAGGCGCACGCCCGGCGAGCGGTCGTTCATCCGCGCGAGCAGCCGCTCCACGGCGACCTCGCGGCCCCGGCCGTCGGCGGCCTCCTTGAGATAAGCGGCGAGCAGGCGAGTCGCCTGGGAGGCCTGACCGCCGAGTCGGGAGAGGACCTTGAGGCTGCGCACCTGGAGCGCCTCGTCGCGGGATTCCAGGGCCGTCTCCAGCAGCTCGGCCGCCTCGCCGGAGTCGAGCCCTCCGAGGGCGAAGATCGCCGCGTCGCGAGGGGCCTCGTCCTCGCTGAGTAGCATCGCCTTCAGCGTCTCGAGGGCCCGGCCTCGATCGTGGGCGTGATGGAACTTCGCGGCGGCGGCCTTCACGCGCGGGTGAGGATCCTCGAGCATGGGCCTGGCCGCTTCGGACGCTTCCAGGGTGCCGATCGCCTCGAGCCCCTCGAGCGTGTTGGCCCGGATGCGCGGGTCCGGGTGCGCGAGATACGGGACGAGCAAGGCGACCTCGGCCTCGCCCCCGAGCTTGCCCAGCCACTTCACCAGCGTGGCCAGGACGTGGCCGTGCTGCTCCCGGGCCAACCCCTCGCGAAGGGGTCCCAGAACCGCCCCGGGCTCGAACCGATCGGCGTTCTGGACCGCGTGAATTCGCAGGCGATGGTCGGGGTCGGCGAGGCATCGCAGGAAATCCGGGAACTCGGCAATCGGAGGCAGCCCCTCCGTCAGATTGGTGGCGCGGGTGCCTGCCGGAACGACCGCGGCAGAGGGAGGGGGTGCGACCGCGAGAAGAGGGCCGACGACGGAGGCTGGAGGAGTGGGAGGGGCCAAAGCCGGCGCGGGGACAGGGGCAGCAACGGCGGGAGGCGCGGGCTGGGGCACGGGGGCGGACGCCACGGCGGGCGTGGCCACGGGACCCGGCGGGGGCAGGGCCTGTCCCAGACTTCGGAGCGCCAGGGCCGCCTTGTCGCGCGCCTGCGGCGGGGCGCCCGGATTGGCCGCCAGCTCCTGCAGCATCTCGACGCCCCACGGTTTGTCCACGTTCGAGAGAACATAAACGGCCGAGTTCACCATCCATACGAGTCCACTGGCGAGCATCCGGCGGACCGCCTCCCGAACCGTCGCCGAATCGGCCTTCTTCAGGAACAGCAGCGCATTGGCCCGGACGCGGTTGTCGTGGTCGTCCGCCAGCACCGAGACCCGGCTCAGCACCTCGGCGTCATGGGTGAAGCCCGCGAGCGCCTCGACTGTGTTGGCCCGGACCCGCGGGTCGTCATCCAGCAGGTAGCCGAGCAGCAGATCCCGGTTCGCCGGATTGCCCTGGGCCGCCACCGCCTTGACCAGGCTGGCCCGGACGTGGCTGTGCGGATCCTCGCGCAGCCGGGAAACGAGCAAGGGGCCCAGCTCCGCCGGCACCTTCCGGTAGCACCGCATCGCCGCCAGAAGCCGGACCCGCGGGTCGGTGTGCCGCAGCGCCGCCGGCAGCTCCTCGACCCGCAAGCTGGCCGCCGCCTGCGTCGTGGACTGCGACGGTCCGCCGGGCGAGAGCCTGGTGCGCAATTCGGCCAGCCCGACCCGCGCGAAGTAGCGGACCGACGGCGAAGAATCGGCTGTCATCCTCTCCAGGTGCGGGATGACGTCGTCTCCCCCGAGCTGCGTGAGCCAGACCACGGTCCGGAGCACGAATGCGGGCATGGGCGCCAGCA
>CAZSVK010000602.1:0-2771 GCA_964610245.1 uncultured bacterium
GTCTGATTCCAAGGTAACTCGAACGGCCGGAGGCCTCGCGCCTCCGGCCGTTGTTTTCGTCCGTTTGACTTTCCGGGGGTTCCGGTGACAGGATACCGATCCCGGAGAACACCGGGATCGGCATCCTGTCACCGGAACCAACATGCATCCCATTCTTCTGAAGATCGGCGGCTTCGAGCTGCACACTTACGCGCTGACGATGGCCCTCGGCTTCATCGCGGCGATCCTCCTGGCCAACCGGCGCATCGAGCAGCGCGGCATCGACCTGGACAAGGTGCTGAACCTGGAGGTCGTCCTGATCCTCGCCGGCCTCGGCGGGGCGCGCCTCATGTACTGCATCCTCGAGTGGCGGGAGTTCGTGGACCATCCGCTCGACATCCCCCTGTTCTGGAAGGGCGGACTGGTCTACTACGGCGGGTTCGTGGCCGCGCTGGTCCTGTGCCTGGCGTACTGCTGGAAGGTGGGCCTACCGATGCTGGCCTGCAGCGACGTGGCCGCCCCCTCTCTGGCTACCGGGCAGTTCTTCGGCCGGCTGGGCTGCCTGTTTGGAGGCTGCTGCTACGGAGCGCCGTGCACCCTGCCCTGGGCCATGACCTTCCCCGCCACCTCGGGCGACATGCTGCCGCGCCATCCCACGCAGGCCTATGAGATGCTCGCCCTGCTCGCGATCTTCGCCATCCTGACCTGGTACTACAACCGGCCAGGCCGGGCCGATGGCCTCGTCATGGTCTGGTACGGGTATCTGTACGGCGTCGCCCGATTCCTGATCGAGTACGTCCGCGACGATGACCGAGGCGGCGTGTTCCTCGGCCACTTCTCGATCTCTCAGGTGGTCAGCCTGGGCGTGATCGCCGGCGCAATGGTGGCCCACCTGCTGCTGCTCGCCTACCACCGGAGGCGCGCAGCCAAGGCCTGAGGCTCGAGTCCCTCCCCCTCAGCAGAGGATCTCTTCGAGCGGGAAGCGGACCTTGGGGCGGGCGGCCGCGGCGGCGTAGCCGACGGGGCAGACGACCGTGGGTACCAGGTGCTCGGGCAGCTCGAGAATCCGCGAGTAAGCGACCGGGTCGAAGCCGCCCATCGGGCAGGCGTCCAGCCCGAGCGACTTGGCGCCGTTGAGCAGGTTGCCCAGCGCGAGGTGAACCTGGCACTTCGCGAACTCGAGCCGCTGGGCGGGAGTCATGCTCGCGTTCATGCTCGTTGCCATGCCGATGACGAACTCGAGGCCGGCCGCGGGGACCTTGGCGGCCCGCATGTCGCGATCGAGCCGCTGGATCAGACCCGGGAAGTCGATGTCCGAGCAGATCACGAAGAGGTGCGAGCAGGTGGTGGTCTGCTGCTGGTCGAAGCTCGCGGGCAGCAGCTTGTCCTTGAGGGCCTGTTCGGTGACGAGCCGGATCTTCCAGGGTTGAAGGTTCAGGGACGACGGCGCGAGCCGGAACATCTCCAGCAACTGGTCGATCAGGCCCTGCGGGACCTGCCTGCCATCGAACTTCTTGACCGAGTGCCGCTCCCTGACGATGTCCATGAACTCCATCTGCATCTCTCCTTCGTGGTTTCGAGACTGCATTATAGGGCCGCGGGCGGCGGGGAGCACGATTTCCCGACGCGCCGGGGCCGCCGGTTGCCGCGGAGCGGGCCCGCGCTAACATGACTTCCGGGGCCGCGCGACGGTCGCATGGCCCGTTGCCGAGGAGGCCAGGCTTCGATGTCCATGAAACTCGCCGCAGGGGCGCTGCTGCTTGCGCTGGCGTCGCAGCCCGTCATCGCGGCGGCCCACCGGGTGAACCTCACGGGTGCCGGAGACCAGCGCGGCTTCGACACCTTCCGGTGCGTCGGCAAGATCTCCCGGGCGACCGGGGCGGTCTACTACGACCGGACCCAGGACGGTCTGCGCGTGGGCCAGTTGCAGCCCAGCAACGACAACCTCAGCCGCGACGACGTCGCCCACGGGCGGACGGCCGTGACCCAGCCCGAGGACAGGATCGCCGTCATCCGGCCGGTGTTCACCGAGACGCCGGGCTCGGTCCGGGGCTACCGGGTCGTCGAGGTGACCCAGAAGACCTATCTGGCCAACACCCAGCTCTACCGGATCCAGGACACGTGGGGGCCGGGGTCGACCCTGGCGGAGTTGTTCGACCTCAAGCGCGATTCGACGCCAATCACCCAGACGACCCTCGTCGAGATGTTCCAGAGGGTGCTCGACAGGGGGAATCTCTCGAGCGCCACCAACGGGCTGTACGTGGTCGGCACCGGCAACCTCAGAGTGCCCGAGAGCGAACCGCTACTCTTCGACGTGCTGCTGCAGGAGGCGCTGGCGGCGGGCCAGACCCCGGACAGCACCGCGGTGCACCCGCTCATCACCGTCACCGCGACCGCCGAGGTCCGGCAGGTGGTCATCGGCAGCGACAGCCGGGGGTTTCCGGTGACGCAGAACCTCAACTTCGTCGCGTTCAAGACCAACCACCGGGGCAAGGCCACGATCTATCGCATCGGCTCCAGCGGGGCCTACACGTCGATGGTGACGAACCTCGCCGTGGTGGCCGGTCAGGACTACCGGATGGTGATCCGCAACGAGTACCTGGCCGCGGGGGTCAATCGCGTGATTGTCGCGGTCGTGGACGGCGATGATCCGAACCTCAACCCGGTGTTGTACCCGCGAGGCTACTCGGGCGAGCTGTCGATGAACAACCCGCCTTGAGGAGCGAGAGCCGCCGTCCCGGGGACGCTGTCCCCGGACCCCTGCTGGAGCTCTGCTCCAGACCTCGCCAGGG
>CAZSVK010000603.1:0-2755 GCA_964610245.1 uncultured bacterium
TCCGCTCGCCGCCGGCAGGCGAGCCGGCCGTCTCCCGCCCTCCCGCCGCGACCGAACTGGCCCGGGCGCTCCGAGCGGTGGGCCACGCGGGCCTCGAGCTGGACGCGGCTGGCCGGCGGGCCCGACTCACCCGGCCAGGAGCGGGGCTCGACCTGGGGGCGATCGCCAAGGGTTGCGCCGTCGACCGGGCCGCCGCCCTGCTTCGCCTGGCCGGCTTCTCCTGCTTCCAGGTCGACCTGGGAGGGAACCTGGCTGTCGGCACGCCGCCTCCGGGACAGGCCGCCTGGCGCATCGGGGTCAAGAACCCGATGGACCCATCCAGTCCTTTTGCCGTGCTGCTCCTGGCCGGCGAGGCGGTGGCCACTTCCGGCCCGGCCGAGCGGTTCGTGGTCCTGGGGGGCGAGCGCTTCGGTCACGTGATCGACCCGCGCACCGGCCGCCCCGCGCCGGGGCCGCTCTCGGCCACGGTGGTCGCGCCGTCCGCGATGGCCGCCGACGCGCTCTCCACCGTCGTCGAGGTGATGGGGCTGCCGGCCAGCGCCGCGCTCCTGGCCCGGGAACGGGCCTCGGCGCTCGTGCTGCTCGGGCCCGCCTCCGCTCCGCGCCTGACCGCGAGCCCCGCGCTCGAAGCGCGTCTCGAGCTGACTCCCGTCGCACAACGCTGGCGTTAGTGCGCGGGCGGCCCGCTCGTGGCGCTCGTGGCCGGCGTCGAAGCGCTCGCCTTGGCCGTCCGCGGAACGACCTTCTCCGGGTAGATCTGGCCTTCGAAACTCATCAGCAGCGAGCCCGACTTCCAGGCGTCCGCCGGCAGGCCGGCCTTGTGGCAGACCTGCTCCAGGAACGTGTCGCGGTCCCAACCCCACTCCACCGGGACCTGCGGCAGCAGCAACCCCGAGCTGCGCCCGCGCACGATCATCAGCCCGTGGCGCCCGATCTCGATCCGGGCCGGGTCCTCGACCGGCATCATCGGCCCCAGCACGGTGACGCTCACCTCGATCTCCTTCATCTCGTCGGGCGTGACCGGCGGGAAACGCGGGTCCTCGAGCGCCGCCAGCCTCGCCACCCGCATCACCGTCTCGAGCAGCGGCTGGGTCGCCTCGACCTGCCCGATGCAGCCACGCAACTCGCCGCGCTTGGTCAGCGTCACGAAGGCCCCGCCCGGCCGGTTCAGCTCGGGCCCCCCGTCCGTGAAGGGCGGCGTCGACTCGGCTCGGGCCGCGCACTCCACCGAGCGCTGGGCCAGGTCGAGCAGGGACTTCATCTGCGCCTCCGTCAGATGAGGCCGAGTCGAGGCCGGCGCGCCGGCCGCCGGCAAGGCCGCCGTGCCCGAGCCGCGGATGGGCTCCGACTGCGGGGGCGCCTCGAACGCCCATGCGCCGTAGCCCACGACCTTCGCCTTCTCGCCCGACGTGTCGCCCGAGTTCTTCAGCGCCAGGCGCTCCACCGTGCGCCCGCCCAGCGCCCGGCAGGCCATCATCACCGCGGTCACCGGCCCCAGCCCGCAGGCCTCCCACTCCTCGGTGCGGCCGCCGCGATAGACCCCTTCCGGGTCCATCGTCTCCAGTTGCTTGGCGAACCGTCCGTCGATCGCCACCGCCTCGTCGTACGGATGGTAGTGAGAGAGATCGCTCGAGGCTACCAGAAGCGTCCGCCCGGGAAGGGTCCGGACCAGCCGCTCGAGGTACAGGCCGAGGGTCTGGCACCAGGCCAGTTCCTGGCGGCCCATCACGATGGGCAAGATCCGGGCCTTGGGCTGCACGACCTGGAGGAACGGCAGCTGGACCTCCATCGAGTGCTCCTTCTGGAAGCCCTCGTCGAGCTGGCGAAACTGAGCGCTCTGCGCCCGCAACCACGCCGCCCCTTCCCGGTCGAGCGGCACGTCGCCCAGGGGGGTGCGGTAGGCGGCATCCTCCAGCACCGCGAACCCGTCGAACATCGCCTGGTGCGAGGGGGCCACGACGACAACCCGCTCGACCGGCTCGAGCTTCAGCAGCTTGTAGGTACAGGCCGCCACAGGGCCCGAGAAGGCATAGCCGGCGTGAGGCGCGACGGCGCCGACGAGCGGGCCCCGTCCTTCCGCCGACACGGCCGCACCGGCCAGCAGCCCTTCGACCGTCCGGCGCAGCTCCGTCGGGTCGGCCGGATAGAAAGAGCCGGCCACGACCGGGGCCCGCGCGGAGACCGCCCCCGGCCCGGATGCGGCGCTCGACGCGCTCGACGCGCTCGACGCGCTCGTCGCCGCCGGCCCGCTCGTGACCTGCAGGGCGGACGGTCCGCAGGCCGCGAGACCGCAGACGACGATGAGAAGACACGCGATCGAGCTGAGTCGCTTCATGGGTGAGACCTCCCCGGCCGCGGACGGGCCGGGTTACCGGTGCAGCAGGATCCAGACGAGGGGCTCGTTGACGTCGCAGACGGCCAGGTCCTGCCGGCCACTTCCGTCGAAATCGCCCGCGGCCAGGCTGCCGGGGGAGAACTCCAGCTCGACGCGGACGGGCGGCTCGAACGTGCCGTCCCCACGGTTGTAGCACAACAACAGCGCGCCGGGGGCGCCTTCCTCGGAGCCGGGCACCGGGAAGGCCAGGTCCAGGGCGCCGTCTCCGTCCAGATCGAGGGTCGCCGAAGGACCGACGTCGGCCCCGAGGGGGTAGGCTACCGGCGCGCCCAGCCCCGCCGGCCCCGCCGAGCGATAGACCAGCAGCTCTCCCCGGTTCACGACCGCGCAGACCTCGGACCGGTGGTCACCGTCGAGGTC
>CAZSVK010000604.1:0-1761 GCA_964610245.1 uncultured bacterium
AGTCGTGACCGTCGTAGGCCCAGGCGTCATCGAGGCACGTGCCCTCCGCGCCGAGCCCGCCGAAGAGGACGATCCGTCGGCGGTCGGTATCCAGGGCGATCGCCGCAGACTCCCGCGCGGGTGGGCTCTGCCGTAGCTTCAGGTGTCGCCAGGCCGGGAGGTCGAGCAGCCATGACTCTCGAAGCGGCCGTGCCTCCGCCTCTCCGCCGAAGAGGAACAGCCCTCGCCCCAACGGCTCCGGCGCGATGGCGCAGCGTGTCCGACGGGACGGAGGATTGGCCGGGTCCAGCTCGAGCCATCCCACTCCCAGGTGTCGTTCAGCGGTGCTCGGGATGGCGTGGCGCACCCGCCCCACAGGGCAACGCGGCGGCGTTCCGGATCGTAGGCCATCGCGTGCATCTCTCGGGGGCCGGGAACCACCGTGCTCTCCCGGAAATGCCAGTCGAAGCCGTCCCACTCCCAGGTCTGGCCCGCGACAAACAGGAGCGAGACTCCTCGCTCCGGGTCGTACGTCATGGGCCCCGGGGCAGTCGCCGGCGGGGCGCTCAGCGGATGTCGGCGCACCCAGTTGCTGGAATCCCACTCCCAGGTGTCGCGCGAAGGTGTGCCCGCCTGCGACTGTCCTCCGAAGACGACCACGCGAGAGCGCCTCGAATCGTACGCGGCCGCGAAGCTGTCACCACCTTGCGGCGAGCCGCCGGCAGGAACCCAGCGCAGCGCCTCGGCAGCACCGGTGACCGATGACGAGGCCCTCTCGCCCAGCGTGGCCCCGGGCGCGCTGCGCACGGCGAGCAGCACCAGCAACCCCAGAGCGTACTGGATCATCCGGTTCCCTCCTGGCCACGCGTCATTGCGGCTGAGAGTAACCTGAATCGAATCGGCGGGCCAGGAGCAACGTCGATTGCAACCCCGCGCCGCATTCCAGCCGACGCCGGGAGCCCTGCCTCACACCCGCGGTAGTCGCGCTTGTCTAGCGGAGTTGCTCCGGGAAGCAAGTCGACGGTGCTATGATGGGACTGCTCTCATGGCCGCAAGTCCTGATGCATCGCTGATCGCCAAGGTCCGGGCGGGTGACGTGGAGGCCTTCGAAGGGCTGGTCACCCGGTACAAGGGCCTGGTCTTCAGCGCCGTCTGTCGCATCCTGGCCGACCGCGACGCGGCCGCGGACGTCGTGCAGGACGCCTTCGTGAAGGCGTTCGCCTCGATTCGCAGTCTGAACGATCCGGCCGCCTTCAAGGGCTGGCTCCTGCGGATCGCCACGAACGAGGCGCTGCGCCATCTCAGGGAGAAGAAGCCGGAACTGCTGGCAGACGAGGGGGCCGCGGCCGGGCAACAGGCCCCGTGGTCGGCCGCCGCCGGCTCGGTGGACGAGACCATCAACCGGCGGATGACGGTGCGCCACATCGAGCACTGCATCGGCAAGCTGCCGGCGATCTACCGGGCGGCGCTGCTGATGCGCTTCTACGGTCAGCTTCCCTACAAGGACATCTCGGAGGCGCTCGGCATCACTCTGGCCAACGTCAAGTTCCGGATCCATCATGGGTCCCGGTTGCTGCGCGGCCTGCTGACGCGCGAGGAGCGCCGGTTTGACCACGCGTTTCTCGCGGAGCGCATTGGCCAGGCCGCAGCCTTTCGCGAGCAAGTCGTGGGCAGCGCGCGCGCGTATCGCCTGGTGGCCGCGGAAGGCGACCTGCTGCCGTCACTCATCATCGACCGCTACGCCGAGTGCTTCGTCCTCCAAACGCTCAGCCAGGGCATGGA
>CAZSVK010000604.1:1771-2736 GCA_964610245.1 uncultured bacterium
TTCGGGATGCGAGTCTCGGAGCGACCGCCGCCGGTCATGACGCGGCCGGTCGCTCCACCGAGCGCAGGCATCACGCTCGTCGAGGTGCTGGTCGCGCTGGCGATCCTGGGCGCCGTCTTCATCCCCGTGTTCGGCGTCTTCCGCTCGGGCGTCGAGACCACGCGCTACACCGAGGACCGGTTGAGGGCCTTCCTGATTGCCCAGGAGCAGATCGAGATCCTCAAGCCCGCCTGCACCATCAACAAGTACAGCGTCGAGAAGCTGGTGGGAGAGTACTTCAAGGCAGGCAACCCCAGGCGCTTCACCGTCGAGAACCGCTACAATGTGACCCTGGCCGTCGACCCGGCTTTCGAGGTCGAGGCCGAGGGCAAGAAGGCGTCGGTCTGCCACGTGAAGGTCGAGGTCGACTGGGAACTCTCGGGCGAGAGCCGCCACGTCGAGCTGGAGTCTCTGATCGACCGCGTCTACAGGTGAAGAGACAGGGGTTAGGGGTTGGGGGTTAGGGGCCGGAGGCCGGAGGCCAGCCACTTCGCGGCCGGCACTCCCCTCGTTGGCTGTTGGCCCGTGCCTTACCCCATACCCCTAACCCCATACCCCTTGCCCATACCCCTTCCCAGCTTCACACTACCGCTATCATGCCGACCGCCGCGTGTGCTATCCTCCCGGACCTGCCGGACAGGCACCGCGCGCCGGCCATCCCGGACGTGACGTGACCCCGGTTGTTGACGGAGGGTTTAGGCGAAATGACAGTCATCGGTCCCAATGAAGTACGTAAGGGCACGAAGCTCCTGATCGAAGGCGATCTGTACGTGGTCACCGAGACCCAGCACATCACGCCGGGAAACTGGCGGGCCATGCTGGCGTGCAAACTCAAGAGCCTGAAGACCGGCTTCACGATTTCGCGCACCTTCCGCATGAACGACGCGGTGGAACGGGCCGACGTCGAAGAGAAGAAGATGGGGTTC
>CAZSVK010000605.1:0-2730 GCA_964610245.1 uncultured bacterium
GCGACACCCGGTTCCTGCCGGGC
This sequence comes from uncultured bacterium, assembly GCA_964610245.1. GTDB lineage: Bacteria > Muiribacteriota > UBA6191 > JACPRK01 > JACPRK01 > CAZSVK01. The sequence goes on from CAZSVK010000605.1 coordinate 24, forward strand.
GAGACCCCGCCCTACTTCGACTTCTCGGACGAGAACGCCCGCGTCGTCAAGGCCGGAGGCAAGCCCGCGCAGGGTGTGCCGAAGCTCCAGGGCATCACGAAGGCCTCGCTGACGACCGACAGCTTCATCAGCGCCGCGTCGTTCCAGGAGACCACCCGGGTGCTGACCAAGGCTGCCATCAAGAGCCGGGTCGACCACCTGCGCGGCCTCAAGGAGAACATCATCATCGGCAAGTTGATTCCCGCCGGTACGGGCCTGTTCACCAACAAGGTGAGGTTCCGCTACGCCGACGAGAAGATGGTCGAGGAGCAGCCGGCGGCGGCTGTCGCCGAGGCCGCGCCGATTGACGACCTGGCGGCGCGCGTCGAGCGCGCCCGGCGCGAGCTGATGCTGGCGGCCGAGGGCCGGGGCGACGACCTCGATGAAGAGGACGGGGACGTCAAGGGCGGCAAGGTCGCGACCCGCGGCCTGGTCGATGATGAGGATCTGGGCGTCGACGAGTACGACGAGGACGAGGCCGAGGGCGTGACGACGGCCGAGCCCGTCGAGGCGGCTGCCGAACCGGTCGAGCACGAGGCTGCCGCGGACGACGAGGAGCCCCACGACTCTATCGAGGCCGACCTCCCCGAGGCCGGTGACGATATGGAGCTTGACCTCGAGGCCGAGGTCGACGAGGAGCCCGCGGATATCTGAGCCCGGGCAATGAAGTGATCTGATCCGAGGGCCGGCCGCGGGGCCGGCCCTCGTTGTGTCTGCCGGAGGGGCGCGCCCGGGCACCGTGCGGCTATCATGGCGACGTGAGCAGGGCCGGGAATCGAGCGCGCGAGGTGGGTCCAGGCCCGGCGTGGGCCCGCCTGGCGCTGGTCGTTGCCGTGGTCCTCACCTACGGACGCGCATGCGGCTTCGGGTTCGTCTCTCTCGACGACTGGAACAACATCGTCGATAACCCGTACGTTAGGCAACCCGGCGCGAGCGGCGTGGTGGCGCTCTGGAGCCAGGGGTACGAGGCGCTCTACATCCCGCTGACCTACACGTTCTGGGCGCTGCAGGCGGCGCTGTTCCGGGGGGCCGCGCCGGCGTCGGGACCGGCGCAGCTCTGGCCGCAGGGCTTCCACGCAGTGAACCTGGCGCTGCACCTCCTGAACACGCTGCTCGTCTTCGAACTGCTCCGGACGCTGTCGTCGTTGTTCGCGTCCGGCGGGCCGGCGCCCCCGGAAGGTGCCGCGGCCGCGCGAGCGGTCCGCGCGCCGGTTGCGTGGCCCGCCTGGTGGCCTGCGGCGGCCGGAGCGGCCCTTTTCGCCCTGCATCCCGTGCAGGTCGAACCCGTGTGCTGGGTGACCGGCGCCAAGGACCTGCTTTCGGCCTTCCTGTCGCTTGCCGCGCTTCGCTGGTCGCTGGCGTGGGCGCTCCTGCGGCGCGACGGTGGGGGAGCCTGCCCGCCCCTCCCGCCGCGGGCCCCCGACGTCCGGGCCGCTAGTTCCACCCCCAAGGGGCACCGGGCCCGAACCCAGTCCCGCCGGCCCGGGCTCCCGTGGCTTCCCGAGCCAACCACTCGTCTCTTCCTCCTCGCGACCGCCGCCTACTCGCTGGCGTTACTCGCGAAGCCCTCGGCGGTGGCGCTGCCGCTCCTGGCCGGAGCGATCGGCTGGCTGGGAGCGCGGCTCTCCCCCCTGGCCGTCGCGCGCCTTTGTTGCGGCTGGGCCGCGCTCGCGCTCCCCGTCATCGCCTGCAACAAGGCCCTGCAGGGCAACGGGATCCTCTCCTTCGTCACGCCGGTCGTGGCCCGGCCCCGCATCGCCCTGGACGCCCTCGGGTTCTACCTGGCGAAGCTTGCGCTGCCCTGGCAGCTCGGGGCCGACTACGGGCGTTCGCCCCAGGCAGTGCTCGGAAGCGGCGAGTGGGGCTTCGCTCTGCTGGGTCTGAGCGGCATGGTGCTGGTCGCGGCGCTTGGCTTTCGATATCGGAGCGCGGCCCTCGCCGGGGCGTTCTTCCTGGTTCCGCTGCTGCCTGTTCTGGGCCTCGTCCCGTTCGGCTTCCAGGACTACTCGACCGTCGCCGATCGCTACCTCTACCTGGCGATGCTGGGCCCGGCGCTGGCGCTGACCTGGCTGCTGGCGGCGAGTGATCGGCGCGCCATGCGCTGGGCCGCGCTCCTGGCGCTTGCGGCCCTGCCGCTGCGCGGCGCCGGTCAGGTGGGTGCCTGGCGCGACAGCGAGTCTCTCTTCTCGCACGGACTGGCCGTGAATCCGCGTAGCCACTGGCTGAAGAACGGGTTGGCCCACTCCATGATGCAGGAGAACCGGGACGGCGAGGCGGCAAAGGTGTTCCAGGAGGCGCTGGCTCTCCGCCCCTCCTACGACGACGCTCGTGTTAACCTCGGAGTTGCGTTCGGGAAGCTCGGGAGGTACGGAGAGGCGGTCGAGCAGTTCGGGACCGTGCTGGCTCGCAACCCGGAAGACACGGCGGCGCGGCAGAACCTCGGCATGGCGCTGGCCAGGAGCGGGCAGCTCGCGGAGGGTATCCGAGAACTGGAGGAGACGCTACGGCGCAAGCCCAGCCTGGCCGGATGTCACGACGAGCTGGGAGTCGCCCTCGCGCGCTCGGGCGACTTGCGGGGGGCCGCCCGGCACTTCGCCGAGGCGCTGCGGTTCGAGCCGGAGCGGGCGAGCGCCAGAGCGCACCTCCAAAAGGCGCTCGGGCAGCTCGA
>CAZSVK010000606.1:0-1870 GCA_964610245.1 uncultured bacterium
CCCGCGACCACCATGGGACGCACGCTGAGTGCGTCGAAGACGCGGCGCAGCTCCCACGCGCTGGTGCCCGAGACGGTGAGCTATCGGCTGGAGAACGGCACGATTCACCGGATTCCCCAGGCCGGCGCGCCCGACGCCGAACTGGGCCAGCGCCGCTTCGGCCTCGACAAGGTCACGGGGCTGCAGCTCTCCTCGGGGAGCGTCTTCGGAAAGCCGTTCCTGGCGTTGACGATAACCTTCCAGGCCGTCAACGATGCCGTTTCGACCGAATTCGTGAAGTCGCTCTTTTATCATAACCTCAGCCTGGACGCGACCTGGAATCGCATAGAGGGATGACCCACCTCGCGGGATCCCGGGGCGTCCAACCCCCGGCGATGGGGCCCAGTCGCGGGAAGGCCAACGGACCAGGATGGTGAAAATGCGGCGCGACGAACTTCTCGAGACCCGACCGGAGACCATCGACGAGATCCTCGACTCCGTCTCGATCGGGCACCTGGCGCTGGGCGACGGCCGGGGCTGTCCGGTCGTGAAGCCGATGCACTTCGCGCGGCTCCCGGGGCTGGTGGTCTTTCACGGGGCCACCTCCGGGGAGCGCGCGGCGCAGGTCGGCACCGCGGCCTGCTTCGTCGCCGACCGGCTGCTGGCACCCCTCCCCAGCCATTGGCGCCACCCCGAGAAGCCCTGCCAGGCCTCGGCCTTCTACCTGTCGGTGATGGTCAAGGGCACCCTGAAGGCGCTCGATCGGCCGGAGGAGCAGGCGCAAGCGCTGAACGCCCTGATGGCGAAGCACCAGCCCGAGGGCGGCTATGTCGAGCTGTCGGCCGGGGCGCCGGCCCTGGCCTCGGTGCTGGTGCTCGGTCTGGACCTTGCCGGAGCCACCGCCAAGGTGAAGGTGGGCCAGCACCTGCGTCCCGAGTTGCGGCGTGACCTCTACACCCGGTTACTGGACCGGGCTCTGCCGGGCGACCTCGAGGCGGCCCGGTGGATGGCGCGGCTCGATCCCGGGTTGGCGGAGGTCCGGCCGCTGCTGCCCTGCGTCAAGGAGGGGTTGCTGCTGACCGACGACCCGGCGCAGGTGCCCGCCGAGCAACTGCGCGAGCTGATGGACACGACGTTCTGGGCCGCGGGCCGCACCCGCGAGCAGCTCTCGAGACTGCTGCGAGGCTCCCTGATCGTGGCCGCGCTCGAGGAGGGCCGGTTGCTCGGATTCGCCCGGGCGATCTCCGACGGAGTGGCGCGCGCCTGGATCTACGACGTGATCGTCCAGCCGGCGGTGCGCGGCCGCGGCATAGGCCGGCTCGTGATGCAGGCGCTGCTCGCCCACCCGGGCCTGGTGGGGGTCGGGCGGGTGTGCCTCACGACGCGCGATGCCGAGCCGTTCTATGTGCCGATGGGGTTCCGGACCGTCGCCCGGCTCGAGACGCCCCACGGCGCCAGCGCGATGATGTGGCTCGAACGCCCCTCACCGCCGGCGCCCGCGCCGGTCGCGGGCCCGGGGCCGGCCGCCGTCAGACGTTAAAGCGGATGTTGAGAACGTCGCCGTCCTTGACGACGTACTCCTTGCCTTCCAGGCGCAGCACCGCTTCCTTCTTGGCGGCCGCCAGCGAGCCCTCCAGCCTCAGGAGGTCGTCGTAGGGCACTACCTCGGCCCGGATGAAGCCCTTCTCCAGGTCGGTGTGGATCTTGCCGGCGGAGCGTTGCGCGTTGGTTCCCTTGCGGATGGTCCAGGCTCGCACCTCGTCCTCGCCGACGGTGAAGAACGAGATGTACTGCAGCATCTCGTAGCAGGTGCGAATCAGTCGCGTGCGGCCCGGCTCGGGCATGCCCGGGTCTTCGAGGAACATCTTGCGCCCCGCTTCCGATTCCAGGC
>CAZSVK010000606.1:1880-2727 GCA_964610245.1 uncultured bacterium
CGCAGGACGGTCTGGTCGGGCAGCGCCGCGCGGAAGGCCGTGGTCATGGGGTCGGCCTGGTTGCGGAACTGCTCTTCGTCCAGGTTGAGCACTGTCACCATCGGCTTGGCGGTGACCATCCCGTAACTGCGCATCAGACCTTCCTCCTCGGCCTTGAGGTCGGTCAGCTCGGTCAGCCGCTTGCCATTCTCGAGCAGCTCCTTGAGACGCTCGAGCAGGTGTTGTTCCCCCGCCTCGTGCTTCGAGCCCTTCTTGACGCTTGCCGCCACCTTCTCGAGCCGCTGCTCGACCAGGATCAGGTCGGAGAGGTGCAGCTCCTCGGCCAGCGTCCGGAAGTCCTTCACCGGGTCGATGCCGCCCTCGGCGTGATAGACGTTCTCGTCCCGGAAGCAGCGCACCACGTGCAACAGGCCGTCGACGGTCTTGATCTCGCTGAGGAGCTTCGCGGCCAGCGCCGTTCGGCTCGAGCCCGAGGCCAGCGCCGCGAAGTCGACGAACTCGATGTCCGAGTAGGTCGTCTTCTTCGGGTTGAACAGGCGCGAGAGCGCGTCGATGCGGCTGTCGGGCACCTTGATGGTGCCGGTGCGGCCCTTGCCCGGCTCGACCGCGGCGCGTGCCGCGTGGCCTCCCTGCAGCAGGTCGAAGGTTGTGGACTTTCCGGACTGGGCCAGGCCGATGATGCCGATCTTCATTGGGAAATCTCCTGGGTCGACGCTGTCGGGGCCGGCGCGTGGCGCGCGGACTCCCTCGGGCGGGGCGGGCACAGAACCGGGTGGAGCGAGCCTGTCGCCCGCGCGCCCGCAGCGACGCACAGTCTACAGCGTCTGCCACCTGTGCCGCGAGGGCG
>CAZSVK010000607.1:0-2720 GCA_964610245.1 uncultured bacterium
GTTCGACGACGTCGCCGCTCGAGAGCTTCAGACGTTCCGCAGGGCCGGGGCCACGTGGGCGGTGTTGTCCCAGGTGAGGGTGGTCAGGGGCTTCGGCAGCTCCTGCAGCCAGCCGTTGTTCGCGAAACGCCCGTCCCAGATCGTCGGGTCGGGACGGAACAGCACCTCCAGCTCGCCCGGAGCGGACGCGGGCGCGGCCGGCGGCAGCGGCGCGGCGCGCGGGGGCTGGACCTCGGCGAAGGCGGTGCCGGCCACCTGCCCGTCGTGTACCGAGGTGGCCCAGAAGGCCTCGAAGTCGGCGCCGGGGTGCTGCTGCTTCCAGTAGCGGCGCAGGACTTCGTGGCCCGGCAGGCCGGCCTCGCCCAGCAACGCCGCGGTCAGCTCGAGGGCCGACTTGCCTTCGTAGAGAGGCGCGATGAGGGGCTGCTGCAGGGTCACGCTGCCGTCGAAGGCGCGCGCGTCGCCCCAGGCTTCGAGGAAGTGGGCCTCCGGCAGATGCCACTGGCAGAGGGCGGAGGTCTCGTCGTCGTGGAGCCCCAGGTGTACCCGGAACTTCACCTTGACGATAGCCTCGGCGAACCTCAGATCGGCCGGCGCCGTATAGACCGGGTTGCCGCCCAGCACGAGCAGCAGCTCGACCCGGCCGGCGTCGAGGTCGGCGGTGAGTTCGCGCAGCGAGGCCATCTGGCTCGAGGGGCCGGCCTCGACCGGCTCGGTGTAGACGACGGTGCCGCCGGTGTTGCCGAGCGCCTGGTTGAGGGCGTGGGCGAGCGCGTGCACCGCGGGCGGCTGGCCGTCGCCGGCGAGAACCAGGGTGGCACCCTTGTTGGCCGGGTCTTTCAGATCCTCGACGATGGCGGTGAGCCAGCGCGCCTCGAGCGAACCGGGCTCCGGCGCGCTGCCGCCGGCCTCCACGCCGAGCGCCTGGGCGAGCGCGCGCGCGAACGGTTCGATGCGGCCTGACTTCATCGGCAGGCGATGGTCGGCGACGGCGCCGGTCGTGCTGGGCGCCGACTCGATCACGTAGAGGCGGACCGAGTCGTTGCCGTCGGCCTGGGCCTGGCGGCGGGCCGAGAAATCGCGGGCGTTACGAACGCCGGCGGGGCCATTGACCAGGAAGTCGGCGTCGAGCGAGATGACGACGCGCGCGCGGTCGAAGCGGTAGATGGGATTGAGGCGGCGGCCGAAGAGCTGCTCCAGGCCGGCGCGGGCCGCATCGGTTGCGACCGGCTCGTAGTGGTGCCAGCGGGCCTTCGGGAACTTCTCGAGGAACCGCTCGAGCTGACGGCGCAGCGTGGGCGAGGTCACCGTCTCGGTCAGGATGCGCACGCCGGCGCCCTGCAGCGGCTTCTGGGCCGAGAGCGCGGCTCCCACCGCGGCGAGGAAGCCGGTCCACGTCGCCACCTGGCCCTGGTGGGTGACGATCTGCGAGCGGTCTGGGTCATAGAGGTCGAGCACCGCCGCCTGGGTGAAGCGGTCGGTCGAGCCCAGGCTGGCCGGGTGGCCGGGATTGCCCTCGAGCTTCGTCGGACGGCCCATGTGGCTCTCCGCGAGGACCCCGCGGGCGAACCCGCCGAGCGTGAAGGCGGTGGCGAAGAAGAGCGGCTTGCCCGGGACGAGCTGCTCGGGCGCCTGAACGTAGGGGACGATCGTCTCGAGCGGCTGGGTGATGCAGCCGCTGATACCGGCCATCGCGAGCGAAGCGCCCATCAGGCGCAGGAACGAGCGGCGAGTGACCGGGTCGAGCCACTCGGAGGCCTGGTCCGGGAACTCGCGATGCAGGAACTCGGCGAATTCGGGGGTCTCGGCGACCTCCTCGAGGCTGCGCCAGTAGTCCTTGCCGCGGGCGCCCTGGAGGCGGGCGCGGACGGAGGCCAGGTCCAGCGTTGCGTTCTCTTGCATCTCGTTCACCGGTGGCATGCGGAGCAGCTCGTCTTTGACTTGATGTTGTACTGCTTCACGAGTTCGCGGCCTCGCTGCAACTGGTCGGCGGGCGGCTCCCACGCTGCGTTGAAGACCTGGTCCTTGGGGCGTACGAACCGTTCCGGCTGGCGGTGGCAGTCCAGGCACCACTGCATCTGCAGCGACTGGTCGCGCCACATCAGCGGCATCTGATCGACCCGGCCGTGGCACGAAGAGCAGCCGATGCCCTTGCTCACGTGAATGCTGTGGTTGAAGTAGACGTAGTCGGGGAGGTCGTGGACTCGGGTCCAGGTGAGCGATTGCCCGGTGCGGAAACTGGCGCGGACCGGCTCGAGCATCGGGCTGTCGGCCCAGATCTGCGAGTGGCAGTTCATGCAGGTCTTGGTCGGCGGTAGGCCTGCAAAGCTGGAGGTCTCGACGGAGGTGTGGCAGTACCGGCAATCGAGGCCCATGTCGCCGACGTGGTGCTTGTGGCTGAAGGGAGGAGTCTGTTCGACGGCAACGCCCTGGGTCGTCATGTAGGGCGACCGGACCACCCCCCCCACCACGAACGCCACGCCCGCGGCGATGAAGACGCCGCCGAAGATGACCACTCTGAAGATCGAGTTAGCGCTCGGATGGAAGATCTGTCCCATGGATTTCGAGTTGGCTTCCGGCCTCGCCCGGATCCTCCTCGGCGCTCTGCTGGCCGCAGGGCTCTCTGAAAAGGATTGTAAGCCGGCTGATAGATACTCCCGATAGAAGCCAGACGCTCCCGGAAATTGAAACTCGTTATCAATCCAGGGGTCGGCGGGAGG
>CAZSVK010000608.1:0-2719 GCA_964610245.1 uncultured bacterium
CGGGTCCAGGGGGGGGCACCCCTCCTGGCAGGGGCCCGGGGACAGCGTCCCCGGCTGGCCCATTTCCAACTCGCGGTTGGCATCAACTCCCCCTCTGTGTTTCTGTGTCTCCGTGTCTCTGTGATAGGTCAACCTCGTGCATGGTCGGAGCCTCGCGTTCCCCACAGCGCGCTTCTCTCTCGCCCTCCGCCGTCAGCCGCAGGAAACCCAGGGGCAGAGCGGCGCCCAGGGCGTTGAACCAGACGTCGCGAGGGTCGAAGACGCGGTCGGGCATCAGCGCCTGCAGCCCCTCGTCGGAGAGACCGATGAGCGCGGCCAGGGCGATCGCCAGGCAGGTGCGGCGCCAGCCGACCGGCCGCCGGCGTGCGAGGGCCGCTTCGAGGAGCAGGCCGAGCGGGCCGTAGAGCAGGAGGTGGGTGACCTCTTCGGGGATGGCGAGCCGCCAGCATTCGATGACGAACCAGGCGAGGCAGAGCAGGGCGAGCATGGCGCGCCGGCGTCCGATGCCGAGCAGTCGGCGTCTGAGGGTGCATCCCAGGGCGGCCATCATCAGGAGGCTGGAGCCGCGCAGCAGCTCGGAGAGGGGTCCGACGCCGGCTAGCTGCAGGCCGGCGTGGTAGATTTCGCGGCCCCGGTAGACCAGGAAGTAGACGAGCGTGGTCCAGCCGACGACGCAGGGCCAGGCCCAGCGCTGCCAGGCGGGCGGGGTGGCGGCGGGCGCGTCCGAGGCCGAGACGGCGGCGCCGGCGGATGGGCCTGAATCGAGGTGGCGGGCGCCTTCCTCCATCAGGGAGAGGGAGTCGGTGCGTGGGGTTCGACGCGCTCGTCCATGGCGGCCTGTAGCAGGGGCAGCCACGGATTGGCGCCCGTGAGAGAGGTGATGCGGAAAGGGCCCTGACCGTCGCCCACCAGGGTCATCCGGCAGAGGGTGGGTCTGCCGTCGGTCGCGGACATCACGACGACGTCGGCGCCGCCCTTGGCGAGCAGGGCGACGGCCGAGCGGACCTGGACCGCGGGTGCCCGGCCCGAGGCGGCGAGACTGGCGCGGGCCTTGAGGAGATCGCCGCGGCCGCCGAGCGAGTCGGAGAAGGCCGGGTCGAGGATCTCGTCGAGAGCGGGGGCGCCGGCGCGTCCCTCCACGCCGTCGAGCAGGGTCAGGAGTTTACGGTGCTCCTCGGCCAGTTCGCGGTAGGGGACGGTGACGAGGAACGAGTGAGGCTGCAGGGTGCAGCTGGCGACCATCCGGCCGTCGTCTCCGAGGTCGAAGAGGCAGAGCGTCATGCGGCCCTTCTCGATGGGAACGGCCAGGTGGCGGCGCCCCTTGCCGGCGGGCAGCTCGAGCGAGTGCTGACCGGGCCGGAGTCGATCGGCGGTGAGGAACCCCTTGCGGTCGGTGTGGAGTTCGTGGCCGTCGAGGCGGACGGCCAGGCCGGGCAGTGGCGCGCGGTCCCTGCCGAGGATGACATCCTGTCGCAACAGGAAGTCGTTGCCCCAGGGCTGGTCGCGGCGGGCGGCCGTGATAAAGCAGGCGTTCAGAACGTTGCGATAGGCCTCGGGGTCTTCCTGGTTGGGCTTGAAGGTGACGTTGCGGTAGTCGGGCGTGTCGCAGCCGGCCAGGAGGGTGAGGGCTGCGAGGAGAAGGGGGAGGATCGAGAGCCCTCTCGGGGACGCCGTTCCCGAACCCCTGCCAGGGTGGGTGCCCCACAATGGACCCGGCATTGAGAAGAGGAGACGAGGCCTGAGCGGCACACTCGAGGACTCTGCGCTGCGAGCGGGGGCGCGACTCACACCGGTCATCGGGGGGTCCAGGGGCGAACTTCGCCCATTTTCTCTCTCGTCTCTCACGCGTAGTACCGGATGGCTTCCATCGGTTCGATGGCGATCGCCTTGCGGGCGGGGAAGAAGCTGGCGGCGAGCGAGATGACGAGGGCGAGCACGGCGACGGTGAGAAAGTCGGCGGCGTGGAACAGGACCGGCACCTTGTCGGCGACGTAGACGCTGCTGGGCAGGTCGATGGGATAGGCGCGCAGGTAGAGGCCGACGAGGTAGCCGCCGAGGCAGCCCAGGAGGGTGCCGGCCATGCCGATGAGGGTGCCCTGGACCAGGAAGATGGAGACGATCTGCCAGCGGGTGGCACCGAGCGATCGGAGGATGCCGATCTCGCGGTACTTCTCGAAGACCATCATGGTGAGGACGTTGGAGATGCCGAAGCTGGCCACGACGAGCGTCAGGAGGATGACGAGGAACATGACGCGCTTCTCGAGCGAGATGGCGTTGAGGAGGATGCGGTTGGTCTCGAGCCAGGTGGCGGCCTCGAGACCGGTGGCCGCGCGGATGCGGCTGGCCAGTTCGCGCACCTGCATCGGGTCGGAGGTCTTGACGAACAGGTGGCTGCAGCCGGTCTTGAAACCGTAGGCCTCCTGGGTCAGTTCGAGCGGGACCAGGAGAGTCTGGAAGTCGAACTCGGTGACGCCGGTGCGGAAGATGCCGACCACCTCCAGTTCGAAGACCGAGCTGTCGGGGGTCACGAGGTTGACCATGTCGTGGACCTTCACCTTGAGCTGGCTCGCCATCTCGGCGCCGAGGATGATCTGCTTCCTGGCGTAGAACTTGAATTCGCCGGCGATCAGGCTCGCGCCGAGCTGGTTGGCGACGGTCTCCAGGTCGGGGACGATTCCCTTCACGTTAGCGCCGGAGAAGGTCTGCTCCTTCTCGTTCT
>CAZSVK010000609.1:0-2690 GCA_964610245.1 uncultured bacterium
GCGGGAAGCGCGACTCGCCGCGAGAGGTCGAGGCGCCGTGGCGACGGCCTCGGCTCCGGCGCACCCGCAGCCGCCAGCGCCACGAGCGCCACCGAGACAATGGCCACCGCGGCCCACAGTCCCGCGGGTGACCGGTTCGTCGACCCGGACCGGGACGAGCATGCGCGACCAGGACTGCTGGAGTTGCTGGACATGGTGCGGACCGGCGAACGTCCCCAGGATTCTAACGGTAGCACTCCCGGGCGGCGCGGGGAGTCGTGCGCGGCTGCCCGGGCCTGGGCCGGTCGCCTGTCGGTTGCGCAATCGACGTGCCATCGCGGGCAGTCACGCGGTCGGGTGGGACGCGGAGGGCCCGCTCGTCTCCGGGCGGAGACGGTCTCCGCGAGGCCCGGGGCCGGCCGAGGGCGACGCAAATGGCCGGCGCGCGCGCAGCCATCGGGCGAGGCGGCGCGCCGTGGCGGGCAGCGCGGGCCCAGGCCCGGTTGGTCCGATCGTCTCCGGAAGGTGACGTTTTGCGGACACCTCGTCCCGGGCCGCCGCCGAGGGCCACGCGATTCGAGGGGAGTTCGCCCCATCGATGTTCGCGCTCCACCCGCCGGGCTCGCAGCGCGCGAATCGGCATCAGAAGAGGCCCGATGGCGACTCGCCACCGCGCGACGGGCCGGCGCCGCCTGCCTGGCCCCGGGATTGCAAATGGCCGGTCTGCGACCCGTGCCGGCGAGTGCCGAGGTTGCGAACGGCGTCGACCGTGCCGACGCCGCAGTTCCCGGGTCTGTCCGCGAAGAGAGGTGGATCGATGAAACGCTCACGAGGCTCTGTGCTGAGTCATCCTGCGATGGTGTGCGTGCTGGCCGCGCTTCCTCTGCTGGGGGGATGCGGCGGTGGAGGCGGCTATGGCGGAGGCCCGGGCGGCGGCGGGGGGGGCTCCAGCCCGCTCTTTGCCGTCGTCGTGAGCGCCACCGGAGTGCTCCGGGGTTCGACCATCCCGCAGTCTGTCGCCGCATCGCTCGACACCGACCCCGCTCGGCCAGGTATCCAGGCGTCTCTCCAGGTGTCGGGGTTGCCGGCTGGAGCGCTCTGCACTCTCTCCCGGACCGTTCCGAAGGGACTGCCCTCGAGCCAGGACCAGACCGTGGCCACGACCCGCACTAGCGGCCAGGGGCTCGCGATCTTCTCCGGCGTGACTTTCGAGACCGGCCAGCTCCTGCGGGTGCGCACGGCCGACGATAGCGTCGACTTCAACCTTTCCGTGACGGTGACGGGAGAGTCCGCCCCGCTGCCGCCGAACCATCCGCCGGCGGTCCAGACCCTGGCCGAGCGGACGGTGGCCTCGGGCGCTACGGTCACACTCACGGCGACGGCGACCGACCCGGACGCCGGGGATACCCTGAGCTATTCCTGGACCCGGCTCGAAGGGCCCACGGTCGCCTTGCAGGGCGCGGCGACCGCGGCCTGCTCGTTCGCCCCCGTTCCGGGCCTCTACCGGTTCCTGGTCACGGTCAGCGACTCCAGGAGCGGCGTGGCCACGGCCGAGACCTCCGTGCTCGCGGCGCAACTCGACGCGGGGGCGCTGGCCGACCTCGCCTCGGCCGGCAGCAACTCCATCGCGTTTCACTCGGCCTCCGGGTCGAAGACCGCGGCCTCGTGCCAGTACTGCCACGGCGCGGTTGTGATGAGCAAGTCGCTCTCGCCCGCCGTCGAGGCGGTGCACTATCGCCATACCTTCAGCCCGAGCGGCCCCGCTCTCGAGTGCACCGATTGTCATCAGTCGGTCGACCTGCTCGAGAAGTCCGGGGCGCATGTCCGGCGGCAAGTGAGCATGAGCCTGTGCTACGGCTGCCACGGTTCCCGGTTCTTCGCGGCCAGGCCCTGAAAGGAGTGCTGAACACCATATGAGCAAGACGACCCGATCGATACTCACCGGACCGCTGGGGCGGCGCTCCTTCCTCAAGGCCAGTTCGGCCCTCGCGGCGGCGACCGCCCTGACGGGCAATCTGGTTCGAACGCGGCCAGTGAGCGCCGCCGAGTTCACCTCGGCGGATCCCGACCGCACCGACCTGTCTCCGAACGTCGGCTTTCACTATTCGGTGTGCCAGATGTGCCACGGCCGGTGCGGCATCCGGGCCAAGGTCGCCGACGGCGTGGTGCTGAAGCTCGACGGCAATCCCTATCATCCCTCCAACTTCTCCGACGATCAGCGCTTCCCGTTCGCGACGGACCCCGCGTCCGAGGCGGTCAAGAAGCTGCCCGGGCGGATGTGCCCAAAGGGCCAGGCCGGCCTCGAAGCGCTCTACAACCCGTTCAGACTCAAGCAGCCGCTGAAGCGGGTGGGACCGCGCGGCGGCAACCAGTGGCAGACCGTCACCTGGGACCAGGCGCTCGACGACATCGCGGCGCGGCTGCAGCCCTTCCTGAGCGACGACCTCATCGACCCGGCCATCCCCGAACTGGGCAAGAAGCGCAACCTCATCGTCTTCGCCCCGGGCCGGCTGCCTCACGGCGCCAAGGAGTTCACGGACCGCATCTTCGGCAAGGGGATGGGGTCGATCAACAAGCGCCACGACCACACCAGCATCTGCGAGACCAGCCACCACGTGGCCTACAACCTCGCGACAGGCGCGAACGACCTGAAGCCGGATTTCGACTACTGCGAGTACATCCTCTACTTCGGGACGAACCCGCTGGCCGCC
>CAZSVK010000610.1:0-2686 GCA_964610245.1 uncultured bacterium
TCCCCGACCGATTTACCATCGGCTCTACCGGCGGCCCGGTGACCGTCAACGACGACTCGGACCGCAAGGGCTGGCAGTCGAACACGACGAAGCTCGAGGCCGCCGGCGCGATGGGCATCGAGTACAGCCTGTCCTGCCCGCAGGGCGGCGACGGCACCGAGGGCGATATCGTCAGCCAGAACGCGGCGCTGACGGCGAAGATCATCGATTGGATCATGGAGGCCGGGCGCGCGGACGTTCCCAAGCTGTTCAAGCTGACCGCGGCGGTGACCTCGATCGTGCCGATCCTGCGCGCCATCAAGACGGTGCTCGACCGCTACCCCGGCAAGAAGGCCGGCATCACGCTGGCCAACACCTTCCCCACGCTCGCCTTCCGGCCCGGCAAGAAGAAGGAGTGGGACGAGGCGATCGTGGTCGGCATGAGCGGCGAAGGCGTGACGCCGATCAGCTACCTGACGCTCTCGACCGCGGTGCCCGTGGGCATCGAGATCTCGGGCAACGGCGGGCCGATGAACTACAAGGCGGCGATGAACTTCCTCGCCCTGGGCGTCAAGACGGTGCAGTTCTGCACGATCGTGATGAAGCAGGGCTACCGGATCATCGACGACCTCGAGTCGGGCACCGCCTTCCTGATGCAGGAGCGAGGCATCGCGTCGATGAAGGAACTGATCGGCCGCACGCAGCCGCGTCCGGTGACCGACTTCATGTCGCTGACGCCCACGAAGCGCATCAGCCAGCACGAGCCCGACCTGTGCGTGCTCTGCGGCAACTGCGCACGCTGCCCCTACCTGGCCATCTCGCTCGGCGACGACCACAAGATGCACACCGATCCCTCGAAGTGCATCGGCTGCTCGATCTGCGCGCAGAAGTGCTTCACCGGTGCGATCGCGATGCGCGACCGCACGCCGGACGAGCTGATGGTGCTGAAGGAAGACTGAGCTGCAACTCGCAAGAATCGTCGCAGAGCGCAAGGATTCGACAGGGGAACGAGGTTGGCCAATCACAGAGACACGGAGACACAGAGGGGGAGTTGAATTCATGAAGGCTACCTACTTCTCTGTGCCTCTGTGCCTCTGTGCCTCTGTGATACCTGTGCAGGTTTGCCGGCAAGTGCCCACGCTGCGATACCTGTGCAGGTTTGCCGGCAAGTGCCCACGCTGCGATACCTGATCTCCTGACCGTTCCCTTCCTCTCACGCCTCGAGCCTGAGGCCTCGAGCCCCGAGCCTCTGAAGGAGCCCCAATGACCACACGCTTCGAGAACGGAATCGTCGCTACCCTCGGACCCGAGAACCGCGTCATCTGGAACGGCTGCGTCGTCACTGACGGCGAGAAGGTCGTGGCCGTGGGCGACTCCACCGCCCTGCGCAAGAAGTACCCGCAGGCCGAGGCGGTCGACTGCGGCGGCAAGCTGGTGCTGCCGGGCTTCATCTGCACCCACCACCACTTCTATTCAACGATGGCGCGCGGGATGTGCCCTCCGGGCGAGCCGGCCGCCAACTTCGTGCAGGTGCTGGAGCGGCTGTGGTGGAAGCTCGACCGGGCGCTGTCGGAAGAGGACGTGACGGTCTCGGCCCAGATCCCGGTGATCGAGTGCATCCGCAACGGCACCACCACCGTCATCGACCACCACGCCTCGCCGTCGTGCCGCGAGGGGTCGCTCGACCGCATCGAGAAGGTCGTGCGCCAGGGCGGCATCCGGGCCTCGCTCTGCTACGAGGTGTCGGATCGTAACGTCAAGGGCGGCGGCATCGCCGAAAACGAGCGGTTCATCAAGAAGGTCGGCAAGGGCGACGGCAAGATCGCGGCAATGATGGGCCTGCACGCCTCCTTCACCGTCAGCGACGAGAGCGTCGAGCGCTGCGTCGGCATCGCGCGCGACCACGGCGTCGGATGCCACATCCACGTCGCGGAGGACGCCGCCGACCGCAAGGACTCGGTCGACAAGTTCGGCGTTCCCACCGTGGCCCGGCTGCAGCGCCTGGGCGCCACGGGCGAGAAGTCGATCTTCGTCCACTGCATCCACATCGACGAGCCCGAGATGGACGCCCTCGCCTCGACGCATACCATCGTCGTTCATAACCCCGAGTCGAACATGAACAACGCGGTGGGCGTGTCGAAGGTCCTCGCGATGCTGAAGAAGGGCATCCTCGTCGGCCTCGGCACCGACGGCATGTCGAGCGACATGCTGGCCCAGATGCGCTGCGCCTACCTGCTCCACCGCCTCGATCAGCGTGACCCCCGAGTCGCCTTCTGCGAAGCCCCGCAGCTACTGCTGCAGAACAACGCCGAGATCGTCCGGCGCCAGTTCGGCCTCGAGCTCGGGCACATCCAGGAAGGCGGGCCCGCCGACCTGGCCATCCTCGACTACCTCCCCCCCACGCCCCTGGACGCCGGCAACTTCCTCGGCCACCTCATCTTCGGCCTGCCCGACGCCGTGGTCGACACCACCGTCTGCGCCGGCAAGATCCTGATGCGGAACAAGAAGATCCTCACCCTCGACGAAGAGAAGATCGCCGCCCGCTCGCGCGAGCTGGCGCCGCAGATGTGGAAGAGGCTGTAGGGGGAAACTCGGGATTCCGCAAGGCGGCCCTCACTCCTTTCACAGAGACACGGAGGGGGGCGAGTCTCCACGAAGTAGATGCATGGCTTCGACGGTGGAACGAAGTTGACCAATCACAGAGACA
>CAZSVK010000611.1:0-2679 GCA_964610245.1 uncultured bacterium
CGCGGCCGCCGTCGTGCTGTTCGAGCTGCTGCGACGGGGCTCGAAGGGCTGACCGCTAGAACCCGTCGCCGATCGTCCTGACGGGACCGGGACGAGGCGCCGAGGGTGACGCGGGACCGGTGCGCGGCGGCGTGGCGGTCGTCGCCGTGGCCGCGGACATCGTGCGCGTGACCGGCCGGGCAGTCGGGCCAAGATCGCTCGCAGCGCGGACCGTGGCTGGTTGCCGGGGCGTGACCGGGCTCGCGACCGACGCAGCGGGGGGCCCTGGAGCGGCTTCCGGCTTCACCGCGCCTGCTTGTCCCGGCGCGGAAGTCGTCAAGTCGCCGGGTCCGGTCTCCATCATCGGACCGCGCTGCTGTGGCTCGATTGCTCCGGTCAAAGGTGTTGCGGATGGGTCGATGACGGGGCGAGCGCTCGGCGTCTCGCTCGGACCGATAACGTCAACGACAATGCCGCCGCCCGGAGACGCGGGCGGCTTCGTTGAGGCCACGAACACGACGGAAGCGGCCGCCGGCAGCGCCGCCGCCAGGCCGCCCACGAGCCACGGGACTGAGAGCCACCCACGGCGAACCGGTTCCGCCGCCGCCTTCAGCCTGTCGGAGGAGGCTTGCCCGGCGCCGCCAACCGGCCCGGACGCCGCGATCCGGCTCATCACGTTCGCGCAGAGAGCTGCCGGCGGTTCCACCGAGACGTCCGTCTCGAGCCAGCTCACGGCAAGGCGCAGCGCGGCCAGCTCGGCGCCGCAGCCGTCGCATCCGGCCGCATGCGCGTCGACCTCGGCCTTCTCGGGGACGGACAGCAGCCCCTCGACGAGGTCCGCGAGCTTCTCTCTGCAGTCCTCACACCGCACGGCCGCTGCCCTCCGCTCTGCCCGGCGCGCCCAGGCAGTCCTGCAGCTTCCTCAACGCCCTGCGTACCCGGCTCCTGAGAGTGTTGGCTGCCAGCCCCGTCACCGCCGCAATCTCGTCGTAGCCCAGGTCATCGACGAAGCGCATCAGCAGAAGGTCGGCCTCTTCCCGTTCGAGCCTGGAGAGCATCCGGAACATCTGGTCTCGGTCTGCCAGCCGATCGGCCGGAGTCGTCGCGGAGGCGCTCGCGACCAGCGCGTCGCGCTCGAAGGCCTGCCGGCCCTCCTGCTTCACCTTCTCTCGCCGGAAGTGATCGAGGCAGAGGTTGAGCCCGATACGGAACAGCCAGGTCTTGAAGGACGAGCGCTCGCGATCGAATCCGGCCAGGCCCCTGTAGGCCTTGAAGAAGCTCTCCTGCGTCAGGTCAGCGGCCAGGTGCATGTCTCGGACTCGGTTCAGAATGAAGTTGTAGAGCGGCTTCTGGAGCTGCCGCACCAGTTCCTCGAAGCGCCCGCCGTCTCCGGCCAGCACCGCCTCGAGGATCTCGCGGTTGTCGCTCTCTGCCGTCATCACTCTTGTACGCTCGGCCCCCCTCCCGCGTTGCAATGGTAGCAGGGGCCGGCTGTCGGAGGGCAGGGGCCAGGACTCAGAACTGCGCGTCGCCGCTGATCGTCACTCCGCGCAGATTGTAGTCGTAGACCCGTTCCTGGTCGTTGGTCAGGTTGTCGATCGTGAAGGCCACCCGCCAGCTCACGCGGTGCCGGCCTCCGGTCTCGGCCTCCAGGCCGATGTTGGTGATCCGCTCGACCGACGCGAGATAGCCGGTGTTGTCGACCTGCGTGTAGTCGCCGAAGAGGCTCAGCTCCGTCGAGAGCTGGTAGCTGATCGAGCCGGTGCGCGACCGCGCATCCACCTGATAGGGATTGACCGCCAGCGTCGAGGGCGTCAGCTCCATGAACGCCAGCGAACCGCCCAGGTTGAGCCGATCGTTGAGCAGCAGCCAGTAGACGTCGCCCTGACGGTTGCGCACCGACTCAGTGTAGCCGCGGGGCAGGTTCCGGCTGGTCTTCGTCCAGAGCCGAAAGCTCATCCCGATGTTCGTAAGCGGCTGCAACTGCCACTCGGCCCGCTTGTCCTGGGCCCGGTCGAACAGCAGGGAAGGGGAGTTGAACCCCAGCACGTCGGTGCGGGGCTCGCCGTCCATCGACGACTCCTTCTGGTAGTAGCTCGCGCTGCACCACGGCTGGAAGCGGAAGAACATCCGGCCGAACCAGTCGTTCGTCCGCGGTCGGTCGCTCAGCCGGTACTGCGCCAGGTCGGCCCGCCGCAGCGTCGAGTTCCTGCCGAGCAGATTCAACCCCGACCGGCTCAGCCGCTCCTGGTCGACTTCGCGGTGCTCGCGGCCGGCCTGCAGGCTGAAGCCGTCCCGGTGCGTGTACGAGAAGACGCCCTTGGCGGCCAGCGCGCTGTCGGTGCGCGAGGTGAGCTGCAGGTCGTCCGGTGTGTCGCGGTAGGTCGCGCGGCTCTCGAAACGCAGCCCCTCGATGCCCGCAATCTCGTAAGCCAGTCCCCGGAACTCGTAGAGATCGGTCGTGGCGTGCCGGTCGAGGTTCTGCAGGTACGAGCGGGTGCGGCCGAAGGTGGCCTGCAGGTCGGCGTCGCCGCCCGCCAGCGAGCGTGTGGCGGAGAACCGGAATCCCCGCGTCGAGGTGTCGTTGCGCGGATTCATCCGGTCCCGGTAGTCCAGCCACGGAACTTGCAGATCCAGGTCCACGCCGGGCAGGTGGGCGTGGCCGTCAAAGCCATACGCCTGGTCCTCGAAGTGCCGGTC
>CAZSVK010000612.1:0-2677 GCA_964610245.1 uncultured bacterium
GGCGCGGGCTGCGGCAAGCAAGTCGGAGCTGGGCAAGGAACGGTCCGCGGCAGTGTAGCGAGCACGGGTCACTTGGACCGCAGAACGTAGACGCCGTCCCACGCCCCGGGCATCGGCGAGGCGACCAACTCGCGGCAACGGGCCAGCATGACCTCCGCGGGCGGATCGGGGCGTCCCCGCGAGGCGGCCTTCTCGAAGGCGGAGATGGCGAGAGGCCAGTCACCCTCGCGGTAGGAGGCGAGGCCGGAGGCGTAGAGTTCGCGGATCCGGCCCATCTCCGGGTCGAGTTCGCCCTTGCGGCAGAGCAGCTCGAAGATGCGAACGGCGCCCATCCTGCCGGCCACGCGGACCAGGTCGAGTTCGCGGACCTCGACGACGCCGCCGGCGCGGGTCACGGTCGCCTCGGAGGCTATGAGCTTCGTCCGGTAGACCTTGTTGACCGCCTCGAGCCGGGCGGCCAGATTCACCGCATCGCCCATCATCGTGAAGTTGAAGCGGTTGCGCGCGCCGATGTTGCCCACCACGGCCGGGCCGGAGTTCATGCCGAAGCGCATTCCCAGCTCGGGCAGATTGGCGGCACGATAGCGGGCCCTGAGCAACTCGAGCACCCGCTCCATCTCGAGGGCGGCCAGGCAGGCTCGGGCGGCGTGATCGTCGTGGTGGATGGGCGCGCCGAACATCGCGCGGATGGCGTCGCCCTCGTAGCGCTCGAGCGTGCCCTCGTAGCGCATCAGCACCTCGGTGCACTCGCCCAGGTAATCGTTGACGATATCGACGACCTCGGCCGGCGAGGCCCGTTCGGAGACGGTCGAGAAGCCCGCCAGGTCGGTGAAGAAGGCGGTGATCTCGGCCTCCTCGCCGCCGCGCCGGAGCCGGGACGGGTCTTCCCGGAGTTGCTGGATGACCTCCGCCGACAGATAGTAGCCGAACATCCGCTCGGCCTCGGCGCGCAGCCGGGCCTCGGTGAAGTAGCGGAGCGACGTCAGGGTGAGGCAGCAGCCGGCCACCGCGCCCAGCGGGCCCACCATCGGCACCCACAGTCCCCAGACGGCCAGGATCGCGAAGGTCAGGTAGGCGAAGGTGACGAGGAGCGCCAGCCCGAGCAACAGGCTGGCCTGGAGGCTGGCCAGCGAGAAGAGCAGGCTGCTCGAGAGGCCGAGGGCCAGCGTCAGCAGCAGCTCGTGAGCGGGAGGAGGGCGCCGCAGGTAGTTGCCGGAGAGGACCATGTTGGCAACGTTGGCGTGAAGTCCGACCCCGGGATAACCTTCCTGATAGGGCGTGGAGATGAGATCCCCCAGGCCCGCCGCGGAGGCGCCCACGAAGCACAACCGGCCCCGGGCCAGCCGGTCCAGCTCCCGGCTCCGGCTTCCCAGTTGCTCCCGCAGCGCCAGGGCTCGCTCGAGCGCCCGCCGTGAGCGTTCCAGCGCCGCGACCCGGCGGACCTGCCGGCCGGCGTCAGCCGGCCCCGTGTCGTTTGCGTGGGCCTGCACGGAGCTGCGCAGGCGCTCCACGCCTTCCCCGGCGGCCTGCAACAGCTCGGCCTCCATCGAGAGCACGGCCGACTCGGCGGCGGAGAGAACGACCGGGGCCTTGGCCTCGGCCTGGCCTTCGAGACGCGCGCCGGTGGAGCGCTCCTCAGGACGAACGGGGGGCGCCGGCGAGCGCCACGGCAGCGCCTCCCGGGCCATCGCCGCCAGCCGGGCCGCGAGACCGGTCCGATCGAGCGCCGCCAGCGCCTCGAGATAGGCCGCCTCGAGCCCCCTCAGATCGAACAGACCTGCGACGGAAGCGTGGGTGAAGGCCTTCCAGCCTCCAACCCAGTCGACGAGAGCCATGCCCTCGTCGTCGACCGGCACGCGCAACTCGGAGCCGTCGGCCAGACGGGCGCGGAGCGACGGCCCCGGCCCGACCGCAAGCGAACCCGGCACGGCGCCGAGGGTATCCAGCGCCACCGCAAGACCGGCCTCGACGATTCCGCGACCCCTCACGTCCCAGAGCATCGGCGTTCGCCGCGCCACGCCGTCCTCGTCGGGCAGGTTGTTGCTGACCGACACCGACCGGAAGGCGCGAACGAACTCGAGCAGGGGAGGAACCATGCCTCGCGCCTCGGGCGGCGTCAGCGCGGGCTCTGCCCGCACTGAGACAGCAGGCTGCGAACTGTAGGCTGTAGGGCGGCTGGCCGGTATCTTCGGGCGATGCGACGATTCTCGCGCGTAGTGGGGACCGCGCGAAAGGGGAAGGCCCCAGCGGCCATCGCCGGCGAGAGGACTCCGGCGAGGCGGTACCGCTCGACCTCGCCCGCCCCGAGCCCCAGCGACGCGGCGGCACTCGTCAGGAGGGCACCACGGGTTGCTTCCGGCGTGGCCTCGACCGAGTCGAGCACGACTTCTCGCAGCACCCGTGCGCGCACCGTCTCGAGCACGGCGTTCACGGCCGCCGTGGACAGGCCGAGTCGAGCGGCCGCCGCCTCGGCCTGCAGCCCCGCCTCGTGAGAGAGCAGCCGTGCCAGACGAGCCTCGTCGAAGAGACTCTCGGCGCCGGGCAACCGGCGTTCGGCCTCGGGCACCTCCTCGAAACGCGCCGTCGGACGGACCTCCAGGAACGTCTCCAGCCGCGAGCCGTCCTCGGCCGGGCCGACCGCGAGCGTGTACAGGCGCTGGGTGTCGACGCCCCACTT
>CAZSVK010000613.1:0-2662 GCA_964610245.1 uncultured bacterium
TACCGGAGCCGTTGCCGGGCCCGGTGGGGCGGCGCCCGCAGGGGGGCTTGTCCGGGTCGAGGGTCGGTTCAGCGAACGCTCGCAGGGCCAGCTTCTCGGCCATCGCGATCCGGCTGCACTCGGTGTAGTTGCGGCAGTTGGGACAGCAGTGCTTCGTGAGGCCCAGCTCTCCGCGGCGCCAGTTGATCTCGCAGCTCTGGTGGTGCTGGCAACGCCAGCAGCAGCCCCATCCCATCGTCAGATTGTGGCGGTCCTTGATCGTCTCGATGAGCAGGATCAACTGGACCGTGTTGTCCTTCTCGCTCGGATTGTCCATCAACTCGTTGAAACGGACAATCTCGTCTTCCGCGCCGTAGCAGTTGGCGATGAAGACTTCCTCGGCGTAGAACGGAGTGTATTTGTGGTTCATGGGCTGTGCTCCAGCCCCCCGCGCGGATGCCGATTGTCCTGCCTGGCGGCAAGCTCGGATCTCTTGGTGACCGACATGAGAGTAATCGTGCTCTCGGGGAACGTCAAGCCCGGGCGGTGCAAGCGTTGTGCCAGCGGGGCGAGTGTGATGCAGGGCACGGACCGGCATCCGGTCGTTGTCTCGGCGTTCTGCATGAACATACGGTCTTTCGGACCGCAGGTTGCTGGCTTTGTGTGTGCGGTCACCATTACCGCCGGCGGCTCGAATCCGGGCCGGCTCAACCGGCGGTCAATTCCGCTCGCGGCCCTCGCCGGGGTTGGGGACCCTCCGGCTCGTCCACGGGGAGGCTCCCTCGGAGAATCTTCTCCCTGAGCACCTCCTTGACGAAGAGCGGCAGCGACAGGATCCGGCTCACCCGGTGCGGCTCTCGAACCACGCGATAGAGCCATTCGAGGCCGACCGACCGCAGCCACAGCGGCGCCCGGATGGCGGTGCCGGCCAGCACGTCGAAGGTGCCTCCGACCCCCATCATCAGCGAGCACTGTAGCCGTCCGATGTTGTCCGCGATCCAGAACTCCTGCTTGGGGACGCCCATCGCGACCAGGACCAGCTCGGGCTGGAGTCGGTTGATCTCCTCGAGGATCGTGGCCTCGTCCCCCGGCTGGAAGTAGCCGTGGCGGGCGCCCACGATCCGCAGTGCGGGGTGGCGGCGACGCAAGGTCGCGACCGCGGCCGGCAGGACGTCGGGCCTGGAGCCGAGAAGATAGAGGCCCCAGCCCTTCCGCTCCGCGAGGGCGGCCAGGCGATCGACCAGCTCGACTCCGGGGATCCGTTCGAGCAGAGGGCTCTCATGGAGCACGTCGGCGGCCCACACCACTCCGGCGCCGTCGGGCACGCAGAAGTCGGCCTGCAGCATGACTCGCCGGTATCTCTCGTCGTTGAGAGTGCGCAGGATGGAGAGCGCGTCGGGCGTGGTGATGTAGTGGGAACGGCCGTCGCCGACCAGCCGCTCGACCCGCGAGACGACCTCGTCGAACGTCTGGATGCGCAGCGGGATTCCGAGTACGTCGATCGTCTCGCCGTGGGCGACGCTCTTGTGCTCGATCTTGTCGAGCAACAGCACCAGCGTGACCAGGCGCCAGTACACCACCGCGCTCACGACAATCAACCCGAGCACCCACAGCCAGTTTCCGCTGAAGAGATACACGAGCACGATGAAGTTGCCCATGAGGCAGAGCAGCATGACCAGCTCCACCGCGCGCTCCAGGCTCAGGTTCCAGCGAAGCGCCCAGCGGGCGCCGTTGCGGCTGGCCAGGTTGGGCGCGACGTAGCTCTGCAGCATGACGTAGGTGAAGAACAGCACCGGGGCGACCAGGATCAGGGCCGGCGTGACCAGCGAGATGAGCGCGATCTTCTTGGTGGCGCTGATCACCGGCAGCACCGCGAGCGACATCGCCCACAGCGAGGCGGGGATGACGTCGGTCGGTCCGGGCCGCACTCGGTGGCTGTCGAGCCAGAGCGCTGTCGTCGCGGCGGTCAGCACGAGCGCCATGGCCGTCGCGTCCGGGGTCGAGGTCCGCTGCTGGATCATCAGGGCCCCGAGCAGCATCGTCGAGAGCAGCGCCAGCACCGCCGGACACAGGCCGGGCAGCATCCGGGCCACCCGCAGCAGGCAGACGAAGCCCAGGAACCAGGCCAGCGTGATGACGGTCGACCAGCCGTCCATCAGGTAGAAGTAGCCGCCCGAGGGCCGCTGGATGAAATGGATGGCGACTCCGCCCCGGACCAGACAAAGGTAGGCGGCCACCTCCGCGAGCAGCACCCCCCGGCTGCCGAGAGACTGGGCCTGAGCGACCCAGCCGCCGACCATCAGGATGGCGGACGCGGCGACCACGGCCGCCGCGAGAGAGGTCGTTCCGGGAGAGAAGAGCACGAGCAAGGCGAGAAAGGCGAGGTAGCTCGACAGATCTCGCCAGCGGGTGCCATCTTGCCCGACCCGGGCCAGGAAACGGGCTTGCAGATCCAGCCAGCCCAGGCAGATCGCCAGCGCGATCAGGTATACCGCCAGAGGATGGAACAAGGAGCTGAGACCTCCTGCCGGGCAAGAGCGCGGGCAGCCGGCAACGCCGGCAATCCGACGAAGTGTCGGAGTATAGCATGAATATCGGCTCCAGACCGGGATCTGTCTAGCTGCGGGCGCGCGCGCGGAAGGTGGGAAGCCGCGCTGGTACGAGTTCTGCCGGGGACGCTGTC
>CAZSVK010000614.1:0-2639 GCA_964610245.1 uncultured bacterium
AACGCCGGATGGCGGCCCTGCAGCCGGCCGCAGTAGGCCGGGGTTCTTGGATAGGCTCTAGGGGAGACCGGCGTCACCATCGCGCGAGCGCGGCTCGGGTAGACTTCCCCTGGTCCGGGCCGGCGCCGCGACACCGAGCGGCGCGCGCGCGTCCGGCGTCGCAAGGGAGTCTTCCGATGCGCTCGAATCTCCTGGTCGTCCTGGCCCTCCTGATGGCCTTCGCCGCTCTTCCGGCGGCCCTGGCGGCGGCCGAGAGACCGGCGCTGCCTCCCGGCATCCAGAGCGCCGGCGGCAAGGCGCCCATTCCGATCTACATCGCGGTGCACTGGCACATGCACCAGCCGATCTACTGGCCGTACGAGGACATCGTCGCCACCTCCCGGAACCCGCAGAACACGCTCGACGTGCTGGGCGTGCTCTCCTGGCCCGACCGGGTCGGGGCCTACACGCACTACCCGCCCGCCTCGGTCGGCCAGTTCCTCGACCTGCCTGACGCCGGCGCGCAGGTCTCGTTCTCCGGCAGTCTGATCGAGGATCTGGACGCGATGGCCGCCGCCGGCATCACCTTCGGGAAGGACTGGCCGAACGAGTACCGCTCGGCCCGCGGCTGGCGGACCGCCGCCGGTAATCCCCGGCTGGATCTCGTGGCGTTCGGCTACTACCACCCGCTGATGGCGTTCCTGGACTACGACGAGATCCGCTGGCAGGTGAGCAAGCATCGCGAGGTGCTCGCCAGGACTTTCGGAGGACCGGTCTCGAAGGGCATCTTCCCGCCCGAGAACGCGTTCACTCCCAGGATGGTGCCGGCGCTGGTCGACGAGGGGCTCCAGTGGGTGCTGGTCGACAACCTTCACATGGATCGGGCGTGCAAGGGCTATCCCTACTCGGCCCAGCAGAAGATCCCGCCGGCCAACCCGGCCGACGAGCGCAATCCGGCCCAGGCCGAGTACGTGCCGCTGCAGTCGCAGACCAACGCGATGCAGTCGGTGGGCGGCGTGGGGTTGAGGCCGCACTGGGTCGAGTTCCGGCAACCGGCCACGGGCCAGGCCAGGACCCCCGAGGGCAGGCCGTCGCGGATGATCGTGGTGCCGACCGAGCGCTCGCTCGGCTACGACGATTCCTACGGCGACCGTTCGCCCCTGCCCCGGTTGCAGCAACTGGAGTGCCTCAACAACGATCCGAAGCACCCGCTGCTGGTGGTGCTCGCCCACGACGGCGATAACTTCGGCGCTAGCGGCTCGCGCTACTACCTGGACACGATGCGCTGGGCCCGCGAGAACCCCGATCGCTACATCTTCACGACCGTCCAGGATTACCTCGACCGCTTCCCTCCCGAGGCCTCCGACGTCATCCACGTCGAGGATGGCTCGTGGTCGGGCGCCGACCTCGGCGACCAGACGTTCGGCAAGTGGCTGGCGCCGCCGTACCGCGCCGGCGTGATCGATCCGGTCCGCGGCTGGTCTTCCGACTGGGACTCCTGGGCGTCGATGGTGGCGGCCCGCAACTGGCTCCGGACCGCGAGCGCCGCCGCCCCCGAGCATGCCGCGACGGCCCGCGCCGAGCGCTACTTCCACGTCGGACTCACCTCCTGCTACTGGTACTGGGACGGCCAGAAGCAGTGGGACATGAAGCCGACGATGGCCGCCAACGAGGTCGTGAAGGCAGCGCGCGAGGTGCTGGGCAAATCCCCCGCCGGCGACACCCAGCCCCCGAGTCTCTTCCCCCCTCAGCGCTTTCCCTACAACCCCGGCTTCACCGACGGCGGACGGCCGCTGCCCCCGCGCTTCTCGGTCTACACGCTGGCCTACGACGCCGGCAGCCTCAAGTCGGTGGTGCTGCAGGTGAAGTCGCACCCCGGCCGGGAGGTCGCTCCCGAGGACACCACTTACGCCGGCGACTGGACGGCGCTGCCGATGACGGTGCAGCCGATGCTGGGAACGAGCGCCATCCCCGCGCTGGCCAAGGCCGACCGCTACTGGGCCGCCGTGGACAGGGGCAAGGGCCAGCTCGTCAGCTACTTCGTCGAGGCGGTCGACAGCCAGGGCAATAGCGCCCGCTCGGACGTCTTCGTGGCCGCGGTCGGCGACGGCACGGGCCACGGCGGCGGTGGCAGCGAGGGTGTGCCCTGGACGCCCGCCTTCCCGCGCCAGCACGATCCCATCCTGGTGAAGGCGCCTCGCAAGGCCACGCTCCACTGGGGCGTCAACGGCTGGACCTGCCCTCCTCGCGCGCTCTGGCCGGCCGGCACGACCGCCTGGCCCGACGGCAAGGCGGTGGAGAGCCCGATGACGCCCGCCCCCGACGGCACCGCGAGCGTCACCGTGGGACCGGTCTCCACGAGCGGCGTCGAGACGCTCGAGTTCGTCTTCCACTTCGCCGACGGCACGTGGGGCCGAGATCAGGTCATCACCGTCTCCGACCCGATGCGGCTCTGGCACCTGCGCGAGAAGGCGGTGCAGCAGCGCGATGCCAGGCGCGCGCGGTGAGATCGACCCCCTGAGGGCGCTGCCCCCAGCCCCCCGCCAGGGCCAGAGCCTGGCCCTGGACCCGGCACTGATTGCGCAGAACGTGGCCTGATCGACACTTTCGTGGACTCTTGCCTGCAAGCGAAGGCAAGACTCTCTCCAGTCATCGGGGGG
>CAZSVK010000615.1:0-2626 GCA_964610245.1 uncultured bacterium
GGGGACAGCGTCCCCGGCAGAACTCGTACCAGCGCGGCTTTCCACCTTCCGCGCGTGCACCCGCGGCGCCGATGGGAGTTGCGTCCGGGGAGTCCGGATGGGAGACTCGACCCAGAACCTATCCAAGAACCCCGGCCTACTGCGGCCGGCTGCAGGGCCGCCATCCGGCGTTCTCGGCCCGAGTCGTCCTCGATGTAGCGCACTGCGGCTACACCTCCGGGCGCCTCGGACCCGCGGCCTTGGCTGGTGGCCCTTCGCTCGGCCTCGTTACGGCCAGGGTTCTTGGATAGGCTCTTACAGCCTCGGAGTGCATTGAACAAAGCGACGAGTCGATCGATGGCAGTCGGCCTCCCCTCGAACCTCGAGCCTCCGGCCCCGAGTCTCGGCCCGCCCGAAACCCGCGCCGGGGTCAGTGGCGCTCCCCCGGTTCAGTCTCGGGCCGGCGAGGCCCGCTCCTCGTCCGGTCTGAACGCTCTCGTTACGACCCCGGCGGCCGATCGTCTACTTGTCCCGGGTCTCGTGATGCTCGTGGCCCTGACCGTCTACCGGGCCACTCTCTGCCCGACGGTCTCGCTCGGCGACGGCGGCGAGCTGACCACCTGCGCCTACACGCTGGGGATTCCCCACCCCACGGGCTATCCGCTCTACTGCCTGGCGGGCAAAGTGGCTTCCTGGTTGCTCCCCGGCCTTACCGTGGCCTGGCGGCTCAACCTGTGGTCGTCCGTCCTGGCGGCCGCGACCGCCGCGATGAGCGCATGGGTCGCGCTCGTGGCGACGGGCTCGGGCCTCGGCGGCCTGCTGACCGGGCTGACTCTCGCTCTGACGGCGCCGCTCTGGAGCCAGGCGCTCTCGGCGGAGGTCTACACGTTGCACGCCGCGTTGATGATGGCTCAGGTGCTGGCCTTCACGCTGGCCTGGGAGCGGGCCGGACAGGGCCGCTCGCCGGATCGTTGCCTGCTCGCGTGCGCGGCGCTCTTCGGCCTGGGCTGCACCAACCACATCACCACCGTGACCTTCGCGCCCGGGCTGGCCGTCGGTTGTCTGTGGCTCGACCCGTCGCTGATGCGAGCGCCGCGCCGGCTGGGCAAGCTGGCCGCCGCCGCGCTGCTGCCCCTGCTCCTGTACGCGTACCTGCCGCTGCGTTCGCTCGCGAATCCGCCGAATGACTGGGGAGACCCCCAGACCCTCTCGCGGTTCCTCGACCATGTCCGTGGCGCGCAGTACCAGGGCCGGCTCGGGGCCTTCACCTCGTCCGAGTGGCTCGGCAACGCGGCGGCGTTCGCCCGGAAGGCGGCCGGCGAACTCGGACCCGCCGGTTGTCTGTTCGCCCTGGTCGGTCTGGCCGCACTGGGCGCCTCGGTCAGGCCCTTGCTCGCGATGCTGCTGTTGCTGGCGTTGGCTAACGTCGCCTTTTACTCAAACTACCTGGCGTTCGACGTCTCCGACTTCTACCTGCCGGCCCACCTGGTGGCGGCGCTGTTCGCCGGCCTCGGAGTGGCCCGCGGCGAGGTGGCGGCGCGGCGGCTGCTCCCCACGGCTGTCGCCCTGGCACTGGTGTTCGTGGCGGTGGCGCTCCCCGCCGGGAAGCTCGCCGTGGGGTGGCCCCAGGTCGACCGATCCGGCTTCGCCGTCGCCCGCGACTATGCGCTGAACCTATTCCGCTCGGCGGGCCCCGGTGCGCTGGTGTTCGCCGAGGGCAGCAGCAAGCTGTTCCCGATGGAGTATCTGCAACTCTGCGAAGGGGTCCGCCCCGATGTGCGCCTCATCCATCGGCACGGGCAGATCTTCGGGGAACTCTACCGCGGCCGCACCGACGCCGCCGGCCGGCTCGCGGCCGAGGACGAGGCGATTCTCGCCGCCAGGGGAGAGGTGGCGTTCACCAGTCGGCGCAGCCTGGCGACGTTGCCCGGATGGCGGCTCGTGCCCTGGGGCCTGCTCCACCGCGCCCTGCCGCCGGGGACGACGCCGGCCCGGCCCGGCCGGGAGAGCTTGCCGGTGTTCACCGACTGGCCCGTCGAGCCGCTTCGGGAGGAGTACAAGACCCGCGAAGTCATGGGCGAGTACGCCCTGTTCGCGGGTCTTGCCCGGCTGGGGCAGGGACGCATCCCCGAGGCTCTCGCGAGCTTCGCCGAGGTGACCCGGGTGGCCCACGACGTATTCTACCTTCAAGGAGAACTGGGGCAGGCGCTGGTCAGGGCTCGCCTGTGGAGGCCGGCCCGCGAGGTGCTGGCCCGGGCCCTGCGGCTGCCCGAGGGCGTCCGGGGTGAGGACCGGAGCGCCGTCTGGCGAAACCTGGGACTCGCCGAGAGCGGGTTGCGCCGGTACCGTCAGGCCGCCGCGGCCCTCCGGAAGGCCCTGCAGCAGAGGCCGGGCTACGAGGCTGCGCTCGTGGATCTGGCGCGGGTCGAGCAGGCCCAGGGTAACCGGGGCACGGCCGGCGAACTGCTGCGCCGCGCCCGGCAGCTCGGCGACAGTCGGCGGAGGGCCCCTTCGGTCGCGGCCACGCCGGCGGCGAGCGGGCGATAGCGGAGGGGGGTGCCCGCGCGGAAGGTGGGGAGTCGCTCTGGTTCAAGTTCTGCCGGGGACGCTGTCCCCGGGCCCCTGCCAGGGTGGGAGCCCCACCCTG
>CAZSVK010000616.1:0-2574 GCA_964610245.1 uncultured bacterium
GCGAACTCGTGCGTGAGCTTTGGGCGGATGCCGGTGGCCTTCAGCCGGCCGATGATCTTGCCCTTCTCGTCGACGCCCGTCTGCTCTAAGCGGAAGATGTCCGACAGCGTCACCAGCTCGCCGTCCATCCCCTGCACCTCGGTCACATGGGTGATCTTGCGGCTGCCGTCTCGCAGCCGGTTCTGCTGCACCACCAGATCGATCGCGCTGGAAATCTGCTCGCGGATCGCCTTCGACGGCAGGTCCATTCCGGCCATCATCACCATCGTTTCCAGGCGCGCGATCATGTCGCGCGGGCTGTTCGCGTGCGCCGTGGTGAGCGAACCGTCGTGACCGGTGTTCATGGCCTGGAGCATGTCCAGCGCCTCGCCACCGCGGATCTCGCCGACGATGATGCGCTCGGGCCGCATTCTCAGACAGTTCCTCACCAGATCGCGGATGGTGATCTCGCCCTTGCCCTCGATGTTGGGCGGGCGGGTCTCCATGCTGACCACGTGCTCCTGCCGCAACTGCAGCTCCGCGGCGTCCTCCACCGTGATGATGCGCTCGTCCGGCGGGATGAAGCTCGACAGGATGTTGAGCGTGGTCGTCTTGCCCGAGCCGGTGCCGCCGCTAACCAGGACGTTTAGCCGCACCTTCACGCACGCCGCCAGGAAATCCATCATCTCCTCGGTCACCGTGCCGAACCGGATCAGATCCTTGGGCTGCAGCTTCTCCTTCTTGAACTTGCGGATGGTGAGCGTTGGACCGCACAGCGCCAGCGGCGGGATGATCGCGTTGACGCGGCTGCCGTCCTTGAGGCGAGCATCGACCATCGGGCTGGCCTCGTCGATGTGCCGGCCCAGCGGCGCCACGATCTTGTGGATGATGTGCATCACGTGCTGATCGTCGCGGAACCGCCGGTCGCTCAGCACCAGCTTGCCGTGCTTCTCGACGTAGATCTTCTTGGGACCGTTGACCATCACTTCCGAGATGTCGTCGTCGCGCAGAAGCAGCTCGATCGGCCCCAGCCCCATCACCTCGTCCAGCACGTCCTGCACGAGGTTCTTGTGTCCCAAGCTCGTGCGGGCCAGGTCCTTGTCGGCACCGATCGAGCCGATCAGCTCCTCGATCTTCTGCCGGATGAACCGCTCCTTCTCCTTGTCGTCCGTGACCGCCTTGAGCGCCTCGGCATCGAGGTTGTCCACCAGCATGTCCTGGATCTGGACCTTCAGCTCGTGGTACGGGTCATCCACCTGCGAGGTCTGCTCCAGCCCCTTCTTCTGCAGCAGCCGTTCCTTGACCCCTCCGAGGGTCATCTTGTCGACCTTCGCGAGGGTCCCTTCGAGGTGCTGCCCTGCCTCGGTCGGGGCCTGAGTCTGAGGCGCCGCGGTCGCGGGCTTCCGAGCCGCCTGGCCCCCCGAGCTGGCGGGGCCCGTCGTCTCCTCCTTCTTGACTCCCGACTGCGTACTCTTGAGCCTGTCGAGCAGGGACACTGTGGAGAACCTCCCCTCGGTCAGCGGGGCATCGGAACAACACCCGCCAAACCTGGCGGGCACCAGCCTCCATTATATCCCGCCGGTGGCCGGAATGGCAGAAATCCGCACCCACCGCGGGCGCAGGCGGGACCTGGACTCAGCGGCCGCCCTGGCCCGAGAAGATCGAGCTGAAGCGGTCGAAGAGGCCGCCGCTGGGCTTGGCGCCGGCGGCGTCACCGGGCTGGATCTTCTGTCCGACGATGATCTCGGCCAGCTTGATGAACGACTGGGCCAGCTCGGAGCTGGTGTCGTTGAGCATGAAGGGCGTGCCCTTGTTGATCGCCTCGATGCAGACCCGGCCTTCCGTCGGGATCAGGGCCGAGATCTCTTTCTTGAGCCCGCTCTGGACGTCTTCGTAGGTGATGCCGCCGACGTTGGGCTTTCCCCGGTTCAGGACCAGCTTGATCTTGTCGGGACTGTAGTTGAGGTTCTGGAGCAGATCGAGGCAGAGCTTCATGTCCTTGATGGCCGACAGCTCCAGCGTCGTGATCACCAGGATCGTCTGGCTCGCGTCGAGAATCGACAGCTCGATGTTCCGGAACATGCTCGAGGTGTCGACGAGCACGTAGTCGTACTGCTCGCGCAGCAGCAGCAGGGTCTGCTCGATGTGTTCGACCTGGACGATCTCGGCGTACTCCGGCCGGGACGGCGCCAGCAGCACCTCGACGCCCGACTGCTCGTGCGGAATCATGTAGTCGAGCACGACGCTCGAGGTCCAGGGGGGCGGCTCTTCCAGCAGGCTGATGATGTTCCGGCTGGGGATCAGGTTGAGCATGATCGCGATGTCTCCGAACTGGAGATCGAAGTCGACCACCGCCACCTTGTGACCGCCGTAGCGCGAGAGCGTCACCGCCAGGTTGAGCAGAACCGTCGTCTTGCCCACGCCGCCCTTCGTCGCGAAGAGGGTGACGACCTGCCCTTCCTTCTTGCCGCCCTTGACCCGGCCCACGCCGGTATCCCCGGCCGCACCGGAGGTCGGCGCCTGGTATAGCTGCCTCTTTCGCTGGTCGGACTTGAAGACGCTCTTGATCGTGTCGATCAGCTCGTCGTTCGAGAA
>CAZSVK010000617.1:0-2565 GCA_964610245.1 uncultured bacterium
TGGGGGTGTGGGGGGTGGGATTCCAGCGGGTTCCCAGGGTCAGCTGCATCAGGCCGCCGTCGGGCGTTGCGAACTTCGGCTGGTCTGCGAAGGAGGCGTAGAAGGCCGGCTGCTGGCTGTGAGAATCGAACTCCGTGAAGGTCTGCTGGATGTCCTCCTTGAGCTGCGTCGGGCTGGGGGCGTACCCGTTCGGCGGCTGGGGCCAGCCCGGGTAGTAGTCGAAGACGGTGATCGGATTGGTGACCTTGGCGATCGACACCTTGGTGTAGGGGAAGATCTGGGCCACGGCGGCCGGCGGCGCCAGGATCTTCTGGCCTATCGCCGCGTTGTCGGGCTTGACATGGGGGTTGGCCAGGTAGCTGAACGTCAGCTCGTTCTGCAGATCGGCCTTCGATTGGACGGCGTCGGGGTAAACGCCGGCGAACAGAAAGACCTCGAACTCGAGGCCCTCGGGCGAGAGCTTGATGCGGGTCGGCGTCTGCCGGTCGCTGAGGGCCTTCTCGAGTCTCGTGGCTGCCGGCCCGCCGGTGACGTTCCGGAAACAGGCCTGCGCCCGGCGGTTGCCCGCTCCCGGGAGCGTCTTGGGAAGGTCGGCGCCCTTCACGCCGCCATCGGGGCACTGGCCGGTGGGGTCGATGGAGCCGAACGGCAGGTTGGGGCTCAGCAGCTCGTCGAGCATGTTGGAGCCCATGGCCATCGCGATCGCCGCGTGCTTGCTCACCTCGGTGCGTCTGAGGCCGCCCATGATGAGCGTCGCCACGGGGATCAGCACCGCGGCCAGCATCGACGTGGCGATGAGGATCTCGATGAGGGTGAGGCCCGAGGCTCGAGGCCCGGGACGCGAGGTCCGAGGACCGCGTTCTGAATCTTCGCTCATAGCAGATCGACCGCCAGGCTCGACAGCGGGCTGCGCTCCGACTCGACGAGCGTCACGTGGCCGAAGAGATCGTGGCCCTTGAACCGCTCCACGACGTAAGCCAGACCGTTGGAACTGGCGTCCAGATAGGGGTTGTCGATCTGGTAGGGGTCGCCCGTGAGGACGATCTTGGTGCCCTCGCCCGCCCGGGTGATGATCGTCTTGACCTCGTGGGGCGTGAGGTTCTGGGCCTCGTCGACGACCAGGTACTGGTTCGGGATGGAACGGCCGCGGATGTAGGTCAGCGCCTCGAGTTCGATCTTCTTGCTGTCGAGCAGGAACTTCAGCTGCTCATCGGCCTTCATCTCGCCCTCGAGGTAGCCGGTGAAGATGTACTCGAGGTTGTCGAAGATGGGCTGCATCCAGTGGGTGATCTTCTCGTCCTTCGAGCCGGGCAGATAGCCGATGTCGCGGCCCATCGGCATGATCGGGCGCGAGACCAGCATCCGCCGGAACACCCGCTCGTCGATGGTCTTCTGCAGGCCCGCGGCAAGGCAGAGGAGCGTCTTGCCCGTGCCCGCCTGGCCGACGAGCGTCACCAGGTTGATCCGATCGTCGAGCAGCACGTCGAGCGCGAAGAGTTGCTGGGCGTTCAGGGGCTCGATGCCCCAGGGGCCGTACTCCTGGCCGTTGAGCCGGAGCACGCGCCGGTGAGTGCCGTCGAAGCGGCCGAGGATCGAGGAATCGAGGTCGGGACCCTGCTTGAGGATCACGAATTCGTTGGTCAGGAGCTTCGCGCTGTCGGAGGGTTCGAAGCTGCCGTGTTCCTCGAAGTCGGCCAGCTCCTCGTCGGTGGCCTCGAAGGTGCGCCAGCCGGCGAAGAGTTCGTCGATGTTGACCTTGTTGGTCTCGAAGTCCTCGCTGTAGACGCCGAGCGCGTCGGCCTTCACGCGAGCGTTGAGATCCTTGGTGACGAAGCAGACGTGGGGATGGTTTCGCTGCTGCTCGAACGCCACCATCAGGATGCGGTTGTCCAGGTTGCTCGCCTTGAGGCCGCCCGGCAACTGCAGGTCTTCCGGCTCCAGCACCACCGTGATGCTTCCACCGTTCTGCAGCTCCACGCCCTCGTGCAGGCTGCCTTCGCCGCGGAGCTGATCGAGGTAGCGCGCCACCGAGCGGGCATGGCGGCCCTTCTCGTCGGTGAACGACTTGAACTTGTCCAGCTCCTCGATCACCGTCAGCGGGATGACCACCCGGTGCTTCCCGAAAGCGAACAACGCCTGGCTGTTGTGCAGCAGGACGTTGGTGTCCAGCACGAAGGTCTTCAAGGGCTTGCCGTCATCTACCGCTAACGCAGACGCATGATTCGGGATCCTCTGCTGCATGGTCCTCCCTCAAAGGCGCTCCGCCCGGCCCCGAGCCTTCCATAAGCCGGATTCTGTATCGGTGGTCCGATTGGTGCCCATCTATCTTGGCGCCTGATTACTCGGGCGCTCATGCGACCTACCCGGGGGATCGGCGAGCAGCGTCATCTCCCCCCTACTTGGTCTTGCTCCGAAAGGGGTTTACCGAGCCGGCCCGGTCGCCCGGGCCGCTGGTGGGCTCTTGCCCCACCGTTTCACCATCGCCTCCGGTTTCCCGGATCGGCAGTCTATTCTCTGTGGCACTTTCCGTTGGATCGCTCCACCTGGGCGTTACCCAGCTCCCTG
>CAZSVK010000618.1:0-2559 GCA_964610245.1 uncultured bacterium
CGCTGGGAGAACCGACTCCCGACTGCGTGCAATCCGTGCCGGGTCCAGGGTGGGGTTCCCACCCTGGCGGGGGACCGGGGGCAGCGCCACCGGAGAAAGGCCAGATTCGATTTCTTCATAACCTCTCAGTCCATGCGTGAGGGCGCCGCGGCCTGCAACCCTCACCGGCGGCCGCGACCCTATCACCAACGCGAATACTCGTGACGATCTCGCGCGCTCGACGGGTATCCTGTGGTCTCGAGATGCACCCCGCCTCCACGTCAGTCAGCCTCAACTTCGCCGTTCGCGGCATGACCTGCGCCAACTGCGCGAAGGGCATCGAGCGCAGCATCCGGAAGATGCAGGGAGTCCAGGAGGCCACCGTCAACTTCGCCCTGGCGCGCCTCACCGTCTTCTGGGCGCCCGAGGCCGAGGCCTCCGGTCCGAACATCGAGAGGAAGGTGAGGGCGCTCGGTTTCGAGGCCTGGCTTCTCCCCGACTCCGAGGCCCCCGAGACGCCCGCGGAGGATCTCCAGGAACAGTCGGCCCGGCTGGAACTCCGTCGGGCCTACCAGGCGGGCTTTCTCGCGCTTCCGGTGGCCGCCATCCACCTCCTGGGGGTGCACGACGGTCTCGCGATCGGCGTGGAGGCAGTCTTCGCGACGATCCTGCAGTTCACCGCCGGTCTGCCGTTCTATCGCGGCGCCTTCCGGGCCCTGGCCAACAGGAATGCCAACATGGACGTCCTGGTGGCCCTGGGGACCACGGCCGCCTGGGCGTTCAGCGTGGTGGTGCTGGCCTGGCCCGCCGCTTTCCCGGGCGAGGGCGTCTTCTTCGAGACCTCGGCGCTCCTGCTCTTCTTCATCCGGGTCGGCAAGTACCTGGAGGCCCGCGCGCGAGGCAAGGCCTCCCAGGCGCTACGAGGCTTGCTGAACCTGGCGCCCCGCACGGCACACCGGCTGACGGCCGCCGACGGTCTCGAGGACGTGCCGGTCTCGGTGCTCGCCACGGACGATCGCTTCCGCGTCAGGCCCGGCGAGAAGATCCCCACCGACGGCGTGGTCCTCGGCGGCCAGTCTTCCGTCGACGAGTCGCTCATCACCGGCGAGTCGATGCCGGTGCAGAAAGGGCCTGGCTCTCAGGTCACCGGCGGGACGCTCAACCAGCAGGGAGTGCTCGTGGTCCGCGCGACCCGCGTCGGGCGCGACACCGTGCTGGCCCAGATCTCCCGGCTGGTGCAGGAGGCGCAGGCCCACCGGGCGCCCGTCGAGCATCTGGCCGACCGCGTCAGCGCGATCTTCGTTCCCGCGGTCGTGGCGATCTCCATGGCCACCTTCCTCGCCTGGTACCTGATCTTCTCGGCAGCCATCGTGGGACGCGACCCGCTGCTCTTCGCGCTCACCGCGGCCACGGCGGTGCTGGTCATCGCCTGCCCCTGCGCGCTGGGACTGGCAACCCCGACCGCCGTGCTCGTGGGCACCAGCACCGGCTTGCTCAAGGGCATCCTCTTCCGCAACCCCGCGGTACTCGAGAGCCTCACGCGTCTGGAAGTGGTGCTGCTCGACAAGACCGGCACCCTCACGCTCGGCAAGCCCCAGGTGGTCAAGGTCTACGCGGCGCCTGGCCAGACCGGCGAGAGGGTCCTGTCGCTCGCCCAGGCGGCCGAATCGGTGTCGAATCATCCGTTGGCTCGGGCGGTTGTCGACTATGCCGCGCGCCTGGGACTGAAGACCCTGCCGATCGAGGAGATCGAGGAGATTCCCGGCCACGGCGTGCGGTGCCTCTCGCAGGGGAAGCTCCTGCTGACGGGCGGCATCCGGTTGATGGAGCAATTCTCGATCGACCTGTCTCCCATCGCCGGGCCGCTCTCCTCGGAAGCGGCGAAGGGCCACACTCCCGTGGTGATCGGCTACGACGGCAAGGCGATTGGAGTGCTGGGGATGGCCGATCCGCTGCGGCCGGGCGCGGCCGAGGCGATGACGCGGCTGAAGGAACTGGGCCTCGAACTGGCGATGGTCACGGGCGATCAGGAGCCGGTCGCGGCTGCGATCGCGGCCGAGGCGGGCATAGTCGACTGCCGGGCGCGCTTGCTCCCGGCCGACAAGATCTCCGTGCTGACCGAGTATCAGAAGGCGGGCCGGGTGGTCGCGATGGTGGGCGACGGCATCAACGACGCGGCCGCGCTGGCCCAGGCCGACGTGGGCATCGCGCTCGGTTCGGGCACCGACATCGCGCGCGAGGCCGGGGCGATCGTCCTGATGCGCAGCGATCTGGCCGACGTGGCCCGCGCCATCGAGCTGGGCCGCGCCACCATGCGAGTCGTCCACCAGAACCTGTTCCTGTCGCTGGCCTACAACGCGCTGGGCATTCCCCTGGCCGCCGGCTGTCTCTACCCGGTGACGGGCCACCTGCTGCCACCCGAGCTGGCCGGCCTGGCGATGGCGCTCTCGAGTGTCAGCGTCGTGGCCAACGCGCTGCGCCTGCGCAACGCGCTGCCCGAGACGAAGAAGGTCCGGGCGGGGTGAGGGCCTGGAATGGAACCAGAAGATCTCTCGGGGACGCTGTCCCCGAACCCCTGCC
>CAZSVK010000619.1:0-2555 GCA_964610245.1 uncultured bacterium
AGAGCGGCGGCGCCGTTGATGAACTGCGCCGTCACCGACGGGTTGGAGTGGACGGCGATACGGTGGTTGCCCGTGTCCGCGACGAACAGCTTGTCGTTCGCGGCGGCGACACCCGTCGGAGAGTTGAGCGTGCCCGCGGTCGTCGGGCGCGAGGCGGAGCCCGAGGTGAAACTGAGCTGGCCGAGCACCCGGTCGGCCAGCGCGCCGTCGGCGAGCGGGACGTTGAAGTAGACCAGCACGCGGTCGTTGCCCTGGTCGGCGATGAACAGACGCAGTCCGTCGGTGGCGAGGCCTGCCGGGAAGGCCAGCGTTCCGGCGGTCGGATTGCCGGAGCCCTGATTCGGCTGCCCCGCGTTGACGAAGAACTGGCCGATGAGCCGGCTGGCGGGCGTCGTGGCGGTGGGCACCGGGTCGTAGACGAGGACCCGGCTGTTGCCCCGGTCCGCGATCAACAGCTTATCCTGGATGACCGTGGCTCCGCGGGGGTTGGAGAGGCCGTTGGCGGTGATGCCGCCGGGGTTGGCCCCGCTTCCGGAGAAGCTTGTCTGGCCCAGGACCACGTCGGCGGAAGCGCCGGCGGTGGGCAGGATTCGATAGTCGTTGAAGATCAAGATGCGGTTGTTGCCGCTATCGCTGACGATGAGCCGGTGGTTGTAGAGCGCCAGGCCGGCGGGAGCATTGAGCGTGGAAGCGCTGGCGACCAGGCCTCCGTTGACCGCTCCGGAGGTGAAGTTGGCCTGACCGATGACCGTGGTGGCCGAGGTGGCCGCCAGGCTGGGGAAGATGAGGACGCGGCTGTTCTGGGTGTCGGCCACGAAGAGGCGCTGCCCGTCCGAGACGCAGTCGAGGGGCGCGTTCAGGCGGTCCTGCGACGGGGGCGCCGTGACCGCGGTAGTGAAGCCGGATTGGCCCCTCAGCCCCCAGGCGCGGTCCCGGACCACCCAGAAGTCGAGCGTGCCGTCGAGCGTCGAGGTGGTGCCGACGTTGGCGTCGGCCGTGACGACCCTGGGCGTGAGCCAGACCGTGACCGCCTTCCGCGCGGTCGGCTTCGCGGAAAGGGTGAAGGTCACGACCCGGCTGGCGTTCCCCGAGATGGTGAAGGGCGTGAAGGTGGTGGGGGCGATCTCGTACTCGGAATTGATCAGGGTCGTGGGCGACGACGTGGTGAGGCGCAGGCTCACATTCGACACGTTCATGGTCGCTCCGTTGAGCCCGTTGTTGTTGCTGATGCGGACCTGCACCGAGACGCGGCTGAGCAGCAACTGCTCGGGGCTGGTGTTGCTGGAGCGATCGACGCCCCGGGGGATAGCGGGATCGAAGAAGACATCGGTCGCCGCCACCGCCACGCGGCTCTGGAGCAGGAAGGAGCCCGCCGAGACGGGAGGGATGACCCCAGTGGATACGTCGGAGCCGGTCACTCCGTTGACGGTGCCGGTCGCGGGAACGGTGGCGCCAACCTGGATCAGGCCGAGGGCGGTGGCGCTGTTCGACGGCGTGACGTCAAACGTCAACGTTACTCCGGTGGTGTTGCCTCCGCTGGCCGCCGGGACGCACCGCCCGGCGCCGCTGGTCAGGGCGCAGGCGTACTCCGAGGTCTTGTCGACCACGCCGGCGAAGAAATTGAGCGACGGCGCGGCCCCGACGCGGGCCGACGAGCCGCCGAAGTTCCTGACCTCGAGACGGAAGGGCACGAGCTGCCCGGTCGAGACCGGCGAGCGCTGCGGGAAGACGCCTGGCCGCTGGTTGTTCGGGCCGGCGATTCGCAGGACGGGGCGGCTCTCGCTCATCGACGTGTAGCGACTCGCGGGCGCGGCGACGGTCAGCGCAGTCAGATCGTTGTGGTCGACGGCGGTGCTGCTGACGGTCACGGCGATGGGGCCGAGCGTGGCGGTGGAGGTGGCGCTGAACGTGAAGTCGACCGAACGTGTCTGGCCCGCGGGAACCACGACCGGAAGCGTGGTGAGCAGCCGCTGCGTGTACTGGCTGGTGACATCCGTGGTGCCGCCGGCGTAGAACCGCAACGCGCTGCTGGTGAGACGCGCGCCCGCGCCGCTGGCGGTGCCGTTGCGGTAGTTCACCCGCACCGGGATCTGGACCTCGCCTCGAGAGATCGCGGCCGGCAGGGTCGGGGTCTCGCACACCAGCACTGGTCTGACCTGCACGACGAACGACACCGTGAACACCCGGACCGTGCCGGTCGTCGGCACGCCGGCGTTGGCGTCGTTGGCGCTCACCCGGACCGTCACGGTCTTGATGCCGGCCGGGGTGGTCGGACTCACGGTCGTGATGTCGAGCCTCGCCGTGACCGTCGTGCCTCCCGCAATCGTGGTGGGAGGTGGCGTGAGGGTCACCTGGAACGTGGTCTCGCTCCGCGTGAAGGTCATGGAGGTGCCCGTCGCGGCCGCGCCCGCCGCGCCCGATTCGTTGCCGATCGTGATCGTCGTGACCAGGCTCTGGCCCTGGGTGACGCTGGTCTGACTCTGGGTGTGGCTGGTCGAGAAGCGGGCGCTCTCCTGGATCTCGGTGTGACCGACCGAGTCTTTCTGCGCGGTGCC
>CAZSVK010000620.1:0-2541 GCA_964610245.1 uncultured bacterium
GACACAGAGACACAGAGACACGGAGGGGGAGTTGATGGAAGGCGGGTCAAACACCACTCTGTGCCTCCGTGCCTCTGTGCCTCTGTGATACCTGTCCCGATCGGGAGTTCTGTATGTCGTCCAACGGGGTGCTTCGAGGCGCATGTGACTTGCAGAGGAATCCACTGCGCCACCCGCGCACTGCAACCCCTTCGCGAACTCAGTCATCGACGAACTCCTTCGGGCCGGAATCCTCGTCGGCCCGCGCGGCCCAGAGGAACACGCGTTCCGAGAAGGTCGTGTGGAAGATCCAGTCGGACAGCCTCTCGTCGTACTCTATCAGGTTCTTGACCGCCCGGAAGCGGCCCGAATCGAGACGGTCGACCGCCAGGCCGCCGTGCAGGTCGAGCGGACCTCCGTCGGCCACCTCGAGCACGCAGGTCTGGTCCGGCGGGTGCAGGTTGAGCCCCTGGACGTGCGCGGCGACCTTCTTGCCGCCCGGCAACGTCACCGAACCTCCGCGCGCGACCAGGAAGAGCTGGTCGGTGGGCTGGCCCTTGGCGATGCTGCCCTTCACGACGATCTTGCCGAGAGCCAGGATGACGCCCTGACCGCGGACTTCGACGTCGCCTTCGAGCGTGAGATCGCCGATGACGCCCACGATGCCGTCGGCCACCAGCACCGAGGTGCCGGTCGAGGTCGGGTGCAGGTAGCGGCGCTTGAACGCGGCCGCCGGGTCGGGCTGGAAGGGCAGCTTCGAGAACACCCTCGAGTAGAAGCGCGGCGAGGTGAAGGCCATCGCCGCCGAGGCGGTGCGCAGCCGCTCTTCGCGATTGTCGAGCCCGGTGAGGCCGCTGGCGTGGGCCAGGGGCGCCTCGGTCCGGTCGGCGCCGTTGGGATCGCCATTGAGGAACGAGACGGCGGAGGCGGGCACGGCCGCCTGGGTGGCCGGATTGCTCGGGGGCGCCGAGCCTTCGAACTGGAACTCGAAGACGCGCCGGAACCAGTAAGGATAGAAGATGTTGCCCTCGATGGCCGAGCCGGGATCGTTGATGTAGATGTCGAGGCCCGCCGAGCGCGAATCGTTGGCCAGGACCTCGTGACGCATCTTGGCGCCCTGGCAGCGAGCGGTGACGGCGTCGATCTGGTTCTGGGCGAACGGCTGGCCGTCGGGGCCGCGCAGCGTATGCAGCATGTCCTCGATGATGGCGCGCGCCTTGTCGGCGTCGACGGCGTCGTCGTTGAAGGCGCCGGCGGTGGCATCCCACTGGCCCAGCTGATAACGCTGGGGATTGGAGGCCGAGAGGGCCAGTTTCACGCCCTGCAGGTACTTGATCTCCTGCGGGATCAGCCCCTGCCGGCCGGGCGGCAGCAGCAGCACCGGACGCTGGGGCGACGGGTTTGGGCCCTGACCAAGGTAGACGCAGCCCGGGAGGCGGCCCGACCCGCCGTCCGCGGGGCGGTTCTTCACGATGAGCAGGGGCTGGTCGGGGCTGGCGGCGGAGGGGGCCACCGCGTCCATCCCCCGGATGTCCTTCACGTAGAGCGTGTAGTCGGAGAGAGGATTCTGGCCGGTGAGGTAGACCCCCTTGAAGTCGCGCCGGATGATGACGCGCCGCGCGACCGACCCCTTGCGGCCCAGGGCGACCTTGGCGCGCCCCTCGACCTCGATGCTGCCGACCTTCTCGCGAGGATCCGAGCCGGCGCTGAGCCCAAGCACCAGGATACGGGCCCGGGCGGACAGCTCGACACCGAACTGCCGGGCCAGCTCGGAATCGCCGGTGGTGGCGAGTTCCTCCAGCTCGAAGGCCTCGGCATTCTGGGCCGGCGTACCCTCCTGAAAGCGCTGGTACCAGGGCGTGTCGGGCCGGTTGGCCTGCGCCTGGATGGAGGCCATGCCCTCCTCGGCGGCCGCCTCGGCGAGGTAGAGCGAGACGTCGCCCAGGTAGGCGCGGCTCACCTCGAGCTTGCTCTGCATCGTCGTGCTGTGGAACGTCAGGATGATGACGCTCAGGACGAGCGCGATCACCAGGGCCAGCACGAGGATGACGCCGTCGCTACGTCCCGGTTTCGGGCTGGAACGGGAGCGACACGGGATCATGGAAAAGACGAGCCTTGTCACAGCGCGGGCACTTGCCCGCAGACCAGGACAGGTATCACAGAGGCACAGAGACACGGAGGCACAGAGAAGTAGGTACCCCTCATGGAAACAACTCCCCCTCGGTGTCTCTGTGTCTCTGTGTCTCTGTGATGGGTCGACCTCGTTCTCGATCGTAGCGATGCAGGTTCCCGATTTCCTGCGTCGTTCTCTCTAGAACCGGGCATCCTCGTCGGCGCTCGAGAAGTACTGGCCGTACATCACGTCGGAGAGACGCTTGTACGACCAGATCTTGGTGGCGATGTCGACCGTGGGAGTCCGGCGGGCCCCACCCGCATAGAGGCCCTCGTCGAAGACCGTCCGGAGGCGGACCAGCAGGAAGACGGTCTTCGGGTAGCACGGCTTCGGGAGCTGTTCGACGGGGACGGGCGCGCCCTGCGGGTTGTAGCCGACGTGGGTGAGCT
>CAZSVK010000621.1:0-2534 GCA_964610245.1 uncultured bacterium
CTCGGCCTGGAAGTGGCTGCCGATCTTGTCGACGCGGATCCAGGTGTCTCCGTGGTAGACCCGCACGGCGTTGGTGAGGATCTGGACCAGCGAGTTGGGGCGCAGCTTGAGGGTGGTCTTGTCCTGGGTGTATTCGATGCGGGCGCTGGCCTCGGGCATCGTCCGGATCTTGTCGCCGTAGGCCACGTCGGTCGCGGCCGAGACCATCTGCCAGCCGGAGGTGTTGGAGCGCTGGACCTGGACCTGGCCGCCGGAGGCGACCAGCAGGATGCGCTGGCCGGAGATGCGGGTCGACAGGAGGGGATCCTGCGTCTGGACGGGGGCCACGGCCGGGGAGGTGGGGCCGTCGAGGCTCGGATTCATGGCGACCTGGGAGACCGGAGCGGCCGGATGCAGGATGAGGAAGGCGGCGACCACAGCGGCCGCGAACGCCGTCGACATCCCCCAGAGCCACGGGCCGAAGGGAGCGCGTCGCGCGGCGAAGGCCGGGGCGAAACCCGCGGGCTCCCTGTCGAGCTGAGCCATGACGTCCGCAGTGATGCGGCTGGGCGAGGCCAG
Organism: uncultured bacterium; assembly: GCA_964610245.1. Taxonomy (GTDB): domain Bacteria; phylum Muiribacteriota; class UBA6191; order JACPRK01; family JACPRK01; genus CAZSVK01. Next base: position 559 of record CAZSVK010000621.1, read on the forward strand.
TTCGTCCATCTGCTCCAGGCCCTGCACGACCTTGGTGTAGAGCTTGTAATCCAACCTGCAGCGATGGCAGACCTCGATATGGCTCATCAGGACAGCGGTCTGGGCGCTATCCAAAGCCTTGTCAAGATACTGCTGCAGCAGATCCTCGTACTTCTCGCAGGACGGCATGCGGATCACCTCGTCTCAAACCTCGACCAATCGACCTTCCAGATATCCCTTGAGTAGCTTCCGGGCCCTGTGAATCCTGGCCTTGATGGTTCCCATCGGGAGATTCAGCATCTGCGAAATCTCTTTGTAGGACAGGTTCTGGACATGACGCAGGACCACGACGGCCCGGTAATCGATGGGCAGCAACTCGATTCCCTCACGGATGACTGCTTGCAACTCCGCTGCTTCCAGCCGGTCTTCCAGCTCCGTCTCGATCGTGTTCGGCGACGTGGCGTGAGCGAGGATGGAACTCTCGGCACCGCTCGCGAGGATGACCTCGAGAGAGGCGGTGTTCTGAGCCCGCGTCCGGTGGTAGTCGATGCAGAGGTTACTCACAGTCTTGAGGAGCCAGTTGGAGAACTTGTACTTCGGGTCGTAGCGGTCGAGTGACTTGTAGATCTTGATGAAGGCGTCCTGGCAAATGTCCTTGGCCTTCTCGGGATTGCTCGTCAGCCGATACGCCATGTTGTAGACCCGACGGTTGTACTTGTCGACCAACTGGGCAAAGACATCTCGTTTGCCCTTCAGGCAGAGCTTGATGAGTTTGTAGTCTTCGTTGTCCACGAAGGCCTCTCGTGCCTCTAACGGCTATCAAGCTGCCCGACTTCATCCGATACTACGAAGCCGGTTCCACAAGGTTGCAGCTTTCTCCCGCTGCGTTTGAAAGGTCTCGAAACTAGGCGATTCTCCAGACACAAAGCGGATTCTCTGGTCGTCGGGCCTCCCTTGGGGGGCGTTCCCCTGCTACAAATTTCCACGGTTTCGTTCATTTTTGGGGTGAACTAGATTTCAGCGCTTGCTCCCGCGGGCCGACTTCGTCTCCGAAGGCTTCGGGATTTTCGCGTAATCCTGACGGAACTTCTCGATGCCCGCCGTCGTCAGCGGATGCTCGACCATCTGCTGCAGCACCTTGAAAGGCACCGTTGCGATGTGCGAGCCCGCCCGGGCCACGTCGACGACATGAACCGGATTTCGAATGCTGGCCGAGATGATCTCCGCATCGAGATCATGCATGGCGAAAATTTCCATGATGTCTTCGATCAGCGCCACGCCGTTCTCGCTGATGTCGTCGAGCCGCCCCAGGAACGGGCTGATGTAGGACGCACCGGCCCGCGCGGCCAGCAACGCCTGGTTCGCCGAGAAGATCAGCGTCATGTTCACGGGGATCCCCGCCGAGGAGAGCGCATGCGTCGCCTTCAGTCCGTCGCGCCCCATCGGGATCTTGACCACCGCGTTCCTGGCGTACTTGGCCAGGATCTTCCCCTCGGCGATCATCTCGGACGCCTCGAGCGTGCCGCACTCGACGCTGATCGGACCTGACACGATCTTGGCGATCTCCTGGATCACCTGCTTGTACTCGCGGCCTTCCTTCGCCACCAGCGTCGGATTGGTCGTCACCCCCGCCAGGATGCCCCAGCTGGCGGCCTCCCGGATCTCTTCGATGTTCGCCGTATCCAGATAGATCTTCATCTAAAGTCGACCGACCTTTCGCACGTCCCCTGCGGAGTGCTTGCCCGTTGGAACAGCAAAGATCCGACGACACGACGAGCCCTCCTGGCTGACACCGCCGGATGGCCCGTATCTTAAGCCAAGTGGAGGGGGCTGTCAAACACGATCAGGGGTAAGGGGTAACGGGTCAGGAATAGCGCAAGCGCCGTGGCCGGCTCCACTTCCCCATGCCAGAGCGGATCCCCACCTTCCGCGCGCGCACCCTCGCTTGCGTGTCGGTTGACTCGGCTCCTGGCCGGTGATATCATCGCCAGCCCTGA
>CAZSVK010000622.1:0-2519 GCA_964610245.1 uncultured bacterium
TCCTCGGCTGGGAGCTGCTCAATGCCGCGCGGGCCGATCTGATCGCCTGCAACGTGGCGCTGTTCCACCACGAGAAGTTCGACGGCTCGGGCTATCCGAAGGGGCTCAAGGGCGAGGAGATCCCCATCGAGGCGCGCATCGTCGCCCTGGCCGATGTCTACGACGCCCTCACGACCAAGCGCTGCTACAAAGAGGCCTTCTCGGAAGAGCAGGCCGACGAGATCATCAAGCGCGATACCGGAAAGCACTTCGATCCCACGATCGTCGAGGTGTTCTTCAAGGAGCGCGAGGAGATCAAGCGCGTCCGGTCGTTCTACCCGGACTAGAATCGCGGCCCGGCAAGCCGGGTCTCACAGTGGATGCCGGCAGGGCGCCTCGGCTCTCGCGCCATTGCACCTTCTGTCACGACGGGCTTGATTCCGCCGCGCGAATGGCTTAAGACGTGAGCTGGAGCGAGCCCATGCTTCTGCCCATACATCCCAAGATTCCTCAACCCCGTCTGGTGCAGCGCGTGGTTGAAGAACTGCAGCGGGGGGCTCTGATCGTCTATCCCACCGACACCGTGTACGGGCTGGGGTGCGACATCCTGGCCAAGAAGGCGATCGAACGCATCTATCTCGTGAAGCGGCTCGACAAGGCCAAGAGCCTGTCGTTCCTCTGCAGCGACCTGTCGCACATCTCCGAGTACGCCCGGGTGTCCGACTTCGCCTACCGCGTGATGAAGCACCTGATTCCAGGGCCCTACACGTTCGTGCTCCCGGCGACCCGCCAGGTGCCGAAGATGCTCGAGAGCAAGCGCAAGACCGTGGGGATCCGGGTGCCCGACCACCCCATCACCCAGGCGGTGATCCGCGAACTGGGCCGCCCCATCGTCACCACCAGCGTGAATCCCGAGGGGTCCGAGGTCATGCTCAACGACCCGATGGAGATCGAGGAGTTCTTCGGCAACCAGCTCGATCTCGTGATCGACGCGGGGCCCGGCGGTCTCGTGTCATCCACCATCCTGGACCTGACCGGCCCCCAGACGGTGATCATCCGCCAGGGCAAGGGGCCCACGGATCACCTGATCGCCTGACGGGGCCGCGGCTCGCCGGATCGGGGGGCGGGACGGAAGCCTCGAAAGGTCGACTACTCGGCACTCGCCGCGCGGCCGCTGCGCGGGGCGGACCGGGTTTCCGGTCGCGCTCTCAGAGCTGCGCGCTCAGCAGATCCTCGTAGGTCTGCCGGCGGCGGATGAGCGTCGACCGACCGTCCTTGACCAGGACCTCGGCTGGGATCGGGCGGGAGTTGTAGTTGCTCGAGCGGGAGAGGCCGTAAGCGCCCGCGCTGGCCATGGCGAGCAGGTCGCCCTCGACCAGGGGCGGCATGGGCCTGTCGGCTGCGAAGGTGTCGCCCGTATTGCAGAGGTTGCCGACCAGGTCGTACCGCTCGGTGCGGGGCTCGTTCATCCGCGAGGCCAGGTGGAACTCGTGATAGGACTGGTAGAGCGCCGTGCCCAGGTAGTGGTTGAAGTTGGTGTCGAGGATGGCGAACGTGCGCCCGCCGGGAGTGGGCTTGACGATGACCACCGTCGAGAGAAGCCAGCCCGCGTCGGCGACGAGGAACTGGCCGGGCTCGAGTAAGAGGTCGATCGGGCGCGGATGCGTGGAGTTCCAACGCTCCAGCAGCGCGAGGATGCCCGTCGCGTAATCGTCGAGGGCAAAAACGGGATCGTCGGGGGCCTGACCCACGCCCAGCCCTCCGCCGAGATCGATCGTCTCGAGAGTGTCGGAGAAGTGCTCGGCCAGCTCGAACATCAGGCGCGCCGTCTGCAGCATCGGGGCCACGTCGAGGCCACCCGAGCCGGTGTGCACGTGGAGCGCCCTGATCGTGGCGCCGCCTCGGGCCGCCGTCTCGCGGGCCTGCAGCGCCAGGTCGATGGGAATGCCCAGCTTGCTGCGGCTGCCGCCCGTCGTGCAAAACTGGTGCGAGCCGGAGCCGATGTTGGGGTTGATGCGGATGCCGAGGCGCGCGTTCGGCACGAGAGCCGCGTAGCGCTCGACCTGGCTGATGGCATCGACATTGACGGTTACCCCGGTGCCGGCAAGATAGCGCATCTCTTCCGCGGTCAGCCCGGTACCGGTGAAGGAGATGCGGTCCGGGCCGAAGCCGGCACGCAAGGCCAGGAAGACCTCGCCCGGGCTGCAGCAATCGAGGCCGTAGCCCTGTTTGCCGATCAGTTGCCAGATCCTGATGTTGGGATTGGCCTTGCCCGCGTAGTACAGGTGGACGTGCGGCGACGGAAAAGCTCGCCGGAGCAGCCCTGTCTGCCGCCGGATGACCTCGTCCTCCATCACGAACAGGGGAGAACCGTACTCTCTCACCAGTGCGGCGGCGGACAGGCCACCCAGGCTCATCTGACCGTTTTCGATCTTCACGGAGGGGCGCGTCGGGTCCGAGAGCCTATCCGAGGACCCTGGCCGTGACGAGGCCGAGCGAAGGGCCACCAGCCAAGGCCGCGGGTCCGAGGCGCCCGGAGG
>CAZSVK010000623.1:0-2518 GCA_964610245.1 uncultured bacterium
CGGGGGGTCCAGGGGAGATGTTCTCCCTGCTTTCCCACGAACCGCGCGCGCACCCGAAGTGTAGCATCTCGGCACCCGGACCACCGATCGCGTAGACTGGAGTTCTCGTGGCTGTCTCGACCTTGCTGTTGCCGCCCGTGGCCCTCGTGGCCTTTCTGTTCGTCTTCGCCGGCCCGGTGACCGGCGGCGCGGCACTGCAGAGTTCGTTGGCCTGGCTGGAACCGCTGCTGGTGTTCCTCTGCGGCCTCTACTTGCTACGCCGGAAGGGACTGGAGCGGCTGCTGACCCTGGCGGCACTGGCGCTCTGTTTCGGGGCGCTCTTCTCGCCGCTGGCGGTCAACGTGGGCGGGACCCACGGGTTCAGCGCTACCGAATCGAGCCTCGTGGCCGGGGTTCCGGCGACAGTACCCATCGCGTGGTGCGCCTTCATCCTGCTCGCCTCCGCGCTGGCCGACCAGTTGACCTGGCATCGTCTGCTGCCGCCGTGGTTCCTGTCCCGGAGGCCGGTGGTGTGCGGCCTGGTGCTGGCTCTGCTCGAGGCGCTCTGGGATCCCCGGCTGTTGCGGGAGGGGTTGCTGTGGTCCACCGCGCCGACCCACTATGCCTGGCCGCTCGGCTACAGCCCGGGCTGGCCGATGGTGCACTTCCTGATCGGCTACCTGGCGCAGGAAGTGCTCGACACGCTGGAGTGCGGCCCGGTCCATCGGTTGCGGCGGTTCCTGGCCGACCTGGCTCTCCTGACGCTGCCCCCCGTGGCCTTCGTCCTGTCGACGCGGCTGCTGCCCGCCTGGCAGACGCAGACCTGGGCCTGGACGGCAGCGGCCTGGGACCTGCTCTCGGCTCTCGCGGGCACGGGCCTGCTCCTGGGGATGAGCATGGCGGCGGCTGCCTGGCTCCGACGCCGGCGTGGCCAGCCGCGGGTCCTGCTCACGACGGCCACCGCCCCGTTCGCGCCGTACGACGGCGACGAGTACATGCTCGACTTCTACGCGAGCCGCTTCACCAAGGAGCAGGGCGTCTTCGTCACCGAGGGCGAGAACCCCTTCTTCGCGGGCCACCACATCGCCCGCAACCTGGCCACACCGTGCCGGGTGCTCGAGTACCCGACGCTCGCCGAACTCGAGGCGGAGTTGCGGCGCACCGGCTACCACACCGTGGCCATCGGCTTCATGAACATCTCGAAGCCCAAGGTGCGCGAGATGTGCCGTCTGATCCGACGCGTGTCGCCGGGCACCCAGATCGTCCTGGGCGGCTACGGCACCGTGAGCCTGGAGATCTCGCTCGGGCCGGACGACCGGATGGACGGGCTCTTCGATCACGTCTGCCGGGAGGATGGCGTGCGCTTCATGCGCCGCCTGCTGGGCGAACCGCTCGACGCGCCGCGCGACTGCGCCCTGCCCGAACAGTGGGTCTATCCGTTCGGGATGCGGTTCCTGCCTCATCCGATGGCGCCGGTACTGGCCACGCTGGGATGCAATGCCCGGTGCGAGTTCTGTGCGACGAGCGCCTTCTTCGGGGGCAACGCCCAGCACGTCGCCACGGCCGAGGAGATCGCCGGACGCGTTCGACGAGCTTACCGCGAGCACCCCAACGTGATCGCCGTGCCCATCTTCGACGAGGACTACCTGGGGAACCTCGAGAGGGCCCGCAGGGTCGGCGAACTGCTGGCCGAGGCGCCCGAGTTGCCCCCCGGAGCGGCGCCGCTGAGCGTCTTTGCCAGCTTCTCGACATTGACGCAGGTCACACCGGCCGAGCTGGTCGCCATGCGCATCGGCTATGCCTGGGTCGGGATCGAATCGAAGTTCTCGACCTTCTCGAAGCTGGGCAAGGAAGAGCCCCGGGCGATACTCGAAGGGCTCTACGCCCACGGCATTGCCGTGACCGGTTCGTTCATGGTCGGCCTCGACGAGCAGACCCCCGAGAACCTCGACGAGGACATCGAGTACTTCGTGTCGCTGCATCCGGCGACCGCGCAGGTCGCCATCGTCGGTCCGGTTCCCGGCACCGTTTTCCATCAGCGCATGCAGGCCGCGGGGCGGCTGAAGGTCGACCGCTGGGAAGACCAGCATCTCTACCACGAGAGCATCCGGTGCGCGAACCTGCCCCCGGGGATGGCCCACGCCGCGATGCGGAAGGCCTATCAGCGGCTTTACGACGAGCATGGGCCGTCGATGCTGCGGCTCTGGAGCCTGTGGCTGGCCGCCCTGCTGAAGCTGCGCGACGAGCAAGCGCCGGTGCTCCAGGCAAGAGCGAGCGAGCTGGCCCGGCTGCTCCGCGAGAGCTGGCCCGCGGCCGAGGCGATCCGGCGCCTGGCGCCGACCGATCGAGTGCGCGAGCTGGCCACGGCCGCCCTCGTCTCGTACGCGGCCCAGGTCGCGACTCCCACGCTCGTTCAGAAGGCGCTCTCGACGATCGTCAGCGCCTGGCTCCGCATCCGGCGCCTGCGGATGGAGTTCTTCGGCAAGCCGCGCCGCCAGCCGGTTCACCGCTCCTACACCTACCCGGTCTCTCGCTGAGC
>CAZSVK010000624.1:0-2500 GCA_964610245.1 uncultured bacterium
GGTCCAGGGTGGGGCTCCCACCCTGGCGAGGTCTGGAGCGGAGCTCCAGCAGGGGCCCGGGGGACGGCGTCCCCGGCGCACGCCCCTTTCCGACGTCTACCAGGGCAGCCCGTGGCGCTTCATCTTGTCGCGCAGCGTGTTGGGCACGATGCCCAGGAGCTTGGCGGTGCGCGTCTTGTTGCCCTGGCACAGCGAGAGCGTGGCCTGGATCGCTTCCTTCTCGATCGAGTCGAGCGTGCGGCCCTGCAGCGTCGCGGCGCCACCGGAGCCGGCCCCTTCCTGGGCCAGGAGCATCAGGTCGGCGGGAGTGAGCCAGTCGCCGGAGCTGAGGGCCGCGGCCCGGTCGATGACGTTGCGCAGTTCCCGGACGTTTCCCTTCCAGGCGACACACGAGAGCACCGAGAGGGCCTCCGCCGAGACGCCCTTCAGAGAGGCCGGCGCCATCCCGGCCTCGCGTGCGCTGGCCACCAGGCGATCGCAGAGCAGGGGAACATCTTCGAGCCGCTCGCGCAGGGGCGGAAGGCAGGTCTGCACCTGGGCAATCCGGTAGAAGAGATCGCCCCGGAACGTACCGGCGGCGACCATCTCTTCCAGGTTGCGATGGGTGGCCGCCACGACGCGCACGTCCACCGGAAGATAGACGCTGGCGCCGAGCCGGCGCACCTCGCGCTGCTCGAGGACGCGGAGCAGCTTGGGCTGCAGTTCGAGCGGCAACTCGCCGATCTCGTCGAGGAAGACGGTGCCCCCCTTGGCCTGCTCGAAGATGCCCGCGCGACGGCCGGTGGCGCCGGTAAAGGCCCCGGGTTCATGGCCGAACAGGTCGCTGCCGGCCAGGTCGCGGTCGAGCGCGCCGCAGTCGAGCGGCATGAAGGGGCCGGTCGCGCGCTTCGAGTGCTCGTGCAGCGCGCGGGCGGCCAGCTCCTTGCCAGTGCCGGTCTCGCCGGCAATGAGAAGGGTGATGTCGGTGGTGGCGACCTTGGCGAGCACGCCGAAGAGCCGTCGCATCGGCAGGCTGGCGCCGTGGAGCGCACCGAACGAGGTTTCCTGCGTGGGAAAGACGAGCAGGACGTCCTCGCAGGGCGCGAGCAGGACCGCGGTGCGGCCCAGCTTGAGCCGGGCGCCGGGGGCCACGAAGGCCTCCTTCACGCGGTGGGCCCCCAGGAACGAGCCGTTGGTCGAGCCCAGGTCGCGGAAGAGCAGTCCGTCCGGACTCCTCACCAGCTCGGCATGGCGCCGTGACACGCTCGGATCGGAGAGGACCAGATCGTTGCCGGGCTCGCCGCCGATGGCGAAGGTGGTGCCGGACATGATCGCTTCCCGGCCCTGATCCGGCCCCTCCAGGACAACCAGCCGCAGCCGATCGGGCACGATGCGGGTCACGCTGATGTGTTCTTCCTGGATACGTTCCGTGGAGTGGAGTTCGATCATCGGAGCCTCTCGAGCCGTGTCTGCTCTGCGCCGTTTTACCACGCTCCGGTCCCGTACGAAACCGTCTCCTCGCAAAGCCCTGGCGTCTCGACGCACGAGAGTGATCCGGACCCGTTGCATGTGTGTTTTTTGAGTGGTATACTGAGAACAGATGAGTCTGAACGTGTCGGAGAAGCAATTGAAGGTCCTCGCGGAGCTGCGACGTTTCGCCGAGGCCCGTGGGTTCATGCCCAGCCTGCGCGAACTGGCCCGAGAGCTGTCGATCAGCTACGCGACGGCGCGCCAGCACCTCGACGCCTTGAAGCGAAAGGGCTTTCTGGCCAGCGACGGCACGGCCCACGGGCTGCGTTTCCTGAGAGAGCCGGATGGCGAGGAACTGGGGGCTGTGCGGGTGCCGATCGCGGGCACGATCGCCGCCGGCCGGCCCATCGAGGCGTTGCAGGTGACAGACGAATATCTGACCGTGCCCAGGGAGCTGGTGCGGCCGGGGGCCTATGCGCTGCGGGTGCGTGGCGACAGCATGGTCGATGACCACATCCTGGACGGCGACCATGTCGTGATCGAACCGGTGTCGACCGTGGACGACGGCGACGTGGCGGTCGTGCTCCTGGAAGACGGCACGGCGACGTTGAAGCGGGTCTACCGCGAGCCGGGCCGGGCCCGGTTGCAGCCCGCGAACCCGGCGATGCAGCCCATTTACGTGAACAAGTTGCGCATCCAGGGCCGGGTGCGCGGAGTGGTGCGGTGGTTCTGAGACCAGAAGCGGGTAATCCCAGGGCGGACACTTGCCCGCAAACCAGGACAGGTATCACAGAGGCACAGAGACACAGAGGCACAGAGTGGTGTTTGACCCGCCTTCCATCCACTCCCCCTCCGTGTCTCTGTGACTCTGTGTCTCTGTGTCTCTGTGATTGGTCAACCTCGTTCGAGGTCGAGTCCTCGCGCCTTGCGACGTCTTTCGCGAGTAGTAGAACAGAGAAGTAGGGAGTCTTCATAAAATCAATTCCCCCTCCGTGTCTCTGTGTCTCTGTGTCTCTGTGATTGGTCAACTTCGTTCTACCGTCGCATCCTC